>NZ_JBVKBV010000007.1:0-17675 GCF_055635345.1 Streptomyces sp. NPDC111516 | reverse complement strand
AGTAATGCATCCCACCCCTTGGCCCCCTCCTCCTCCTTCCCCTCCTCAGGGGGTGCCCTCCCACCACGCGCCCCCCCCCCCTCCCCCAACACCCCCCCCCCCCCCCGCCGCGTCGCGCTGTGGGCCGGTGGAGTGCCGGGCCGGTGAAACAGAAACGTCTTCAGCGGTTAGCCGCAGCGGTATTGCCACAGTGGGTAACCCACTTCTACGTTCTTCACCACGCACCATGTCTACGTGCGTAGACCCATTCCGCCACAGTGAGGAGGGGTACATGAGCCGCACCGTCATCCACGGTGGTCTCGTCATCACCGCGTCCGACGAAATCCATGCCGACGTACTCATCGAAGGCGGCCGCATCGTCGCCCTCGCGGCGCACGACACCGAAGCGGCCGAGAGCTGGAATGCCGACCGTAGGATCGACGCCACGGGCAAATACGTCATCCCCGGCGGTGTCGACGCGCATACGCACATGGAGATGCCGTTCGGCGGCACCTACGCCGCCGACACCTTCGAGACCGGCACCCGCGCGGCCGCCTGGGGCGGCACCACCACGATCGTCGACTTCGCCATCCAGTCCGTGGGCCGCTCGGTCCGCGAAGGGCTGGACGCCTGGTACGCGAAGGCCGATGGCAACTGCGCCGTCGACTACGCCTTCCACATGATCCTCTCCGATGTGAACGAGTCCTCGCTCAAGGAGATGGACCTTCTCGTATCGGAGGGTGTCACCTCATTCAAGCTGTTCATGGCCTACCCAGGTGTCTTCTACAGCGACGACGGCCAGATCCTGCGCGCCATGCAACGGGCCTCCCACAACGGCGGCCTGATCATGATGCACGCGGAGAACGGCATCGCCATCGACGTCCTCGTCGAACAGGCCCTGGCCGAAGGCCGCACCGACCCGCGCTACCACGGCGACGTCCGCAAGGTGGCGCTGGAGGCCGAGGCCACCCACCGTGCCATCCAGCTCGCCCGCGTCGCCGGATCCCCGCTCTACGTCGTGCATGTCTCCGCCGACGAGGCCGTCGCCGAGCTCGCCGCCGCCCGCCACAAGGGACTTCCCGTCTTCGGCGAGACCTGCCCGCAGTACCTCTTCCTCTCCACCGACAACCTCGCCGAGCCCGACTTCGAAGGCGCGAAGTACGTCTGCTCCACCCCCCTGCGCCCCAGGGAACACCAGGAAGCACTCTGGCGGGGACTCAGGAACAACGAACTCCAGGTCGTCTCCACCGACCACTGCCCCTTCTGCTTCTCGGGCCAGAAGGAGATGGGTCGCGGCGACTTCTCGAAGATCCCCAACGGCATGCCCGGCGTGGAGAACCGGATGGACCTACTCCACCAGGCGGTCGTGGACGGTCACATCTCGCGCCGCCGCTGGATCGAGATCGCCTGCGCCTCCCCGGCCCGGATGTTCGGCCTCTATCCGAAGAAGGGCACCATTGCCCCGGGCGCCGACGCCGATGTCGTCATCTACGACCCCGCTGCCGAACAGACCGTCTCCGCCGAGACCCATCACATGAACGTCGACTACTCGGCGTACGAAGGGAAGCGGATCACCGGCCAGGTCGAGACGGTCCTCTCGCGCGGTGAAGTCGTCATCGACGGACGGAAATTCACCGGCCGGGCCGGCCACGGCATGTACACCCCGCGCGCCACCTGCCAGTACCTGGACTAGGAGCACCGTCATGGAATTCGGACTCGTCCTCCAGACCGACCCGCCCGCCTCGGCCGTCGTCGGTCTGATGCGCCGCGCCGAACGCAACGGCTTCCGCCACGGCTGGACCTTCGACTCGGCGGTGCTCTGGCAGGAGCCGTTCGTCATCTACAGCCAGATCCTCGAACACACCGAACACCTCGTCGTCGGCCCCATGGTCACCAACCCGTCCACCCGCACCTGGGAGGTCACCGCCTCCACCTTCGCCACCCTCAACGACATGTTCGGCAACCGCACCGTCTGCGGCATCGGCCGGGGCGACTCGGCGATGCGGGTCGCCGGACGCAAACCCAACACCCTGGCCCGCCTCGGCGAGGCCATCGACGTCATCCGCGACCTCGCCGAGGGACGGGAAGCCACCGTCGACGGACAGCCGGTCCAGATTCCCTGGGTGAAGAACGGCAGACTGCCGGTCTGGATGGCCGCGTACGGCCCGAAGGCGCTCGCCCTCGCCGGGCAGAAGGCCGACGGCTTCATCCTCCAGCTCGCCGACCCGTTCCTCACCGAGTGGATGATCAAGGCCGTACGGGACGCGGCGGCACAGGCGGGCCGCGACCCGGACTCCGTGACCATCTGCGTCGCCGCCCCCGCCTATGTGAGCGACGACCTCGACCACGCCCGCGAGCAGTGCCGCTGGTTCGGTGGGATGGTCGGCAACCATGTCGCGGACCTGGTGTCCCGGTACGGTGAGCACTCCGGACTCGTCCCCGAGGCCCTGACCGAGTACATCGCCGGACGGTCCGGCTACGACTACAGCCACCACGGCCGCGCCGGAAACCCCGACACGGCCTTCGTACCGGACGAGATCGTCGACCGGTTCTGCCTGCTGGGTCCCGCCGAGGCACACATCGAGAAGCTCCGGGCGCTGCGCGACCTGGGCGTCGACCAGTTCGCCGTCTACAACATGCATGACGCGCGCGAGGCGACGATCGATGCCTACGGCTCGCGGATCATCCCCGCGCTGACGGCGTGACAGTCTGACCGCCAGACCCATCCGCCCCACGGTTGTCCGCACCCCCGCACCCCCGCACCCCCGCGCACCGCCCCGCTCCCATGCGAAGGGTCCAGCCGCCATGACATCGACCGTCCCACCCACACCGCCCCTTCCACCCGTCCCACCGCAGGACCGGATATCCGACTCGTCGGGCCGCATCGAACTCGCCCCCGGCGCCGTCCCCACCGACAACCGCTTCGTCAACGAGGACCTGCTGCCCGTCCCGCTGGAACGGCGCCGCTGGACGACGTACAACTTCGCCGCGCTCTGGGTCGGCATGGCCCACAACATCCCGTCCTGGCTGCTCGCCTCCGGCCTGGTGGCCCTCGGCATGGACTGGAAACAGGCCGTCCTCACCATCGCGCTCGCCAACCTGATCGTGCTCGGCCCGATGCTGCTCACCGGGCACGCCGGACCCAAGTACGGCATCCCCTTCCCCGTTCTGGCCCGCGCCTCCTTCGGGCTGCGCGGCGCCAATCTGCCCGCGCTGATCCGGGCCGCGGTGGCCTGTGCGTGGTTCGGCATCCAGACCTGGATCGGCGGCGTCGGCATCTTCACCCTGCTCGGGAAGATCTTCGGCGGCTGGGCGAAGGCATCCGGGATCGGCGGGCAGCCGTGGACGCTCTGGCTCTGCTTCATCCTCTTCTGGGCGCTCGAACTCGCCATCATCTACCGGGGGATGGACGCCCTGCGCCGGTTCGAGAACTGGGCGGCCCCGTTCGTCATCGTCGGCGCCGTGGTGCTGCTGGTCTGGGTCGCCGTCAGGGCGGGCGGATTCGGCCCGTTGCTCGACCAGCCGTCCAAGCTCGGCTGGGGCAAGGAGTTCTGGCCGGTCTTCTTCCCCTCCCTGATGGGCATGATCGCTTTCTGGGCCACGCTCTCCCTCAACATCCCCGACTTCACCCGCTTCGGGGCCGGTCAACGCGCCCAGATCCGGGGCCAGTCGCTCGGCCTGCCGACCACGATGACGCTCTTCGCCCTGCTCTCGGTCCTGGTCACCTCCGGCTCGCAGGCCGTGTACGGGGAGGCTATCTGGGACCCGGTCCAGCTCGTCGCCCGGACCGACAATGTCTTCGGGCTGCTCTACGCCTTGGTCACGGTGCTGGTCGCGACGGTCTCCGTGAACATCGCGGCGAACGTCGTGTCACCCGCGTACGACCTGGCGAACCTCGCCCCCAAGCTCATCAACTTCCGTACCGGCGCCCTGATCACGGGTGTCGTCGGCGTGCTCATCATGCCGTGGAAGCTCACCGAGACCCCCGAGCTGTACATCTTCACCTGGCTCGGACTGGTCGGCGGTCTGCTCGGTACGGTCGCGGGCATCCTGATCGCCGACTACTGGATCGTCCGCCGCACCGTGCTCGACCTGGCGGACCTCTACCGTCCCGGCGGCCGCTACTGGTACGCGGGCGGCTGGAACTGGCGGGCGGTCGTCGCGTTCGCCGTCGGCGGTGTCCTGGCGATCGGCGGCTCCCACTCGGCCCCCGGCGCCGGCCCGTTCCCGGCCGACGGCCTGATCCCGTTCCTGAAGCCGCTCGCGGACTACGGCTGGGCGGTCGGACTGGCCTCGTCGCTGGTGTTGTACACGGTGCTGAGCGGGCGCTCCGCCTCCGGCGTCACAGCGGCGCGGTCCGACGGGTCAGCAGCGCATTGATGTCGTACGTCTGATCCGTCGGCGGCGTGGCCGTGGGCACCGGCTTGTCGAAGGCCGAGAGGCTCACGACCGCGTTCGCCCCGCCGCCCCGCACCGTGATCCTCAGCGGGTACGGCTTGCCCGTGGCCGCGACGTACATCGTCTGCGTCCTGCCGTCCCCGAGCCTGGTCACCGGCACCACGGGAGCCCCGTCGAGCGTGGTCTTCCGGCCCTTGTCCAGCGTGCCCCGGCCGTTGTCCGCGTGATCGCCGACCAGCTTCTGGAAGGTGTCCAGATCGCATCCGTTCGTCACGCCGCGCAGCCTCGGGTCGGTGGCCGAACCCTTCATGTAGCGCCCGTTGAGGATCGCGGCGAAGGCCGCGCCGTCGTCCGGCACCTGGTTCTTCCAGAAGTCCGCGTCCGGCTTGACCCAGATGTCGTTGCCGCGCTTCACGATCCGGACCGACCCCTGGCTCTTGCCGAGGTCCACCGAACCGGTGCAGTTGCCGTCCCGGTCCAGGGTGAGATCCAGGGTCATCGACGGGCTGCCCCTGCCGAGGGTGCCGCGCGCGCTGAGGTGCAAGGAGTGGGCGCTCAGGAGTACGTCACGTGAGCGCTCGGCGATCTGCTGGGCGGAGAGCTTGTCGATACCGTTGTCCGCCCGGGCCACACCGCCGCCGATGACACCGCCGCTCGTGAGTCCCAGCACGAGGACCGCCGCCCACGCGGCCCGGCGTGTGCCGATGAGTTGGCCGGTCACGGCGCCTCCCTCGAAGGGCCCGTCGGGCCTGTTCAGGTGTGCGATCCGATCCTTTTGAGGGTACGCCGGGCAGGGGCGGGTCGCGCGGCCACGCACCGAGCGCATACACACGGTGATGTTTTGCCTCGTTTTGTGTCATGGGTGGCGGGGGACGGTTGCGACGCACCGAGTCCGTCACCGACGAAGAGGAACAGGAAGACATGAAGCTGTCGATGGGGAGCGTGTCCAGGACCGTGCTCCGGGGCGTCGTTGCTGCAGGGGCGGCCGCGGCGCTCGCGGTACCCGCGACCGCCGCCGCGGCGGCACCCCGGGCGACGCCGCCCGGTCTGTCCTGCGAGACCGGAAAGCACGAGATCGACGACTACACGGGCTACGCGCTGTGCCGCAACGACGGCAGCACGGCCCAGACCTTCTGGGTGCATCTGGTCTGCGGCTGGTCCCCGGACGTGGACGGTGAGCACGTCACCCTCAGCCCGGGGCAGTCCGGTCAGTCCACCGCGCACTGTGCCGGCCTCGGGACCGGGATCGGCGAGATCAGCGTCCAGCCGTAGGCGGTGGGCAATCCGTGTTCCCTCCGCCGCTCGACCCTCCTCCGAACGGTTGAGCGGACTGCTCATGACTCGTTACCCTCCGGTAAGTTCGTTCGGGCGTACAGGTGCCGGCGTGCGCACCTGCCGAGGCGAGGAAGGCGGGCAGCCCATGTCCTCAACGGAAGCCGTCGAAACCACCGAACCGGCCGCACCGACCGGACTGGCCGACATTGCACGGGAGCTGGCCGAAGGCCGTACCACCTCGACCGAGCAGGTGGCCGCGGCCCTGCGCCGCATCGAGGCGAGCCAGGGCACCCTGAACGCCTTCCGGCACCTGCGCGCCGAGGCCGCGCTCGCCGAGGCCGCCGAGGCCGACCGGAGGCTCGCCGCAGGGGAGCGGCTGCCCCTGCTCGGCGTGCCGGTCGCAGTCAAGGACGACACCGATGTCTTCGGCATGCCGACCTACTTCGGCTGCGACGGCGATCTGCCCGCCGCCACCGCCGACAGCGAGGCCGTACGCAGGCTGCGGGCCGCCGGGGCCGTGATCGTCGGGAAGACCAACTCCTGCGAGCTGGGCCAGTGGCCGTTCACCGAGGGCCCCGCCTTCGGCGCCACCCGCAACCCCTGGAACACCGGACACACCCCCGGCGGCTCGTCCGGCGGGTCCGCGGCCGCCGTCGCCGCCGGGCTCGTACCCGCCGCACTCGGTTCGGACGGCGCGGGGTCCGTCCGGATCCCGGCAGCCTGGACCCACCTCGTCGGCATCAAACCGCAGCGCGGCCGGATCTCCGTCCACCCGCAGAGCGACGCCTTCCAGGGCCTGACCGTCAACGGGCCGCTGGCCAGGACCGTTGCCGACGCCGCCCTGCTGCTCGACGCCGTCGCCGGACCCCACCCCGACGACCCGCACCGCCCGCCCCCCGTCGCGGCCTCGGCCGCGGCCCGTCGTGACCCGGGCAGACTGCGCATCGCCCTCGCCTGGCGCCCCCCGCTCACCCTCACCGGCTCCGCACCCCACCCCGAAGTGCGGCGGGCCGTCACCGCACTGGCCGAGGCCCTTGCCCGCCTGGGCCACGACGTCGAGGAGGCCAGGCCCCGCTACGGGCTGATCGGCCTCGGCTTCGTCCCCCGCGCCACCGCCGGGATCGCCGAACTAGCCGCCCGCCACCCCGACCCCGCCCTCCTCGACCCGCGCACCCTCAGCGCCCTGCGGACCGGCACCCGTCTCGGCGGCCGGGTGGTGCGCGCGGCCAGGGAGCGGGAGGTCCGTCAGCACCGCAGGATCGGCGCGTTCTTCCGTACGTCCCGGGCCCGGGCCGGTTACGACGTGCTGCTCACCCCGACGACCGCCCTGCCACCGCCCCCGATCGGCCGGTTCGACGGGCTGAGCGCCTGGCGCACCGATGTGGCGATGACCGAGGCCTGCCCGTACGCCTGGCCCTGGAACGTACTGGGCTGGCCCGGCATCAACGTACCGGCCGGGTTCACCGCCGACGGGCTGCCCGTCGGCGCCCAGTTGCTCGGCCCCTCCCGCAGCGAGGAACGGCTGATCTCCCTCGCCGCCCAGCTGGAGGCCGACCGCCGTTGGTACGAGCACCGGCCGCCCGCACCGCCCACCTCGGTCAGCCCGGCCGGCGGGCGCTGACCACCCACACCCCCGCCCGCAGCAGCACACCGTCCGCGGTCTCGTGCGGCAGCAGCACCTCCGTCATCGAGGCCCGGGTGGCGTCGGAGATGGCGAGCCCCGGCGTCCGGGACACGAAGAACGCCACCGCGTCCGCCGCGTCCCGGCCCCAGCAGGTGGCCGCGTGCACGGCGACCGCGGTGATCTCCGTGAACCCGGCCGCGCCCAGCACCTCGTGAAGGCGCCCCGGATCGGACAGGGAGGCCATCGCCGTCGCCACCGCGTTCTCCGACGCGTGATCCCGGCCCAGCAGCGAGGCCAGCAGGCCCAGCGTCTTGCTCTCCTCGCCATCGGCCCGCGCGGGCTGCGGGCAGATGAAGGCCAGTCTGCCGTCGGGCCGCAACGCGCCGGCGACATGCGTGAAGGCGGCGATGTGGTCGGCGAAGAACATCACACCGCCTCGGCTGATCGCCACGTCGTAGCCGCCCGGCTCGAACGAATGGGTCTGCGCGTCCCCCGACTCGTAGGAAACGGACGGGTATTCCGCCGCCGGGGTGAGGGACCGGGCCCGCTCCAGGAGCGGCGCCGAGATGTCCACGCCGGTGACCCGTCCCCGAGGCGCGCGCCGCGCGGCCGCCCGGGTCGTGTGGCCGCTGCCGCAGCCGATGTCGAGCACCCGGTCGGCCACAGCGATCGCAGCCGCGTCGAACAGCGGCGCGTCGAACCCCGCCAGCATGGCGTTGTAGCGGTCCGGATGGTCGGCCCAGTGCAGCCCGAGCGGGCCGTTCCAGGCGTCGGCGACGTTCATGCGTGCTCCTTCGTCGGGGTGGTGAGGGTGGCCTCGACGCGCTCGACGGCGCAGATCGCACCGAACGCGATCAGATGGACCAGACAGTGATCGGTGCGCGGCGGCACGAGCCAGGCCGCCACGTCGTCGTCGGTGATCCGGTACGGCGCACGGGCCGCGAGCAGCGCCAGCCGGGCACCCGGCAGCGCCTCCCGGTCCGGTAGCCGTGCGCCGTGCAGCGGCAGGGGGGTCACGCCGTCCCAGGCCGCCACCGACTCCCGTACGAGAGCCAGTTCCTCATCGCTCAGCAGCCCCGCGCCGAGCTGTGCAGCCGTACGCAGTGCGCCGAACGCCGTGCCGATCGCCGTGCCCGCCGCCCACCACGGTGGCTCGCCCTCCGTTTCGAGCAGCGCCAGGCTCTCCCCGGGCGTCAGCTCACGGCGCACGGTGCCGGCCAGGGAGCGGCCCGCCACGGTCCGTACGAGGCGGTACTTCTGCGCGCCGCCGGGCAGCGCGTCCTCGGTCAGCAGCGACGACACGATCCGATTGATGAAGTGGAAGGCGAGCGCCGTCCCGATCTGCTCCGCGGCCTGCTCGGCCGGGAACGGCTGCGCGGTACTCATGTCCTTTCCCCAGGCGAGCAGTTGACGGTGCCAGGAATCCTTCGGCTGTTCGCCGCGCGCGATCGTCTCGGCCAGCCGGTGGTCGCCGGTGGCGTGCAGCAGCACGATGTGCGCGCTCACGCAGAACGGACAGCGGTTGGCGAGCGACACCCCGGCGGCCACCACCTCCTTGTCCGTGCGCGGCGCCCGCCCGGCCAGCAGGGACTCCCGCAGTACGGCCCAGGCGCCGGCCAGCAGGGGTGGCGCGGCGGACAGGACGACGAAGGTCGGGGCACGTTCGATGCCGAAATCGGTGCCCAGTTGGGCGTATACGTCGGCGACCGTGCCGGTCGCCGATTTCGGAGGTACGGGTGAGGTGTAACGGAAAGGTCCGGTCATGGCGACGATGCTCGCCCGCACACCCGCCCCAGGTCGTCGTACCCCCGGAGACAGTCGCCGCTGATCCCGCGCGACCCACCGCCGTCGCGGCTACTCCCCCCGGAGTAGTCACGCACCCGTCCCCGGGGGTGATGCCGCCGCGGTCGTACGGAAGTTAGGGTGCCGCACATGCGGGGGGACACGAAGCACACCGACCGCCGGACTCGTCTGCTGGACACGGCACTTGCCGTCGTCGTCGCCGCGGCGGTCACCGCCGCGGCCGTCGTCGCCTCGGCGCCCGACGCCCTGGACCTGCTGCTCGTCGCGGCCGGCGCACTCGCACTCGCCGGGCACCGCGATGCCCCGCGCGCGGTCCTCGCCGTCACCACGCTCTGCATGCTCGGATACGTGGTTCACGCGCACCCGGGAAGCTGGGCGGCGTTCCCCGTACTGGCGGCCGTGCACGCCGCCGCCCGCGGCGGACACCGCGCCTGGGGCATCGCCGCGGGAGCCCTGTTCCTCACCGGCTACTTCACGGTCCTCGCCATCGGTGCACCGGGCCCCCGGGAGACCGTCGAACGGACCCTGCTGCTGCTCGGCTGGTTCCTCTGCGCAGGCGTCACCGGACTGATCGACAAGAACTGGCAGGCGTATCTGCGCCAGACCGAACAACGGGCCTTGGACGCCGAACGCAGCCGGGACGAGGCCGCGCTGCGCCGGGCGGGGGAGGAGCGGCTGCGGATCGCCCGCGAGCTGCACGACTCGCTCACCCACTCCATCTCGATCGTCAAGCTCCAGGCGGGAGTCGCCGTGCACCTCGCCCGTAAACGGGGCACCGAGGTGGAACCCGCGCTGCTCGCCATCCAGGAGGCGAGCGGCGAGGCGATGCGCGAACTGCGGGCGACGTTGGAAGTGCTCCGGACCGACGTCGTCGAGCCAGGCACCGGCCTCGACCGCATCGACGCGCTGGCCGAGCGGGCCCGAACCGCTGGCATCGCACTCGACGTCACGGTCAGCGGCGACGAACGCCCCCTGCCCCCGGCCGTCGACCGGGCCGCATACCGCATCGTGCAGGAGGCCCTCACCAATGTCGCCCGGCACGCCGGCCGCGCCACCACGACCGTCCGCCTCACCTACACCGAACAGGCCCTTACCGTGCGCATCGACGACCAGGGACCCCGCACCGCGGGTGACACCATCACCGCGGGCACCGGACTCACCGGCATGCGCGAGCGCGTCACCGCACTCGGCGGCACCCTCGAAGCCGCACCCCGCCCGGCCGGCGGCTTCTCCGTATGCGCGGAGCTCCCCCTCCACACCGCCGGAACCCTCGGATGACCGACTTGCAGGCGCGGCCGATCCGGGTGCTGATCGTCGACGACCAGGCGCTGATGCGGGCAGGATTCCGGGCGCTGCTCGACGCGGAGGACGGCATCGAGGTGATCGGTGAGGCCGCCGACGGCCGCCACGGTCTGGACCTCGCCCGGCTGCACACCCCGGACGTCGCGCTCGTTGACGTACAGATGCCGGTGATGGGCGGCATCGAGACCACCCGCGAGATCGCCGCCGACCCCCGGCTGGCCACCGTCCATGTCGTGATCCTCACCAATTACGGCCTCGACGAGTACGTCTTCGACGCGCTGCGCGCCGGAGCCGCCGGGTTCCTCCTGAAGGACACCGAACCGGCCGAACTCCTCCGTGCGATCCGCGTAGCGGCCGGCGGTGACGCATTGCTCTCGCCCGCGATCACCCGCCGGCTGATCGGCGAATTCGTCGCCAGACCACCCGACCGGACCACCGCCCCCGGTTTCGAGAACCTCACCCGCCGGGAACGGGAAGTCAGCGCACTCGCCGCTCACGGTCTCACCAACGAGGAGATCGCCGCACACATGGTGATCAGCCCGTTCACCGCGAAGACGCACATCAGCCGCGCCATGACCAAGCTGGGGGCCCGGGACCGGGCGCAGCTCGTCGTCTTCGCGTACGAATCGGGCCTCGTCACACCGCGCGAACCACGCCGCTGACCCCGCATCGCGGCAGCCCGGCGCCCGAACCGCGCCCGCGGACATTCGCACCCGAGCCCCGTAGGCGGGATCATGGAACCGAACGGAGTGGATGGGTGGTGACCAGTATGGCGTCCGCAGGCCCGCAGTCGGCGCCCGGAGACGAACCGTCGCAGCCCAGCAGCCCTCAGCACTCCTTCGACGCAGCGAACGACGCGACCGCGGTGGTCGCCGGGACCGGAATGGTCGTCGGCTGGACGCACAGCGCGCAGGAGTTGCTCGGCTACAGCGCCGAGGAGGTGGTCGGGCGGTCCGCCGGCTTTCTCCTCGCCATGCCCGGGGACCCGGTACGGGTGGCGGGCATCGCCGAGCGGTGCCGCACGGGCGGGGGGTGGAGCGGTGTCGCCGCCGTGCGGCGGCGCGACGGGCAGCGGATCGAAGTGGATCTGCGGGTCTCGGCCGCGTTCCACCTGGACGGCCGGGAGTGCTTCCTGGTCTCCGGGCGCGAACGGAGGCCGGAGTGGGCCGTCGGGCAGTCCGTGGTCGACGCCTTCCTGACCAGCTCACCGATCGGGTTGGCGGTGCTGAACCCTCAGCTGCGCTACGTCTGGCTGAACGACACCCTGGAACGCATCGGCGGCGTCCCGCGGGCACAGCGAGTGGGCCGTGGGGTGCGCGAAGTGCTCCCGGGAATGGCGGCCGACGCCATAGAGACCCAGATGCGGCGGGTGCTGGACACCGGGGCCCCCGTCATCGACTACGAGTACCGGGGCTGGAGCTGGGCCGATCCGCACCGGGAGCGCGCCTACTCCACCTCGTTCTTCCCCCTGACCGAAGGTGACGGCACCGTCACCGGCGTCTGCTACATGGTCCTGGACGTCACGGACCGGTGGAAGGCCCAGCAGCGCCTCGCCCTGGTCAACGACGCCGGAGCCAGCATCGGCTCCACCCTGGACGTGCTGCGCACGGCTCAGGAGCTGGCCGACTTCGCGGTGCCGCGGTTCGCCGACTTCGTCGTCGTCGACCTGCTGGAACCGGTCGCCTGCCCGGAGGAGCCCGGCCCGTGGCCCCTCGGCACGGGGCCTTCCGGTACGGGAGCCACCCGTCTCGGCGCGGGTGGCGCGTCGGCCCGGCCGATGCTGCGCCGCGCGGGAATGAGCTCGGTGCGGGAGGGCTGCCCGGAGGCGGTCCACCAGGTCGGGGACATGGTGGACTCCGTGCCCCCCTCCCACGGCATCCGGTTCCTCAGCGGGGGCGAACCCATCCTGATCCCGGTCCTCGACTCCGTCAGGAGGCTGTGGGATGTCGAACAGCCCGCCAGGGCGGCGGCCATCCGCGAATTCGGTTTCCACTCCCTCATCGCCGTACCCATGCGGGCCCGGGACACGGTGCTCGGCCTGACCACCTTCATACGATCGGTGAACCTGGCCCCATTCGAACCCGAAGACGTCCTGCCGGCCCGCGAAGTGGTGGCACGGGCGGCGGTCTGCGTGGACAACGCCCGCCGCTACACCCGCGAGCACGCCGCGGCGCTGACCCTCCAGCGCAGTCTGCTACCGCACACGCTGCCCGGAGGGATGGCCCTGGACGTGGCGTCCGCGTACCTCCCGGCGGACGCCAAGGACGGTGTCGGGGGCGACTGGTTCGATGTGATCCCGCTGTCCGGCGCCCGGGTCGCCCTGGTCGTCGGCGATGTCGTCGGCCACGGCATCAGCGCCGCCGCGACCATGGGCAGGCTCCGCACCGCCGTGCACACCCTCGCCGACATGGACCTTCCCCCCGACGAACTGCTGGCCCACCTCGACGACCTCGTCCTCCGGCTGGGCGACGAGGAACCCGAGGGCGAGGCGAGCGGCACGCCCGTGCTCGGCGCCACCTGCCTGTACGCGATCTACGACCCGGTCACCCAGCTCTGCACGATGGCCCGCGCCGGCCACCCGCCGCCCGTCGTCGTCTTCCCGGACGGGCGTGTCAGCTTCCTCGAACTGCCTGCAGGGCCCCCGCTCGGCCTGGGCGGGATGCCCTTCGAGACGGCGGAGGTCCTGCTGCCGGAAGGCAGCCTGATCGGCCTCTACACCAACGGCCTCATCGAGGGCCGGGACCGGGACGCCGATGTCGGCATGTCCCACCTCGGTGCCGCCCTGTCGCAGTGCGGACTCTCCCTGGACGCACTGTGCGCGACGGTCGTCGAGCAGTTGCTCCCCGTACCGCAGCCCGACGACGTCGCCCTGCTGCTCGCCCGTACGCACGAGCTGAGTGCCGACCACGTCGTCTCCTGGGAGGTGCCCTCCGACCCGGCCGCCGTCGCGGGCGTCCGGGCCCGCACGGCGCGCGTGCTGAGGAACTGGGGCCTGGAGGAACTGGAGATGACGACCGAGCTGATCGTCAGCGAACTGGTCACCAACGCGGTGCGCTACGCCACCGGCCCGATCAGGCTGCGGCTGCTGCGCCAGTCCGTCCTGATCTGCGAGGTATCCGACGCCAGCAGCACCTCTCCCCGGCTGCGGCACGCCAGAACGACCGACGAGGGCGGCCGGGGCCTCTTCCTCGTCGCCCAGCTGACCCGCCGCTGGGGTACTCGCTACACGCCCGAAGGCAAGATCATCTGGACCGAGCAGGAACTCCCGGGGATGGCAAGGTGACGCCCCTCCCGATGGACTGTCCACAGCACCGGGAGCACAGCAACGCCTCTGTCTTCGACTCCGTGCATCACCCGCGCACGGAATCCGGCGCTCGCTCGCGGGGCCCGCTCACGGCACCCGAGCGGTCCACTCCTGGGTGCCGAACTTCGTACGCACGAGCTCCTCGGCCCGGGCCATCTCCTCGTCCGTCACCTTGCCCTGCGTGAGGCCGTGCCGGGTGCGGAAGGATTCGATCATCCGCTCTATGACGGCCTCGCGCGCCAGTCCGGTCTGGCGGCGCAACGGGTCGACGCGCTTCTTCGCGCTCCTGGTGCCCTTGTCGGAGAGCTTCTCCTTGCCGATGCGGAGCACCTCCAGCATCTTGTCGGCGTCGATGTCGTACGACATGGTCACGTGGTGCAGTACGGCGCCCTCCCCGCCGACCACGCGCTTCTGAGCCGCTCCCGCGATCTTCCCCGCGTCCGTGGCGATGTCGTTGAGCGGCTGGTACCAGGCCTTGATGCCCATGTCGCCGAGGGCGCCGAGCACCCAGTCGTCCAGATAGGCGTAGCTGTCGGCGAAAGAGAGGCCGGAGACCAGGGAATCGGGAACGGAGAGCGAGTACGTGATGGTGTTGCCCGGTTCCACGAACATGGCCCCACCACCGGATATGCGGCGGACGACCGTGATGCCGTGGCGTTTCGCACCTGCCGGGTCGACCTCGTTGCGCAACGACTGGAAACTGCCGATGATCACGGCGGGCGAGGCCCACTCCCACACCCGGAGCGTCGGCGGACGCCGGCCCGCGGCGACCTCGGCGGTGATGACCTCGTCGAGGGCCATGTGGAGCGCGGGGGACTGCGGGGCCTCGTGGATGAGCTGCCAGTCGTAGTCGCTCCACTCGGTGGCGTGCGCGAGGGCCCGGCGCACGGCGACGGCGACGCCCTCGGAGCTGAGGCCGAGCATCACGGTCGAGGCGGGGAGAGCCGCGTCGATGCGGGCGGCGAGACCGGCGGTGTCGGTGTTGGCCGGGGCGCCTTCCAGCGCCGCGTCGATCGAGAGGATCGCCTCGTCGGGCTCCAGGAAGAAGTCCCCGGCCACCCGTACGTTGCGCAACGCCCCACCATCGACGTCCAGATCGACGACGACGAGCTTGCCGCCCGGGACCTTGTACTCACCGTGCACAGCCATGCCTCCAGATCCACCGGATTCATCCACGAATCGGCACCGAACAGGAACAACGTCCCTGCCGCGCCATTTAATCCGCTGTCGGTCCACTGCGTCGCTGGTCGAACCGGAGGACTTGTGGACGTCACTCACCGGAATCTAGAGTGTGCGCGTCGTGGTGTTCGGGAAGACCGGTGACAGACTCCAGGGAGTCTCAGGCCGGAGCGGCCCTCGCCACTGTGATCGGGGAGTATCCGTCCCACTGACGCCACTGGCCGCAGAGCGCGGTTGGGAAGGCCGGGGCGGGTACGAGCGCGAGCGAACCCGTCAGCCAGGAGACCGGCCACGGCATCTCACGAAGTTATCCACGAGGTGCTGGAGCGTGACCGTATGACCCTGCCCAAGTCTGCCGTGTTCAAGTGGCGGCGCGAGGACACCATCCGCACCGCGGGGCTGCTCGCGGTGATAGCGGCCCTGCATGTGGTGGCGTTCGGCGTGTTGTTCCTGCTGGTCGTGCCAGGGCATTACGAGGTCGGTTCCAAGGCGTTCGGCATCGGGCTCGGGATCACCGCCTACACCCTCGGCATGCGGCACGCCTTCGACGCCGACCACATCGCCGCCATCGACAACACGACCCGCAAACTGATGGCCGACGGCAAGCGGCCCGTTTCGGTCGGCTTCTGGTTCGCGCTCGGACACTCCAGCGTGGTCATCGCCATGGCCGCGCTGGTAGCCGGGGGAGCGCGCCTCGCGGGGGTGCTGATCAACGAGAATTCGGGCACGCACCAGGTGTTGGGCGTGGTCGGCACGACCGTCTCAGGGTCCTTCCTCTACCTGATCGCCGCCTTGAACCTCGTCGCGCTCGTCGGCATCCTGCGGGTGTTCAGGGCAATGCGGGCCGGCCGCTTCGACGAGGCCGAACTGGAGCAGCACCTGGACTCGCGAGGGTTCATGAACCGGATCCTCGGCCGGTTCACCCGGTCCGTCACCAGGCCCGGCCAGATGTATCCGCTCGGCTTCCTCTTCGGTCTCGGCTTCGACACCGCCACGGAGGTCACCCTGATGGTCATGGCGGGCAGCGGTGCCGCGGCCGGTGTGCCCTGGTACGCGATCCTGTGCCTGCCGCTGCTGTTCGCCGCCGGGATGAGCCTGTTCGACACGCTCGACGGAACGTTCATGAACTTCGCCTACCAGTGGGCCTTCTCCAACCCCGTACGCAAGGTCTTCTACAACCTGGCCATCACGGGCCTGTCGATCGCGGTTGCCTTCCTCATCGGCACGATCGAACTGGTCACCGTACTGCACGACAAGCTCGATCTCCGGGACTCGGTCACCGGCTGGATCTCCGGCCTCGACCTGGGCAATGTCGGCTACATCATCGTCGGGCTCTTCGTGCTGGTGTGGGCGTTGGCGTTGGCGTACTGGAGGATCGCGAAGGTCGAGGAACGCTGGACGGCCCGTGCCGCCGAAAGCGGCTGACGCCGTAGATTCCCTGGCCCCGCGGCGGGCCTCATCGACAGGACGGTCCGGGGCCGTGCGGTGAGTGAGTGCGCACCGCGCGGCCCCGGACCGTCGGGACACTGTTTCAAGGGGGGGCGGGTCAGCCCTTGCGGGTCTTGACCTCTTCGGTGAGCTGGGGCACCACCTGGAAGAGGTCGCCGACGACGCCGTAGTCGGCGAGGTCGAAGATCGGGGCTTCGGCGTCCTTGTTGATCGCGACGATCGTCTTGGACGTCTGCATGCCCGCCCGGTGCTGGATCGCCCCGGAGATACCGGACGCGATGTACAGCTGCGGCGAGACGGACTTGCCGGTCTGGCCGACCTGGCTGGAGTGCGGGTACCAGCCCGCGTCCACCGCCGCCCGCGACGCACCGACCGCCGCACCGAGCGAGTCCGCCAGCGCCTCGATGACCGCGAAGTTCTCGGCGCCGTTGACACCCCGGCCACCCGAGACGACGATCGCGGCCTCGGTCAGCTCCGGACGCCCCGTCGACTCACGCGCGGTGCGCGAGACGACCCTGGTACCGGTGGCCTGAGCGGAGAACGACACGGCCAGCGCCTGAACCGCACCCGCGGCCGGCGCGGCCTCCACCGGCGCCGAGTTCGGCTTGACCGTGATCACCGGGGTGCCCCTGACCACCCGGGACCTGGTGGTGAACGACGCCGCGAACGCGGACTGCGTGGCGACCGGACCCTGCTCACCGGCCTCCAGATCCACCGCGTCCGTGATGATCCCGGAACCGATACGCACCGCGAGACGGGCCGCGATCTCCTTGCCCTCCGCGGACGACGGGACCAGCACCGCGACCGGCGAGAGTGCCTCGAACGCCGCCTGCAGCGCATCGACCTTCGGCACCACCAGATACTCGGCGAACTCCGGCGCATCAGCCGTCAGGACCCGCACCGCACCATGCTCCGCCAGCACACCCACCGTGCCCGCGGCACCCGCACCCAACGCGAGTGCGACCGGCTCACCGACACGACGCGCCAGCGTCAGCAGCTCCAGCGTGGGCTTGCGGACGGCACCGTCCACGTGATCGACAAAGACGAGAACTTCAGCCATGGGACTTCAATCTCCTGCGAGTTGCGAAGAAAAACGAGAACAGGAACAGGAACCGGGAACCGGGGGGCGGGTCAGATGAACTTCTGGCCCGCAAGGAACTCGGCCAGCCGCTTGCCGCCCTCGCCCTCGTCCTTGACGATCGTGCCCGCCGTACGGGCCGGACGCGCCGCCGCCGAATCGACCGCGCTCCAGGCACCCGCCAGACCGACCTCGTCCGCCTCGATCTCCAGGTCCTCCAGATCCCAGGACTCCACCGGCTTCTTCTTCGCCGCCATGATCCCCTTGAACGACGGATACCGCGC
>NZ_JBVKBV010000006.1:0-362031 GCF_055635345.1 Streptomyces sp. NPDC111516 | reverse complement strand
AATCCGGGTCTGATGGAGACTCGATTCCCCGAGGAGGGCCGGGAACCGGAAACGGACCGTCCATCACCGCGCCAGGTCGGCGGCGATCCGTGGCGACGGCGCTACCGGCCCGCACAGGCGGTGACTGGAGTGCGCAGCAAAGGGGGGAAGCGGCAGGGTCCGGGTGGGGCAGGTGGTCGAGTAGGAAGAGGGCCATGAGTGCCTCGACCTCAGTGCCCACGGACGACGCTCATGTCCCCGCCGACCGGCGGATGTTCGCCCGCGCCACGTTCGACTTGGAGACGTGCTGCTGCGCCCGTGGGGGCGCGAGGCCGCCGAGCTGGAGTCGATGCGGAGGGACAACCTCGTGGTCCAGGTGTGGTACCGCGAGTACCGAGTCCCGTTGATTCAGTCGGACAACAAGGAAAGAGCCAAATCGGTGGCGCTCCAGTGGGCCAGGTCCCTGGGATGCCTTCCTCAGGGACGAGCCGGAGAACCACGAGAAACCGATCCTTGGCTGAGCCGCCCCGGCCTCACTTCACCCGCGGGGCTATGGCCTTCGCCAGTCCCACGACATCGGCGAAACCCCCGTACTTGTTGTCGGAACTGACGGACAGCACCCGGTCACCGATCTGCATCACGACGAACTCCTGACCGACGTAAATCGTTCGGTCGACCTTGACGAGCACGCCCTCCCGCGGCCCGTCAACCGCGCTGACGGTCACCGTCACCGGGTTGAGCTGCCCTGAGGAGCTCTGCTCATAAGTGCTTCCGCAGACGCCTTCCAGCACCTTCAGCCTGCTGAGCATCCGATCGGCATCACCCGCGGGGTAGGAGTTCACCGCTACCCCGACCTCGTGGGACGACGAGTCGACGACCCCCACGCCGGCGTACGCGGCCGGGCTGCCGACGGCCGCCCCCGTTCCGTGGTCGGCCAGTTGGTCACAGCCCCGGAGCACTGTCGGGCTGGGAGCGGTGGATCGCGGCAGCTGCGTCGGCCCGCTGTCAGCCTCCGTGAAGACGGAGGACAACTTCCAGCCCGTAGGCAGGGTGTCCTTGGTCGGCAGGTAGGTCTTCAGGACCGACCCCGGCACCACGTTCGGGTCCACGGTCGGGGTCGCGGGCGTCACCGGCGACGGGCCGGCGGCGGGACTGGCCGTTGCTGCCGACCTCCCGGATGGCGTCCCGGCTGTCGGCTGCTCTGCCGGCTGCGAGCTACAACCCGCGCAGATGACGGCTGCGCACACAGCCCCGGCAACCGCGGAGAATCGGAATGTACTCATCAACACCTCGTCTCTCTGCTCTGCATGACGGCACACCAGGCTGACATGCCCGCCGCCGAACCCTGCTCGGCGGCTTGTCCGCTCTCGATCTCCAACTGTTGATCGCCGCAGCAACGCTGAACGGGATCGGGTTCCGCCGGGGTCAGGACATCAACCACAGCCGCTCTATGGGACGGTCGGCGACGCTATCGTTGTTTCGTATGACCCACACCGAGATCGAGGTCACCGCGGAGTTGGTCCGGGATCTTCTGCGCGACCAGCACCCCGACCTGGCCGATCGCCCTCTGACGCTCGGTGCGCGTGGCTGGGACAACCAGCTGTGGCGGCTCGGCGACGACCTCGCCGTCCGGTTGCCCTGGGCGACGCAGTCTGCGGACGAGCTGCTGCGCAAGGAGCACGCCTGGCTGCCCGCCCTCGCCCCGCACCTTCCTCTGCAGATCCCTGTCCCGCAGCGCCTCGGCGAGCCCTCCGAGCGGTTTCCGCGGCCTTGGATCGTCACCACCTGGGTGCCGGGCGAGCCCGCCGACCGCGCCCCCGCCACGCGCGCTGCGGAGGCGGCCGACACCTTGGCCGCCTTCCTGATGGCTCTTCACCGGCCCGCTCCCACCGGGGCGCCCGCCGGTCGTGGCCGCGGGGGGCCGCTGGCCGACCGAGCCGAGCAGTTCGCCGAGGGGCTCGCCTCGGCCACCGGGCTGGGGCTGATCCCCGACCCGGACGCCGTCCGCGCGGTCTGGGAAGACGCCGCCGCCGCGCCCGACTGGGCGGGGCCGGCACTGTGGCTCCATGGCGACCTGCATCCGGCCAACGTTCTCACCGCGGACGGCACCTTCTGCGGCGTGATCGACTTCGGCGACCTCTTCGCAGGCGATCCGGCCTGCGACCTCGCCGCCCCTTGGGTACTGCTGCCGGACGGCGCCGCCGACCGCTTCTACGAGGCCTACCAGCCGGCCCCGGACGCCGCGACCTTGCGTCGCGCCCGCGGCTGGGCGGTGCTGCGCGCCCTCGCCTGCATCCTCATCGGAGATGCCGGCGTCCACGGCCGCCCCGGCGGCAAGCCCACCTGGGGCCCACCCGCCCACGCCACGCTGCGACGCCTCATCGCAACGGCCGGCTGAACGACCGGGCCGAACAGGCCGCCGGAGCACGGTGGGCCTTGTAGTGCTCGCCGCCCCGTTCCGGTGGAGCTCCGAGGCCCCGGCGGTGGTCGGCCATGGGCCGACCACCGCCGTTGTCGGGATCCGGCCGCAGGGCGCGTGTGCGGCTCCGGCAGCAGCCCGTTCGGGTGAACCGGAGGGCCTGGTACGCCGGGCCAGCGGGGGCGACACGCAGTGATGCGCGTGGGAGCGCGGCGTGTCGTCGGCCCGGGATTTGGCACAGTGCCCGCTCCACGATCAAGGACGGAACGGGGTGACCGGAGTGGCAGTGGCGGGACAGCCGGAGGGCCGACAGCGGCTGAGCGATCTGACGGGGCAGAGCGGCGGTGACCGGGGGGACGTACTGAAGCACAGCGACGGGGCCTGGCTACGGGCCGCCCGTGGCGCGGAAGCGGTGCGCACGCACCTCGCCCCGGTGAAGTCGGAACTGGAGACCGCACACGAGGGCATCCTCGCGGGGACCGCCGGTCTGACCGCGCTGGCGGAGCTGGCAGCCGTACGGGAGTCGTGGGAGCGGCGGTTCGAGGCCGCGCGGGGGGAGTGCGGGGCGCTGGCCGGGAAGCTGCGGGCCGTCGTCCGGGACCAGGGCGAGACGGACCAGACCGTGAAGGCGTCGTTCGCACGGGTGGCGGGTGGGGCGCGATGACGCTCACCTGGGCGCAGTTACGGGACCTGAAGTGCGGCGAACTGGAAGGCGCGGCCGACGGCTGGGGACAGGCGAGCAACCGTGCGGATGCGGGCCGGGACCGGATCGAGACGCAACTGCTGAACGGGCTGCGCGGTACGCAGCGGGGTGCGGCGGCCGATGCGGCGGTGGGGCGGCTGCAGCAGATGAGCAGCAACTTGCAGTACGTCTACACGGAGTGCGGTCTGCTTCGTACGACGTTGAACAGCCTGGCCCATGAACTGCGCGCTCAGCAGCGGGCGTTGCGGGAGGCGTTGGAAGACGCGGAGTCCCTGAAGTTCACCGTGCACGGGGATGGTTCGGTGACGTACCCGGCGGCGGGCGAGGGCCTGATCGACGGCAAGCCGCTGCCGGGCGGGACGGCGTCGGTGGGGGCGGCGCCGGGCCTCCTGCCGCCCTCGGGCCTGGTCGCGCCCAACCCGAACGTGGCGAAGGCGCAGGACATCGCGGACCGGGTGGCGAAGGCGGTGCGGACGGCGGCCGAGATCGACTGGCGGTACGCGCGGATCCTGCGCAAGTTGAAGGCCGAGGAGGGCCTGAAGGTCCCCGACGCCACTTGGACCGACGCGGCGGGCGACGCGGCCGCGGTCCGGGAGGCGGCACGCGGCTACCTGAAAGACGGCATCCTCCGCGACGCGTCCCCGGCTGAGCGGAAGGCATGGTAGGCCGGCCTGACGGACGAACAGCGCGAGGAGTACCTCGCGGTGTACCCGGACCAGATCGGCAACTTGGACGGCATTCCGGCCCTCGTGAGGGACGCGGCGAACCGGGACAACCTGCAGTTGCTGATGGGGAAGCTGGAGGGGCGGGAAGACACGAAGTCGGAGACGCAACTGGCGGGGTTGCGGGAGATCGATCGGCAGTTGCGGGAGGGCCGACAGCCTCCGATGTTCCTCCTCGGTATCGGGGACGAGGGAAATGGCCGGGCGATCGTCTCGTTCGGGAACCCGGATACGGCCAGGAATGTTTCGGCGTATGTGCCGGGGTTGGGAACATCCCTTGATGAGGAATTCGCGAAGGGCGACCTCAAGCGTGCTCGGGATACGGCTATCGGAACTCAAGTGCACGATCCGTCGAGTGCGGCGATTGTCTGGCTCGGTTATGACGCGCCACAAACACCTCTTGGTGATCCACTGGGATCATTTGCCGTAATGGGTGACGAGAGAGCTGAGAGAGGCGGTTTGGCCTACAACAGTTTCATGGGAGGCCTGAATGCGACGAATGAGAACGAGGACCCGCATCTGACTGCGATCGGACACTCCTATGGTTCGCGCACCGTTGGTGCTGCTACGCAGCAAGGCGGCGGGATCCCAGGAGTTGACGACATCGTCCTGGTCGGTAGCCCAGGGGTAGGTGTCGACCGTGCGGAGGACCTCGGGGTGGGGAAGGATCACGTCTTTGTCGGGGCCGCTGAACACGACGTTGTGACCAAACTCCCGTCGAAGCAGCAAAGTGTCGCCGGTGTTCTGGGGCTGGTTGCTGCTGGGCCGGTGGCCTCCTACGTCGCGGGAGACATTGCAGATCAGGGAGACGATGACCTTTGGTTCGGCAAGGATCCGGCGAGCGCGGCGTTCGGCGCGAGGCGCTTCCCGGTAGATGAAGGCCCGCGTTTGCTCAGCGGAAATGGAATTTCATTTGATGCGCACAGTCAATATTTTGATCCAGAAAGAGATGCTTCATCAGCTAACAGTATCGCCCTGATTTCTGCAGGTAAATCCGAGAGGGTCAAGGGGGAAGAGCCTCGATGAGAATACGGTTCCGAATGGCGGTCATGGCGCTCATCGCCTGTGTGTCACTCGTTGGATGCGTGAATGATGGGAAGAGGGCTGACATGGATATGCAGGGAGCGGCGGATCGCGCTGACGGAATCATGGATGCAACGTTGAGAGGGATTGAGCCGGAGGTGCAATGGACTCACGGGATCACAACCACGGGAAGCTGTGACGTGACGCGTAGGCGCACGGTGATGACCGTTGTGTCCGCGACGCGCCGGGGGAGTTTTCTGGGGCTGGTGGAACGCATCTGGCGGAACCGTGACTACAGGATCAAAGGTGTCAACAACGACGTAGACTCCCCGGCCATCTATGCCCAGACAAGAGATGGTTTCGGCGTCACTCTGATTATCGGGGGCGAAGGCCAGGCCTTCTTTGAGGTGGACAGTCCCTGCGTGATGGAGTCGGAGGTTGCCGAGTCCACCACCCCACCGAACGGCCCTTCCTATGAAGGCGTCTACCCCCTCCCCCGCCCCAACGTCCGCTCCGACTTCTGGTCCGCCGGGGCCCCCTGACGTCGCGTCCGTGCCACCCGTGGTCCATAACAGGCCAGTCGGCGGCGGTAGGAGACAGGCCGACCATCTGGGACCTGAGTCTTGCATTGGGCCCTGGGGCCCATGCCGCGCCCGGTGTTGGTGTGGTCGCATACAGAGACCGGTTGAACTGTCACTGCGCCCACTCACCAAGCTGGGAGACCCGTCGTGTCTGGCATACGAGAATTAGCGATTCCGGGTGGCGCCGACATGAGTGCCGCCGAGGCCCGTTCGGGCAGGCGGTCGTTGTCGCGTCCTCTGCAGGCGGTGCTGATTCTCGTCCGGCTGCTCTTCGTCGTCACCGTCGTCGGCGTGCTCGACGCGCTCGTCGTGGCCTCGTCCGTCGATGCGGTGGACGGACGGCTGTTGGGCATGCTGCTGTACGCGGCGCTGCCGGGTGTCACCGGGTTCGTGCTGTCGCTTTACGTGCGGACCGGCGGTGTCTGGATCTGGCGCGGGCTGCTTGCCGTGCACGCCTGGCTCACCGTCGGGGCCCTGGCGACGCTGAGCGAGGGTACCGGCGGGCAGGGGGTGGCGCAGCTGGTGATGCCGGTCGCCGTCGTCGTCCTGCTGCTCCGGTCCGCCTCCCGTGAATGGTTCGGGCTCAGCCTCGAACAGCGGGTCGAGCGCCGGCCGTTCAGCGTCGCGCGGATGATCAAGTGGCGTCGGGACGCCGGTCAGACCGCGATGGAGTACCTGGGCATGATCCTCGTGGTCGTGGCCCTCATCGGCGGGCTCGTGGCGACGGGGATCGGCGGGCAGCTGACCGGAGAGATCCGGAACGCCATCTGCCAACTCACCGGAAGCGCCTGCCCGGCACCCGACGTCGAGGTGGTCGCCGGTAAGGGCGCGGATGCCGGTGGTGGTGCCGGCTCCGAGGGCTCCACCGTGACCGGCGGCACCGGCTCCGGCGGGTCGGAGACCTCCGGCGGTGGTACGGACTCGGGCGGCTCGGCTGCTTCCGGAGGATCCGACGCTTCCGGAGGCTCGACCACATCCGGAGGGTCCGACGCGTCCGGTGGCTCCGGCTCCGGTTCCGGCGGCTCCGGCGGAACAGACTCCTCCGGCGGCACCGGCTCCTCCGGCGGCGCAGACACCTCCGGCGGTTCCAGCGGCTCGACCGGTGGTGATTCTTCTTCGCAGGTTGACGCGGGTAGACAAAAGCCGGAGCCGGGCTCCTCCCGCCCCTCGGACGGCGACTTCATCTCCGGCGTCATCGGTGACGGCGGCCTGTGGGGCGACGTCAGCGGTGCCGTCGACACCGTCATCCACCCCGGCGACACCATCAAGGGCATCGCTGACCAGTACGCCCAGTCCGCTCGGGGGGCGAGCGACAAGTGGAACAAGGGCCAGTACATCGCCGCCGCCTGGGACATGACCAAGGCGTCCGGCGGGGGCGGTGGCGCGGTCGCCGGACTGCCCGGCTCCGGTTCGCGCGTCGAGGCGGCCGTACGGGACAAGGAACGCGAGTACCTCAACGACCGCATCCCGCGCAATGCCACCCCGGCCCAACGCAAGGACTGGTGGAACGGGCTGACGCAGCAGCAGCGCGATCAGTACCTCGACCTCTCCCCGGAC
Source organism: Streptomyces sp. NPDC111516 (assembly GCF_055635345.1). NCBI lineage: Bacteria > Bacillati > Actinomycetota > Actinomycetes > Kitasatosporales > Streptomycetaceae > Streptomyces > Streptomyces sp. NPDC111516. The sequence continues at coordinate 355,047 of NZ_JBVKBV010000006.1, read as the reverse complement.
CAGATCGGCAATCTGGACGGCATCCCGGCGGCGGACAGGGACGCGGCCAACCGGAAGAACCTCCCCGACCTGATCTCGAAGCTGGAGGGGAAGACCGACTCCAAGTCGAAGGACCAGCTGGCGGGGTTGCGGGAGATCGACCGGCAGCTGAAGGAGGGGAGCCAGCCGCCGATGTACCTGATCGGCATCAGCGACGAGGGCAACGGCCGGGCCATCGTCTCCTACGGAAACCCCGACACCTCGAAGAACGTGTCCGCGTACGTGCCGGGGCTGAACACCTCCCTCGACGAGGACTTCGCGAAGAACGACCTCAAGCGGGCCCGTGACACGGCGATCGGCGCGCAGGGGTACGACCCGTCCACCGCGTCGATCGTCTGGCTCGGATACGACGCACCGCAGACACCGGACGGGCTGCACAGCCTGGCCGTCGCGGGCACCGGCCGGGCGGAGAAGGGCGGCGTGGCCTACAGCGAGTTCATGGGCGGTATCGCGGCCACCAACCAGAACGCGGATCCGCACATCACGGCCATCGGGCACTCGTACGGCTCACGTACCGTGGGCGCCGCGACGCAGCGCGACGGCGGTATTCCGGGGGTGGACGACATCATCCTGGTCGGCAGTCCGGGGGTGGGCGTGGACCGTGCCGTGGACCTCGGTGTCGGCAGCGGGCATGTCTTCGTCGGTGCCGCGGCCAACGACCCGGTGACCAAGCTCCCGTCCAAGACACAGGCCGCCGCGGGCGTGATAGGGATGATTCTGGGCGGCCCGGCCGGCGCGTACATCGCCGGAGACCTGGCCGACCCGGGTGACGACGACCTCTGGTTCGGCAAGGACCCGGCGAGCAAGGCCTTCGGAGCCAGGCGGTTCCCGGTGGCCCCCGGCCAGCCCCTGATCAGCACGAGTGGTGTGAGCTTCGACGCGCACTCCAACTACTTCGATCCGGTACGAGACGCCATGTCGGCGGACAGCATCGCTCTGATCGTGTCGGGACACTCCGACAGGCTCAAGATGGAGGAACAGCGATGAAGCGAAGGTTCCAGATCGTTGCGGTGGCCCTGGCTTTCGGCTTCGCACTGTCCGGCTGCGGCAACGACAGCGGACAATCGAACGGCAGCAAGAGCGCCGGGAGCACCAAGAGCGGCAAGGAGCGCGGTATGAACATGCAGGAGGCCGCCGAACGGTCCGACGCGATGCTCGACGCCGTACTGAAGGCGATCGACCCCGAGGTCCATTGGGCGCACGGTCCGACCACGACGGGAAGCTGCGACGTGACGCGCAGGCGCACCGTGATGACCATGGTGTCGGCGGAGCGCCGGCAGAACTTCCTGGACCAGGTCGAGAAGTTCTGGCGCGAGAGCGACTACCGCATCAAGGCGAAGAACAACGACGAGGAGTTCCCGGCGCTCTACGCGCAGACGAAGGCCGGCTTCGGTATCAGCGTGAGCTTCCGCGGCAAGGGCCAGGCGTTCTTCGAAGCGGACAGCCCCTGCGTGAAGGAGTCCAAGGTCGCCGACTCCGCCTCCAAGCCGAACGGTCCGGCGTACGAGGGGGTCTACCCCCTCCCGCGCCCGAACGTGCACTCCGAATACTGGTCCGCCGGGGCATCGTGATGGATGGTCAGCGCATAGGATGCGCCAGTCAGCGCACAGAACCGGCCAGTCCGCGACCCCGGTGACCCCGGTGATTCGTACACACCCGCGAAACCACCCATGAACCCGGCCCCGATGGGGGAAGGTTGAGGGGTGCGTAAATTCTGGGTGATCGGTGGCATCGGCGTCGGCATGGCCATGTCCTTCGTGGCTCTGCTCGTCGTCGGTACGTACTCCGCCGCTGCCGGACTCGTCAGTTCCGGCAGGAGCGGGGCCGTCGGGCTGGCCAAGGGGGCGGTGCCGGCGAAGTACCAGCCCCTGGTGGAGGAGTGGGGCAACCTCTGCCCCGCCATCAACCCGGCCCTCCTGGCCGCCCAGCTGTACCAGGAGAGCGGGTGGAACCCTCGCGCCGAGAGTCCCGCCGCGGCGCAGGGCATCGCGCAGTTCATCCCGGGCACCTGGGCCGAACACGGCATCGACGGGAACAAGGACGGGAACCGGGACGTATGGGACCCGGCCGACGCGATTCCGTCCGCCGCCTCGTACGACTGCGAACTGGCCGGGTACGTGAAGAAGGTGCCCGGGGATCAGACGGACAACATGCTGGCCGCGTACAACGCCGGTGCGTACCGGGTGATCCGGGCGGGCGGGGTGCCGGACATCGCGGAGACGCAGAACTACGTCACCATCATCCGGTCGCTGGAGAAGAGCTTCGCCCGGCCCGTCGGACGGGTGCAGCCCTCGGAGCAGGCGGCCGGGGCGATCTACTTCGCGCAGAAGAAGCTCGGGACGAAGTATCTGTGGGGTGGCAACGGCACGGCCGAGCAGGGCGGACGGTTCGACTGTTCGGGCCTGACCCAGGCCGCGTACCGCACCGTGGACATCGAACTGCCCCGGGTGGCGAACGACCAGTACAACGCCGGGCCGCACCCCTCGCGCGACGAACTGCTCCCCGGCGACCTGGTGTTCTTTTCGGACGATCTGAACAACTCGCGGGCCATCCACCACGTGGGGCTGTACGTCGGGGGCGGGTACATGATCAACGCGCCGTACACCGGGGCCGTGATCCGGTTCGACAAGATCGACACCCCTGACTATTTCGGCGCGACACGGGTGACCAAGGACGGGGCCGCGGCGCTTCCGACCGCCCGTCCGGCGGCATGACGCAGGGGCGGCGGTGGCCGGAACTCTCCGTGAAGCCTGGGCCCTGAGCTGCGACGATGAGTCACTCTTCGATAACGTCATGGTGATCATTCGGTGGAGAATGGAACGCACGCACGGAGCACGTCGTTCCCTGGGTGGACGGGATCGACCGGGACAGCGGTGCTCTGATCACGCGGCGCCGACCCGGGAAGCCCTCACCGGTGGAGCACCCACGCAGTACAGATCCGCGCAGTACAGATCCACGCAGTGATCGAACCGACACGGGGGTTCGTCAAGGCGGTGCACATGGGCGTGCCCCGCGGCAGCAGACAAGGCAAGGGGCCGCAGCAGATGGCTGGACTCGCAGTGGATGGGCCGAACCCCGATGTCAGCCTGCTCTACGACATCAACGGGCTCGCGAAGTCCGCTCCCACCTGGTTCGACCGGGTCATGGAGTTCGTCGGCGAGTACGGGATCATGCTCGGCATGGTCCTGGTGGTCCTGTGGTGCTGGTGGAGCGTGCGCCGGCGCGGCACGGCCGATGAGTCGGTGACGACGGTCGCCGGGATCGTCTGGGCGCCGCTCGCCGCGGGGATCGCGCTGCTCATCAACATCCCGATCCGTGGCTTCGTGGAGCGACCGCGCCCGTTCCGGGACCACCAGGGGCTGGAAGTCCTGGTGGAGGGGAAGAACGACTTCTCCTTCGTGAGCGACCACGCCACGATGGCGATGGCCCTGGCCGTCGGGCTCTTCGTGGCCAACCGGAAGTTCGGCGTCGCGGCGATCGCCCTCGCCCTGCTGGAAGGGTTCTGCCGGATCTACATGGGCGTCCATTACCCGACCGACGTCATCGGCGGATTCGCGCTCGGCACCGCGGTCGCCCTGCTGCTCGCCCCGCTGGCGATGATGTTGCTGACCCCGTTGACGGCGGCCGTCTCCCGTTCGGACCGGCTCGGGTGGCTCGTACGGTCGCGTCGGCCGGCGCCGTCGGCAGCGTCCGACGGACGGACCGGAGCCGTCGGGATTCCGGAACCGCGGCCCGGCACGGGCGGCGGGGACGGCGAGAAGGACCTGGCCGCGTAGCTGCGGCGCGCCGACGTCAGAGTGCTTGCGGGAAGGTGAAGAGGCGCCCGGGGTCGTACTGCTTCTTCAGGCGGGTGAGCCGGTCGGCCGCCGAACCGTAGTAGGCCCGGCGCCAGTCGGTCAGCGTCGGGTCCGTGTAGTTCTGGTACGCCGCTCCGGACGCGTACCGGCGCATCGCCGCATGGGTGTCTTTCAGCCAGCCCTGTTGGGCACTGCCCGCCGTGCCGGGGCGCCAGGAACCGATGTACTGGGCGAGTACCCGTGAGCGGCGGTGGACGAAGGCCGTCGCCTCCGGAGAGACGCGGTTGATCGCCCCGCCGAGTGCGGTGAGCGCGACGGAACCACCGCCTGCGCTCTGGGTCACGGGAATCCGGGTGAACGCCTCGGCCCGGTCAAGCAGGGCCTGCACGCCTGCCGGGGACAGGGAGCGGTCGTAGAAGTCGGAAGCGGCGGCGTACGTCTCGCGCTGGAGCGTGCCCTGCGGGGTGCGGCCGGGCGTCGTACCCGGCAGATGGCACTGGGCGTCGGTGATGCCCGAGCAGCCCGCGTACACGAGCATCGACTCCTGGTAGCTGCGGCGGCGCAGCGATACGGAGGAGGCCGAAGCGCCGATCCGGTCGGCGAGGCGGTCGACGGCGTTCTGCAGGTCGCCGTACGTACCGAGGCTGAACGCCGCCACCGAGACGGTCGGGTTGCCGCCGCCCGGGCCCGCGTCGAGATGCGCGGAGGACCAGATCTCGTCGGGCTGCGACGGTCCCCACTCCTGCCAGGCCGTGACGACGGAGCGGGCGCGCGACCAGGGCCAGGACATGTACGCGGCGACGGTCTGGGGGACCGGGCGGGTACGGAACCTCAGCTCGGTGACCACGCCGAAGTTGCCGTTGCCCGCACCGCGCAGCGCCCAGAAGAGGTCCGGGTGGTGCTTGGCGTCCACGGTGAGGGTCTTGCCGTCGGCCGTGACGACGGTGGCCGCGGTGAGGCTGTCGCAGGTCAGGCCGTACGCGCGGGACGCGACGCCGTGACCGCCGCCGAGGGTGAGGCCGGAGATGCCGACCGTGGGGCAGGAGCCGCCGGGGATCGTCAGGCCGTGCCGGGCGAGGCCCTGGTAGACGTCGATGAGCCTGGCGCCCGCGCCGATCGTGCCGTTCTTCTCGACGCGGGACAGTGACGAGACGTCGACGACGAGGCGTCCGTCGCCGCTGGACCAGCCCGCGTAGGAATGGCCGCCGCTGCGGATGGATACGGGGGTGGCGGTGCGGCGGGCGAAGGCCAGGCACTCGCGGATGTCCGCCTCGTGCCTGACATAGGCGACGGCGGCCGGTTTCTGGCTGTCGAAGCGGGTGTTGTAGAGCTGACGGGCGGTCGGATAGGCCGCGTCCTGGGGGCGTACGAGGGCGCCGTCGAGGCTCCTGGCCAGGGCGGACCAGTCCGCCGGGCCGGACGGCGCGGGCTTCGACGGGACCGGTGAGGCCGTTGAGGTGGGAGCGGCATCCGCGGTGCCCGTGGTGCCCGAGTTGTTGCTGCCGGAGTCGGAACCCGAGCCGGACGGGCCGCTGCAAGCGGTCGCGGTGGTGCCGGTGAGGGCTGCCGCGGCCCCCGCGAGGAGCAGGGTGCGCCGGTCGGGCAGGGGCAGCGGGTTCATCGGACCTCCGGGTCGGGCGCTCATGGGCCGGTTGGTGGGGGGACACCGGGAGAAGACGGATCAGAGGGGGAGAGGAACGGGGTGTCGGGGAGTGGGGTCAGGGCGCGGCGCGGTGTTCCGCGGCGTCCGTGCGGGCCCGGTCCCGGGAGCGGCGGGCCGGCCCGTGCCACCCGCAACTGCAGCGGGCGGTGCAGAACGAGCCGCGTTCCACGGTCGTGGGATCGTGCCCGGCGGACTTGGTGGGGGGAGTCTGCGGGGCCTCTTCGGTGTGTTGGACGTACACCCGTCCACGGTACTGGGCACGGCCACCGGCGGCGCGGCGTGCGGGAGCGGCGTGACGGGGGACACGGGCTGTCGTTATGCGGAACGGGTGGGGGGCTCGGGCAAGCGGTACGTCGTTGGGGGTTGGCAGGCGATGGTGGTGCAGCAGCACAGGTCCGGAGGCGGGGCGCGCGCTGTCTGCGCCCTTGCCGTGGTGGGCGTGATGGCGGCGACCGCCGGATGCGCGGGCGGCGGTGGCGGCGGCGCCATGGCCGACGAGCGGGGCGGGGCCGATTCCCTCGACGCGGTCCACCGTGCTGCCGCGGTGCTCGCGGGGACGGTGACCGGTACCGGAACGGCGACCGTGGCCGGGTCCGCCCACGGTACCGGGGCCGGTGCCGGAGACCGGATCGTTGCCGGAAGCGCCGAGGTGCGTACGTCGATGGAGACCGCGGCGGGCGGGACACGGGTGACGATCAGGGGCCGGGGGACGTACGACTTCCGGCACCGGACGGGCCGGCTCACGGTCGTGCTGCCCAAGGACGCCGCCGGTGAGGACGAGCACCGTCCCATCATCGAGCTGCTGGCCCCCGGGGCGCTCTACATGATGAACCGCGGTGCCGGAGTGCCGGAGGACAAGTGGGTCAGGGTCGACACGACGACCCTGGAGGACGGCAACCTGGTCACCGGCGGTGTGACCGATCCGATGGCCGCCGCCGAACTGCTGCTGGGGGCGCGGCAGGTGACGTACGTGGAGAGGACCGAGCTCGCCGGGGTGGCCGTGCGGCACTACCGGGGTGTTTCGGACATCGGGCGGGCGGCGCGCGAGGCCTCGCCGGAATCGCGCGGGGCGCTGGCCGCCGCGGCGAAGGGCTTCCGTACGCACACGGTGCCGTTCGACGCGTATCTCGACGACCAGGGGCGGCTGCGCAAGGTGCGCCACCGCTTCCGCTTCGCCAACGAGGGGCCGACGGTGGAGGTGGTGTCGACGACGCTGCTGTACCGATTCGGAGTGCCGGTCTCCGTACGGCTGCCGGACGACGGCGACATCTACACCGGGAAGATCCGGCAGAGATAGCAGGACGGCGGGTGCGAAATGGTCCGTCCGTGCCATGCGCGGGGTGTGGTCCGCTCCCTACGCTAGGAAGCCGGTGACGGCAGTGAGAGGTGAGTGACGCTGTGATGCTCGGCACGCGGACCATATCCGACCATGTGGCCCTCGCCGAGATCGAGCTCTGCGGTGAGCTGATGATCGCCGCTTCGGCCGCGAACGGGGCACGGCTCAGTGCGGACCGTATCGACGAGGTGCTGAACGTCCGGGTGATCGCGGAACGGTCCACCGCCCCCCGGCAGGCCGACCACCGGGGTTGAGGACGGGGTGGGTGCGAGGCCCCGCATCAGGTGCGGAGCAGGCGGGCGATGGCCTTCGTGGCTTCCTCGACCTTCGCGTCGATCTCCTCGCCGCCCTTGACCGCCGCGTCGGCGACGCAGTGCCGCAGGTGCTCCTCCAGCAGCTGGAGGGCGAAGGACTGGAGCGCCTTCGTGGACGCCGAGACCTGCGTGAGTATGTCGATGCAGTAGATGTCCTCGTCGACCATGCGCTGCAGGCCGCGGATCTGGCCCTCGATCCGGCGCAGCCGCTTGAGGTGCTCGGCCTTCTGGTGGTGATAGCCGTGTATACCCCGGTCGTGGTCGGTGACGACCGATTCCGTCGCCGCGGTGGCGGCGGTGGTCCCGGCGGCCTCGGTGGTGGTCATTACTGCCTCCCGTTTTCCCTTTACCCTGCCGTTTACATACCCCTGGTGGGTATATTCTAACGAATTCTGCCGAACCGTGACCGGGGGCCCGTGCTGATCACTGTGCCCGATGCGCGACACTGAAGAACGCCGGTTAGCGTGGCCGGATGATGCACCTAGCATCAGCCTGACCGAATCCAAAGCATCCGAGGACCCCACGTGCGCTTTCGTCTGACCCCCAGGGAGACGAGCTTCTACGACATGTTCTCCGCATCCGCGGACAACATCGTCACGGGCTCGAAACTCCTGATGGAACTGCTCGGGGCGGATTCTGCCTCCCGAGTCGAGATCGCGGAGCGCATGCGGGCAGCGGAGCACGCGGGGGACGATGCCACCCACGCGATCTTCCACCAGCTGAACTCCTCTTTCATTACGCCCTTCGACCGCGAGGACATTTACAACCTCGCTTCTTCGCTCGACGACATCATGGACTTCATGGAGGAGGCCGTCGACCTGGTCGTGCTGTATCAGGTCGAGGAACTTCCCAAGGGCGTCGCGCAGCAGGTCGAGGTGATTGCCCGGGCGGCCGAACTGACCGCCGAGGCGATGCCGGGTCTGCGCACGATGGACAACCTCACCGAGTACTGGATCGAGGTCAACCGTCTGGAGAACCAGGCCGACCAGATCCACCGCAAACTGCTCGCCCACCTCTTCAACGGCAAGTACGACGCCATAGAGGTGCTGAAGCTGAAGCAGATCGTGGACGTACTGGAAGAGGCGGCCGACGCTTTCGAGCACGTTGCCAACACGGTGGAGACCATCGCGGTCAAGGAGTCCTGAACCACGTGGACACCTTTGCGCTGATCGTGACCATCGGTGTCGCGCTCGGCTTCACGTATACGAACGGCTTCCACGACTCGGCGAATGCCATCGCCACGTCCGTCTCCACCCGGGCACTCACACCGCGTGCGGCACTGGCGATGGCCGCGGTGATGAACCTGGCCGGTGCGTTCCTCGGCAGCGGGGTCGCCAAGACCGTCAGTGAGGGCCTGATCGCGACCCCCGAGGGGGACAAGGGGATGGGAATCCTCTTTGCCGCGCTCGTCGGCGCGATCATCTGGAACCTCATCACCTGGTACTTCGGGCTGCCCTCCTCGTCCTCGCACGCGCTGTTCGGCGGCATGGTCGGTGCGGCGCTCGCCGGCGGGACGCTGGTGCACTGGGACGGGGTGCTCGACAAGGTCGTCATCCCGATGTTCCTCTCGCCGGTCGTCGGCCTGGTCGTCGGCTATCTGGTCATGGTCACGATCATGTGGATGTTCCGGAAGACCAATCCGCACAAGGCCAAGCGCGGCTTCCGGATAGCCCAGACGGTCTCGGCCGCGGGCATGGCGCTCGGTCATGGTCTGCAGGATGCGCAGAAGACGATGGGTGTCGTCGTGATGGCCCTGGTCATCGCCGATGTCGAGAGCCCGAGCGACCCGATTCCGGTCTGGGTGAAGATCGTCTGCGCGCTGATGCTCTCGCTGGGTACGTACGCGGGCGGCTGGCGCATCATGCGGACGCTCGGCCGGAAGATCATCGAGCTGGACCCGCCGCAGGGGTTCGCCGCGGAGACGACGGGTGCGTCGATCATGTTCGGCTCGGCGTTCCTGTTTCACGCGCCGATCTCCACGACACATGTGATCACCTCGGCGATCATGGGTGCGGGCGCCACGAAGCGGGTGAACGCGGTGCGGTGGGGGGTTGCCAAGAACATCATCCTGGGGTGGTTCATCACGATGCCGGCCGCGGGGCTGGTCGCTGCCGCGAGTTACGGGGTCGTGGTGCTGCTCTTCGGGTGACGGCGCGGCGGTATGGAGACGGGTCCGCCCCGCTTCCCTGTGAGGGGAGCGGGGCGGACCCTTTGCCTTACGGGTGGCACCGCCATGCAGCACCCAAAGGCGTTCCGGGGGTTTATCCGAAGCGGCCCGAGATGTAGTCCTCGGTGGCCTGGACGGACGGGTTGGAGAAGATGCGCTCCGTCTCGTCGATCTCCACGAGCTTGCCGGGCTTGCCGACCGCCGCGAGGTTGAAGAACGCCGTGCGGTCCGAGACGCGGGCCGCCTGCTGCATGTTGTGCGTCACGATGACGATCGTGAAGCGCTCCTTCAGCTCGCCGATCAGGTCCTCGATGGCGAGGGTGGAGATCGGGTCCAGGGCGGAGCACGGCTCGTCCATCAGCAGCACGTCGGGCTCGACTGCGATCGCGCGGGCGATGCACAGGCGCTGCTGCTGGCCGCCGGAGAGACCGGAGCCGGGCTTGTTCAGCCGGTCCTTGACCTCGTTCCAGAGGTTGGCGCCGCGCAGGGACTTCTCGACGATGTCCGACAGCTGGTTCTTCTTGTACGAGCCGTTCAGCTTGAGGCCCGCCGCGACGTTGTCGAAGATCGACATGGTCGGGAACGGGTTCGGGCGCTGGAAGACCATGCCGACCGTGCGGCGCACGGTGACCGGGTCGACGTTCGGCCCGTACAGGTTTTCGTCGTCCAGCAGTACCTTGCCCTCGACGCGGCCACCGGGGGTGACCTCGTGCATCCGGTTAAGGGTGCGCAGGAAGGTGGACTTGCCGCAGCCGGACGGGCCGATGAAGGCGGTCACGGAGCGGGGCTCCACGGTCATCGAGATGTCCTCGATGGCGAGGTGGGAGCCGTAGTAGGCGGACAGGCCGCTGACGTCGATGCGCTTGGCCATCTGAATCACTGCTTCTTTCGTGCCGCGGTCAGCGGCCGGTCTTCGGGGCCTTCCAGCGGGCGATGCCGCGGGCCACCAGGTTGAGGATCATGACGAAGGCGATCAGGACCAGCGCGGCGGCCCAGGCACGGTCGTACGACGGCTCGCTGCCGATCTTGTACTGCTCCCAGATGTAGAACGGGAGCGAGGACTGTGCACCTTGGAAGGGGTTGGTGTTGATCAGCTGGCTGCCGAAGACCAACAGCATGATCGGCGCGGTCTCGCCGGCGATCCGGGCGATCGCGAGCATCACACCGGTGGTGATGCCGCCGATCGCGGTGGGGATGACCACCTTCAGGATGGTGCGCCACTTAGGGATGCCGAGCGCGAGCGAGGCCTCGCGGAGCTCGTTCGGGACGAGCTTGAGCATCTCCTCCGTGGAGCGGACCACGACGGGGATCATCAGGATCGACAGGGCCAGCGAACCCATCAGGCCGGACGGCTGGAGCTTCGTCATCAGCATGATCGACAGGATGAAGAGACCGGCGACGATGGACGGGATACCCGTCATCACATCGACGAAGAACGTGACGGCCTTGGCGAGCGCGCCCTTGCCGTACTCCACCAGGTAGACGGCGGTCAGCAGGCCGATCGGGGCGGATATCAGGGTGGCCAGGCCGACCTGCTCCAGGGTGCCGATCAGCGCGTGGTAGACGCCGCCGCCCGGCTCGATGCCGGGGACGCCGGCCATGGAGTGGGTCAGGAAGTAGCCGTCGAGGACCTTGGCGCCACGGCTGACCGTGGTCCAGATCAGCGAGAACAGCGGGATGACGGCCAGGAGGAAGCACACCCAGACGATGCTGGTGGCGAGTCGGTCCTTGGCCTGGCGCTGGTTCTCGACGACCGTCGTCGTGACGTACGAGATGACGACGAAGAGCAGGGCGGAGAAGAGTCCCCACTGGGTGTGGCTGCGCCAGCCCGCCGCCGCGCCGATGCCGCAGCCCAGCGCGAGCGCGACGGCCGCGAAGGCGAGGGGGGCCCAGCGGGGCAGGGCCCGGCTGCTGAGGCTGGTCTTGCGTGCGGGCGCCATCGGGGTGGGGCGTTCCTGTATGCCGGTGTTGGTTGCCTGGCTCATGCGTTGGCCCCCGAGTATTCCTTGCGGCGGGCGATGATCAGCCGGGCCGCGCCGTTGACCAGCAGGGTGAGGACGAAGAGCACGAGGCCGGAGGCGATCAGGGCGTCGCGCCCGAACGCGTCGGCTTCGTCGAACTTCGCGGCGATGTTCTGGGCGAACGTTCCGCCACCCGGGTTGAGCAGGTGCCCGGAGATGACGAAGCTCGGCGACAGGACCGTGGCGACGGCCATCGTCTCGCCGAGCGCACGGCCCAGGCCCAGCATCGAGGCGGAGATCACACCGGAGCGGCCGAAGGGGAGCACCGAGAGGCGGATGACTTCCCAGCGGGTGGCGCCGAGGGCGAGCGCGGCTTCCTCGTTCATCTTCGGGACCTGGAGGAAGACCTCGCGGCTGACGCTGGTCACGATCGGCAGGATCATGATCGCGAGCAGGATGCCGACGGTGAAGAGCGAGCGGGCGACGCCGACCTCGGTCTTCTCGAAGATGTACGTCCAGCCGAAGAACTGGTCGAGCCAGAGGTTCAGGCCCTCCAGGTACGGGACCAGGAAGAGGGCGCCCCAGATGCCGTACACGATGCTCGGCACTGCGGCGAGCAGATCGACGACGTACGCGAGGGGCGCGGCCAGCTTGCGCGGCGCGTAGTGCGAGATGAACAGGGCGATACCGACAGCGACCGGGACGGCGATGGCCATCGCGATGACCGAGCTGACGATCGTGCCGAAGAGGAGGACCGCGATGCCGAAGACCGGCGGGTTGCCGGCCGGGTTCCAGTCGAAGGTGGTGAAGAAGTTGCCTTCGTCCTTGGAGATGGCGAGCGCGGCGCGGTAGGTGAGGAACACGGCGATCGACGCCATGATCACGAGCAGCAGAATGCCCGAGCCCCTTGAGAGGCCCAGGAAGATCTTGTCGCCCGCGCGCCCGGTCTTGGGCCTGGCACGCTTGCGCGCCGCGGGCGGCGCCGGCGGCGTATCTATCGGTGTGGTGGAAGCCATGGTCTTTCCGGTCTGTGTGGGAGAGCGGTGTGGCTCCCCTGGCGGCGGTGCACCGGATGGGTGGTGGCGGGCCGGTCCGGAGGGGTGCACCGGACCGGCCCGCTGGGTGTCGCTGGTGTTACTGGTGGCGGTTGCGAGCCTCGGCTCGCGCGCCTCGGTTACTGGAGGGAGGCGACGGTCTCGCGGACCTTGCTGTTGATCTCGGTCGGGATCGGCGCGTAACCGGCGTCGGTGAGGAGCTTCTGGCCCTCGTCACTGGCGGTGTAGTTCAGGAAGGACTTGACCGTGGGCAGGGTCTCGGCCTTGTTGCCCTTGTCACAGACGACCTCGTACGTCACCAGGACGATCGGGTACGCACCCTCGGCCTTGGTGGTGTAGTCGAGATCGAGCGCCAGGTCCTTGCCGGTGCCCTTGATCTTGGCGGCGGCGATGGCCTTGGAGGCGTTCTCCGGGGTGGCCTTGACGGGGGCGGAGCCACCGGTGTTGATGTCGACGGTGGAGATCGACTGCGAGGTGGCGTAGCTGAGCTCGAAGTAGCCGATCGAGCCGTCGACCTGCTTCACCTGGGCGGCGACACCGGCCGAGCCGGACGCGGCCTGGCCACCGGGGGCCGGCCACTTCTTCTCGGCTTCGTACTTCCAGTCGCTCGGGGCGGCCTTGCCGAGGTACTTGCCGAGGTTCTGCGTGGTGCCGGAGTCCTCGGAGCGGTGGAAGGCCTGGATGGCCTTGTCCGGGAGCTTCGCGCCGCTGTTGAGCTTGGCGATCGCCGGGTCGTTCCACTTCTTGATCTTGCCGTCGAAGATCTTGGCGAGGGTGGGCGCGTCCAGCGTGAGGTTGTCGACGCCTTCCAGGTGGTAGCCGATGGCGATCGGGCCGCCGACCATCGGGAGGTTGATGCCCTGGCCGCCCGTGCAGACCTTCTTCGACTCGGCGACCTCTTCGGGCTTCAGCGCCGAGTCGGAACCGGCGAAGCCGACCGTGCCCTGGTTGAAGGCGACGATGCCTTCACCGGAGGAGGACGACTTGTAGTTGATCTCGGTGCCCGAGCAGTCGGCCATGTAGTTCTTGACCCAGAGGTCCATGGCGTTCTTCTGCGCGCTGGAGCCGGAGGCGAGCAGCTGGCCCTTGGCGTCGTCGCACTTGATGTTCGACGCGGCGCTCGTCTTGCCGCCGTTGCCGCCGGTGGACCCGCTGCCGCTGTTGTTGTCCGAACCGCACGCCGTGAGGACCAGGGCGCCGGAGACGGCGAGGGCACCGAGCGCGGTGGCACGAAGCCGGTTCTTGCGCTGAAGCTTCACTTTCGGGTGTTCCTTCCAGGAGCCGCCGAGGTGTCTTCGTTCTACGACGGCGTGCGTGGTTATGGGTGCTCCGGCATTGGCGCCGCGCACCGTGCATTGCCGAAGTTAGGCAGAACAGGTGAAGCGGTTTACGGGGGCGGGTGAACGGAAGGTGAACCGTGCTGGGCGGTGCGGTTCTGCTGCGCAGATACGAGGTGCGGGTCTTTGTCCTCAATCGCCGGACGGGCTCGAATCCGTTGGCCCGGTCCGGGGCGAGGGTTCCGTCCTCAATCGCCGGACGGGCTTGACGGTGTGCCCGGCAGGCCGGCGAGCAGGGCGTCCAGCACGTCCCGGTCGTGGGACCGGGTGAGGAGGGTCCGGGCCGCCGCCGGGGAGAGCCAGCTCACCCGGTCTACCTCCGCGTTCGGTATGAAGGCGCCGCCGGTCGCCTCGGCCGCCCAGTAGGCGACCTCCTTGGGGCGCCCGTTCACCACGTACCGGACCGTGGGGAGCGCGGCGCCCGGGGCGCAGTGGTGGCCGGTCTCCTCCAGTACCTCGCGCCGGGCGCAGTCCAGTGCGGACTCGCCGCGCTTCAGCTTGCCCTTCGGATGCGACCAGTCGTCGTAACGAGGCCTGTGGACCAGGCAGACCTCCAGCTCGCCGGAGTACGCGGCCCGGCGCCACAGCACACACCCCGCGGCGAGCACGGGACCCGGGGCGGGCTCGCCGCTCATGGCGTGATCACCGCCCGGTTCGCGTACGGCCCGTTCACGGCGCGACCACCGCCGCGTTCGCGTACGGCCAGCTCTCCCGGAACCGGTTGCGCGCCGCCTCCACCGCGTGCCGCTGATCGGCGTGGAGCACCCCCAGGGCGTACGCGGTCGCGGGCGCGATCCGGGGCGTGCGGGCCGCCGATGCCGCCGCCGCGGCCGCCTCCGACGCGTCCCGGTGCAGATCGAGGGCGTGCCCCGGCGCGGCCAGGACCGGATCGGGGGCGCCCCGTACCACCTCGTGGGCGTACCGGTGCAGGCGCAGCAGCAGCCGGGTCCGGTGCCAGGGCGCGTCCTGCGCCTCGTTGTACGGCTCGACCGCCTTGTCCGACGGGAGCGCGGCCACCGCGCCGAGCAGCTGTTGCTCGGCCCGGTCGGCGGGGCCGTGCAGCATCTCCTCGGCCGGAGCCGTGGCCGCCGCGACGAGCGGGACCTCGGAGGCGAGCAGCGCGACCGCGTCGGCCACCGCGTGGAAACGGGAGGAGCCGAGCGCCTGGAGCGCCGCCGAGTGGGCGCGGGTCCGGGCGAGCGTCAGCTGCCGCTCCAGCAGCGCGCCGGCCCGGGCCGCGCCGACGCCGAGGGCCGCGCGCTCCTTGTCACCGGCGGAGCCGGATGCCGTGCGGGTGACGGGCAGCGAGGTGCCGGACAGGTTGTGCAGCGCTTCGAGGAGCCGGTTCAGCCGGGTCGCGTAGGCGTGCTCCCGGGCCAGGGTGCCCGAGAGCCAGGCCAGTTCCGTGCGGAGCTGCTCGGCCCAGGCCGTGTCCAGGGCCGCCCGGAAGGTGTGCAGCGTGCCGCCGATCCGGCGGGACGAGCGGCGCAGCGCACCGGCGGCCTCCTCGGCGGTGTGGCTCCCGGCGTCCGTGGGGGCGCTGTTCTCGCGGTGCAGGCGCAGGCTGCGCAGGAATTCGGCGGCCTGTTCCTGAAGGTAGGGCGCGAGCACCGCCCCTGCCGTAAGGTCCGCCTGCGTCGTCTGGTGGTCATGGCGTCGCACGCCGGCGCCTCCGGGCGTCAATGAGCATTTCCTGTACGTGCCGCAGCGGCCGGCCGTCCGCGTCCGTGGCGTGCCGGTTCCAGTTCCCGTCGGGACCGAGGTGCCAGGAGGAGGTGGTGTCGGCCATGCCGGTCTCCAGGAGACGGCTGAGCGCGGCGCGATGGGCGGGGTCGGTGACCCGGACCAGTGCTTCGATCCGGCGGTCGAGGTTGCGGTGCATCATGTCGGCGCTGCCGAACCACACTTCGGGTTCGCCGCCGTTGCCGAACACGAAGACCCGGGAGTGTTCGAGGAAGCGGCCCAGTATCGAGCGAACCCGGATGTTCTCGGAGAGGCCCGCGACGCCGGGGCGGATCGCGCAGATGCCGCGTACCCAGATGTCCACCGGCACGCCCGCCATCGCGGCCCGGTAGCAGGCGTCGATGATCGCCTCGTCGACCATCGAGTTGACCTTGATGCGGACGTAGGCGGCCCGCCCGGCCCGCTGGTGCGTGACCTCCTTGTCGATCCGGGTGATCAGCCCGTCGCGCAGGGACTTCGGGGCGACCAGGAGGCGGCGGTAGGTCTCGCGGCGGGAGTAGCCGGAGAGCCGGTTGAAGAGGTCGGAGAGGTCCGCGCCGACCTGCGGGTCGGCGGTCAGCAGGCCGAGGTCCTCGTACAGCCGGGCCGTCTTGGGGTGGTAGTTGCCGGTGCCGACGTGGGAGTAGCGGCGCAGCGTGTCGCCCTCCTGGCGGACGACGAGCGAGAGCTTGCAGTGGGTCTTGAGGCCGACGAGGCCGTAGACCACATGGCAGCCGGACTCCTCCAGCTTGCGTGCCCACTTGATGTTGGCCTGCTCGTCGAAGCGGGCCTTGATCTCGACGAGTACCAGGACCTGCTTGCCGGATTCGGCGGCGTCGACCAGGGCTTCCACTATCGGGGATTCGCCCGAAGTCCGGTACAGGGTCTGCTTGATGGCGAGAACTTCGGGGTCGGCGGCGGCCTGCTCCAGGAACGCCTGCACGGAGGTGGAGAACGAGTCGTACGGGTGGTGCAGGAGCACGTCGCGTTCGCGCAGCGCGGCGAAGATGTCGGGCGCGGCGGCGGATTCGACCTCGGCGAGATCGCGGTGGGTGCCCGCGATGAACTTGGGGTACTTCAGCTCGGGCCGGTCCAGGGACGCTATGCCGAAGAGCCCGGTGAGGTCCAGCGGTCCGGGCAGCGGGTAGACCTCGGCGTCGGACACCTTGAGTTCGCGTACCAGCAGGTCCAGCACGTACGGGTCGATGGACTCCTCGACCTCCAGGCGGACCGGCGGGCCGAAGCGGCGCCGCATGAGTTCCTTCTCCAGGGCCTGGAGGAGATTCTCGGCGTCGTCCTCCTCGACCTCCAGATCCTCGTTCCTGGTGACCCGGAACGTGTGGTGGGCGAGGACCTCCATGCCCGGGAAGAGCTCTTCGAGGTGGGCGGCGATGACGTCCTCTATGGGCACGTACCGCTGCGGCGACGCCTCCAGGAAGCGGGTCAGCAGCGGCGGCACCTTGACCCGGGCGAAGTGGCGGTGGCCGCTGACCGGGTTGCGTACGACGACGGCGAGGTTGAGCGAGAGGCCCGAGATGTACGGGAAGGGGTGCGCGGGGTCGACGGCGAGTGGGGTCAGCACGGGGAAGACGCGCTGCCGGAAGAAGGTGAACAGGCGGGCCTGCTCCTTCTCGGTCAGCTCGGGCCAGCGGATCAGCTGGATGCCCTCGTCGGACAGGGCGGGGGCGACGTCCTGCTGGAAGCAGGCGGCGTGCCGGGCCATGAGCTCGCGCGAGCGGGTCCAGATCAGGTCGAGGACTTCGCGGGGCTGGAGCCCGGAGGCGGAGCGGGTGGCGACCCCGGTGGCGATACGGCGCTTCAGCCCGGCCACCCGGACCATGAAGAACTCGTCCAGGTTGGAGGCGAAGATGGCGAGGAAATTAGCCCGTTCGAGGAGGGGGGTCGCCGGGTCCTCGGCCAGTTCGAGCACTCGTTCGTTGAACGCGAGCCAACTGCGCTCCCGGTCCAGGAAGCGGCCGGGCGGCAGTTCGTCGCCGTCGACGTCGGGTTCGTACGCGTCGACGTCGGCGTCGATGTCGGGATCGAGGTCGGCCCGGGTCGACAGCGCGGCGCCGTTGGACGCGGCGACGGCGTGCGGCCGGTGCGCAGCGAGCGAGCCGACCGACGGCTGTACGGGGGACTGGGCCGGGACCTCGGAGCTGGGCTGCTGGCTCATGGCCCCATTCTTCCGCGTCAGGGGCTCCGAGGGCGCGCCGGAGGGTACGGAGATCGCGGGGAACACGCGGTCCGTGGAGATGCCACGGTTGCCACGGCCTTCGTGGTCTCCGCCGGGATCTCTCCCGTTGCGGGGGGTCGGCACAGCTGGCTGCATCCTGAGAGGGTCGCAAGCCCTTCTGAATGGCCGGTAACGGCGACATGACGTACAGGAAGCGGTGTGCGGGTGCGCGGACCGGTCGTACGGGCCGTGTCCCGGCCCCCGCAGGGGCCCGGACACGGCCGGGGCGGGTTCAGCCGTGCCGGCGGCCCAGCACCCGGAAGGCGAGGGCGACGGCGAGCGCGGCCAGGGCGAGCAGGATGCCGGTCTCGACGAGCTGGAGCGGCCAGAAGTGCGAGACGGGGTGGTAGTCGGCGAAGTAGGTGACTCCGCCTTGGTCGCGCAGGCAGCTCGCGGGGTCCTCCGGCAGGGTCGTGCCGGCCCTGAAGCAGTCCTCCCAGTGGAGCTCCTTGCCGGAGGCGGTGAGCATGCCCGTATGGACGTACCAGGCGTCACCGCTCGGACCGCCGAGGCCGAGGAAGCGGTCGGTCGGCCAGAGCTCGTAGCGGCGTTTGCCGAACCCCAGCATGACCGTGCCGAGGACGAGGGCCGTGAGGCCCATGGACAGGACGGTACGGCGTACGACCACGGCGCACAGGGCGCCCACCGCCACGGCCAGCAGGGCGTAGGCGACGGCGGTCGGGCCGAGGGCGGGTTGGACACCGCTCTCGTACCAGCCCAGTCCCGAGGCGTTCGGGTTGCTCCGCATGCCCGACCAGCCCCACCGGTAGACAAGGACCAGAATGGTCACCCCGGCGGTCACGAGAGCCGCGGGCAGAGCGAGCCGGGCTGCCAGCCATTGGGCCGGGGACACCGACTGGGCCCAGGCGAGCCGGAACGTGCCGCTCTCCAGTTCGCGGGCGATCAGCGGTCCGGCGACGAAGACGCCGATGAGTCCGGCGAGCAGTAGAACGACGGTCCCGCCGCCGGACAGATAGGTCTCGGTGGCGGAGCGGGCGTAGGTGGGCAGGTAGGTGTCGTCGCCGCAGCGGGTGGTGTCGCCGTCGGCGCAGAGTTCGTCCGAGCCCGCGACCGCGACCCAGATCCGGAGCCCGACCACGAGGGCGATGCCCAGCGCCAGGAGGGCGCCGGCCGCCCACAGGACACGGCGGTGCTGGCGGAGCAGGACGCGGACGGGGCCCCGCAGCCGGGCGGGTACGACGGGCGCGCGCAGACCGATGACGCTCATACGGCCGCCACCTCCCGGCCGGCCCCGGCGCTCGGCGTCAGCAGGGCGGGTGCCTGCGGCGACCGCAGATGCGCCAGCAGCAGCTCCTCCAGCGAAGGCTCCGCGGCCTCCCAGACGCCGGTGTCCACCGGACCTTCCCGCCGTACCAGCGCGGTCTGCAGACGTCCCGCCGTGCGGGATTCGACGACGGTGTGCGGCGCGGTGTCCCGTACGGGACCGGTGAGCAGCGCGTGCGCGGCGAGCAGGTCGTCCGTCTCGCCGCCCAGGCGGACCCGGCCGCCGTCGACGAGCAGGAGGTAGTCGCAGGCGCCCTCCAGCTCGGTGAGGATGTGCGAGGACAGCACGATGGTCGTGGCGTACTCGGCGGCCTCGGCCATCAGCGCGCCCATCAGCTGGTGGCGGGCGAGGGGGTCGAGATCGGCCATCGGCTCGTCCAGCAGGAGCAGTTCGGGCCGCTTGCCGAGGGCGAGGGCCAGGGCGAGCCGGGTGCGCTGACCGCCGGAGAGGCTGCGGACCGCGGCGTCGCGCGGGAGCTCCCCGGCGATGCGTTCGGCGGTGGTCTGGTCCCAGGTTTCCGGGTTCAGTTCGGCGCCCGCCCAGAGCGTCCCGGCGACCGTCAACTGCGGGTACAGCGGCTTGTCCTGCGCCACGAAGGCCACCCGTGCCCTCGCCTCCCCGGGTGCCCCGCCCAGCACCCGCACCGTCCCCTCGGCCGGCCGCAGGAAGCCCGCCGCGAGGGCGAGCAGGGTGGACTTGCCGGCACCGTTGGGGCCGACGAGAGCGCACACGCGCCCGGCGGGCAGCCGGAACGAACAGTCGCGCAGCGCCCAGCCGCCGCCCCTGCTCCGGTACTTCATGCCGAGGCCGACGGCCTCGATCGCAGCGCCTGTCATCCGGCCTGATCCCCCTCGAAGGTCTTGTCCAGTACGGCAGTGAAGAGCGCGCTCACATCGTCCTTCTCCAGCCCGGCCGCGCGGGCCCGCCGCGCCCAGTCGGCGAGCTCGGCGCGCAGCGGCGCGTCGTCGACGGCCGCCGCGCCGCCGAGGGTCCGCGTGACGAAGGTGCCGAGCCCGCGCCGGGCCTCGACGAGGCCCTCGCGCTCCAGCTCGCGGTAGGCCTTGAGCACGGTGTTCGGGTTGATGGCGGTGGCCTCGACGACCTCGCGTGCGGTGGGCAGCCGGTCGCCGGGCTCCAGCAGGCCGAGGCGGAGGGCCTGTTTGGTCTGCTGGACGATCTGGAGGTACGTGGCGACGCCGCTGCGCCGGTCGATGCGGTACTCGACCGCTGCGGACTCTGCCATGCTCAACCCCCTTTCACTAATTAAGTAGTGAAAGCCTGACGCAAAGCAGGGGCGGCGTCAAGAGACACCGCCCCTGGTGCGAGCCGTGGCTGCTCAGGACTCCGTGCGGTACATCAGGTCCACCTCGTGCGTCGCGAAGCCCATCCGCTCGTAGACGGCCAGCGCGGCCTTGTTGTCCGCGTCGACGTAGAGCATCGCGGTCGGCAGCCCCTCGGCGGCCAGGTGGCGCAGCCCGATCGCGGTGAGCGCCTTGCCGAGGCCGCCGCCCTGTGCGTCGGGCCGGATGCCGACGACGTACACCTCGCCGAGCTGTTCCTCGGCGTGCACCTTCGTCCAGTGGAAGCCGATCAGCTCGCCGTCGCGCTCGGCCAGGAAGAACCCCTTCGGGTCGAACCACGGCTCCGCCTTGCGGTCGTCCAGGTCGCGCTGGGTCAGTGAGCCCTGCTCGGGGTGGTGGGCGAAGGCGGCCCGGTTCACGGCGAGCCAGGCGGCGTCGTCCTCGCCGGGCACGAAGGTGCGGACGGTGACACCGGGCGGCAGGACCGGCTCCGCGATCTCCGATGCGCTCAACGGGCGGCGCAGCTGGCGCAGTTCGCGGAAGAGAGAGAGGCCGAGGACCTGCGAGAGATGACGGGCCGCGGACTTTCCGCCGTGCGCCCACACCCGCAGTCGCTTCCCGGTCAGGGCGAGCAGCGCCGCTCCCAGTGCCCGCCCGTGCCCCTGCCCGCGGTACGCCGGACGCACGACCAGCTCGGCGGCCGGCGCCTCGACGGGGTCGGTGTCCTCCAACTGCGCGTATCCCACCAGGGTGGCCCCGCTGGTGAGCAGCAGATGCCGCACCCCCTCACGCCGCCCGCCCCGCAACTGCAACCGCCCCTGCTCGGACACGGCCTGCCTGCCATCGGAGCGGGCCGCCTCGGCGAGCAGTCCGGACACGGCCTCGGCCTGCTCGGAGGAGAGCACGTCGAGCGTCTGGATCTCACGTCCGGGGGCGGGGAGAGGTACGTCAGTCGTCATGTGTACGAGCGTACGGCGGAAAGGGCCCCGGGATCTGCCGGACCCCGGCGTTCAAGGGCGGCGGGCGACCCGGGTTCGCTCTCCATGGCGCACACGCCTTCCGGCAGCCGTGCATGTCATGACGTTTCTGTCTGCATATGTACGCACCACGGGCAGGGTAGGTGACTTCGCCCCGATTCGGACCGCATGGCAACCAGTTCGTAACCCCCGACACCTGTCGCGCTACGCGCGTTGACCCTAGGCTGCGGCACGAAGTCTCCAGACTCACCATCACCCTCAACCCTCCCGCTGAACTCACAAGGGGACCGATGTCAGCGACACCGCAGAAGAACCGCGCATCCCGGCGGGTGCTCGCCGCCGCGGCGGGGCTCGCCACCGTCGGCGCGCTCGTCGCCGCGATGCCGGCCGGCGCCCAGGAAAACGGGCAGCACCAGCCGGCCAATACCGTCGACGTGCAACTGCTGTCCTTCAACGACCTGCACGGGAACCTGGAGCCGCCGGCCGGCTCGGCGGGCACGGTCACCGAGACGCAGGCCGACGGCACGACCAAGGCGATCCCGGCCGGTGGCGTCGAGTACCTCGCCTCCTCGCTGCGCACCGCGCGCAAGGGGCACCCGTACTCGATCACCGCGGCCGGTGGCGACATGGTGGGTGCGAGCCCGCTGCTGTCCGGTCTCTTCCACGACGAGCCGACCATCGAGGCGCTCAACAAGATCGACCTCGATGTGACGACCGTCGGCAACCACGAGTTCGACGAGGGCGCCACCGAGCTGGCCCGCCTCCAGAACGGCGGCTGCCACCCGGTCGAGGGCTGCTACGAGCAGGGCAAGAAGTTCAAGGGTGCCGACTTCCCGTACCTCGCCGCCAACGTGACGAACGAGAAGACCGGCAAGCCGATCCTCAAGCCGTACACGGTCTGGAAGAAGAACGGCGTCAAGATCGGCTTCATCGGGGTGACCCTGGAGGGCACGCCGGACATCGTCACGGCCAACGGCGTCAAGGGCCTCAAGTTCCACAACGAGGTCCAGACGATCAACAAGTACGCCGCCGAGCTGGACCGGCAGGGCGTCAAGTCCATCGTCGCGCTGATCCACGAGGGCGGAGCACCGGCCTCCACCTCGTACAACTACGACTGCGACAGCTCCGGCGCCGGTGACGGCATCTCCGGGCCGATCGTCGACATCGCCAAGGGCATCACGCCGAAGGTCGACGCGCTGGTCACGGGCCACACCCACCAGGCGTACGTGTGCAACATCCTGGACCCGGCGGGCAACCCGCGCATGGTCACCTCGGCGGCGTCGTTCGGCAAGCTCTACACCGACACGACCCTCACGTACGACCTCCGTACCAAGGACATCGTCCGTACGTCGGTGAAGTCGGCCGGGGCCTCGAACCCGAAGTCGGTGAACCACATCGTCAACCGGGACCAGCCCAAGGCCACCGACATGACGGACCTGATCGCGCGCTGGAACACCCTCGCGGCGCCCATCGCGAACAAGCCGCAGGGCTACATCACCGCCGACATCAACGGCCGCGGCTCCACGGCCCCCGAGAAGCCGCTCGGCAACCTGATCGCGGACGCCCAGCTGGAGGGCCTGGCCCCGGCGGACAAGGGCGGAGCGGTCGTCGCCTTCATGAACCCGGGCGGCATCCGCGCGGACCTGGTCTACAAGGCGACCGGCAGTGAGGGCGACGGGGTGGTGACGTACGGGGAGTCCTTCACCGTGCAGCCCTTCACCAACATGATGAACGTCGTCGACCTGACCGGCGCCCAGCTGATCACCGCACTCCAGCAGCAGGTCAGCGGCTCCAACGAGGCCAGCCCGAAGATCCTCCAGATCTCCAAGGGCCTCACGTACACCCTCGACATGACCAAGACGGGCGCGGCCCGCGTGGTCACCGACACCATCAAGCTGAACGGTGCGGCGATCGACCCGGCGAAGACCTACCGCGTCGCGATGAACGAGTTCCTGGCAGGCGGCGGCGACGGCTTCGCGGCGCTCGGCGAGGGCACCAACAAGCTGGTCGGCGCGTCCGACCTGGACCTCTTCAACGCCTACCTGGCGGCCCACTCGACGGCCGCCGCGCCGCTGGCCCCGCCGGCGACGGACCGGATCACGGTCATCCATTGACGTGCTCCCTGGCCTGAAGTCCAGGGATTCCGGCCTGGGTCGTCCGACCCTTCCGGGGGCTTCCTGCTTCAACGCGCTGTGCCGGGACTTTCATCCTGGTCTTACCGGCGCTCCACGAGGCGTTTAGCGTCTCCGCCCGTCCGGCGGCGACGATACGGCGTCCTTCGAAGAGGACGTTGCGGGCTGCGTTGTGGTCGCGGTCGTGCACGGTGCCGCACGCCCTGCACGTCCACTCCCGGACGTGCAGGGGCTTGGGGCCGTCCCTGAATCCGCAGGCCGAGCAGATCTGGGAGGACGGGAAAGCACGGTCCACCTTGGCGAAGGTGCGGCCGTGCTTGACCGCCTTGTACTCCAGCATCCCGACGAACGTGGACCACCCCGCGTCATACACGGACTTGGCGAGCCGGGTACGGCCGAGACCGGACACCGCGAGGTCTTCCACATACACCGCTTGGTTGTCGCGAATGATCTGCGTGGATACCTTGTGATGCCAGTCCCGGCGCCGGTCGGCCACCCTGGCGTGCTGGCGTGCGACCTTGATACGGGCCTTGGCCCGGTTCTTCGATCCCTTGGCCTTGCGGGACAGCTCCCGCTGAAGGCGCCTGAGTTTCTTCTCCGCCCTGCGCAGGAAGCGAGGGCTGTCGATCTTCCGGCCATCGGACAGGACCGCGAACGCGGACAGACCGAGGTCGATACCCGACTCCGCCTCCACCTCGGGAAGGATGTCCGGCTCGGTGTCCACCACGAAGCTGAGAAAGTACCGCCCCGAACTGTCCTTGGTGACGGTCAGAGACGTAGGCGCGACCGGAAGCCGACGCGACCATTTCACCTTGAGATCGCCGACCTTGGCCACATACACCGTGCCGTTCTCCTTCAGAGAGAAGGCGTTGGTGTTGAGGCGGATCGACTGCCGGGTGTCCTTCTTCGACTTGTACCGGGGCGCCCCGACCTTCCGGCCCTGCCGCTTTCCCTTGAGGCTGTCGAAGAAGTTCTTGTAGGCGGTGTCGAGGTCCCGAAGGGACTGCTGCAGAACGACCGCCGACACATCGGCGAGCCAAGCCCGTTCCTCGGTGCGCTTGGCCTGGGTGATGCGAAGCCGGGACAACTCCGCGGACGTCACATACGCCAGCCCCGCCGCGTGCGCTTCCTTCCGGTCGCGCAGGCAGTCGTTCCACACCACCCGGGCGCACCCGAACGCCCGGTCCAGCGCACAGCGCTGGGCGGCATCCGGATAAGCCCGGTAATTGTAGCGAAGCTGCACAACCAAGACCCTACTGTGATTGATCTCATGAATCAGGAGAACGACTAAAGGCGCCGAAGACACGTGGTTTTGTCCACTTGGTCTTCGTGACGAAGTACCGACGTGGAGTCTTCGACGACGAGATGCTGACACGCTGCGAAGAGATCGTGCGCAAGGTGTGCGAGGACTTCGAGGCGGAACTGAAGGAGTTCAACGGCGAACGCGATCACGTCCACCTCCTGATCAACTACCCGCCCAAGGTCGCCGTCTCCAAACTGGTCAACAGCCTCAAGGGTGTCTCCGCCCGCCGGATACGCCAGGAGTTCACCGGCCACATCAACCACGCCATCATGCACGGGCACCTGTGGTCGCCCTCGTACCTCTCGGCATCCTGCGGCGGAGCACCGCCGGCGATCGTCCGTCAGTACATCGAGCAGCAAAAACGCCCGCTCTGAAGCGCAGGTCAGAGCAACCCTGAGATGCATTCATCCCCGGCGTGAACACCGGGGCTTTCTGTAAGAGTCCCGGTAACTCCAGTAACTCCCGTAAGCGGGTGAAGTGGGGCGGTGGGCCGGCGGGCCCACCGCCCACTGCGTTTGACGGGTGCCGGGCACCGTTCGGGACGGGCCGCCTGCCGGCCTCAGTCCTGGCGCCAGACGTCGTCGATGGCTTCCTGGACGTCCTCGGTGCGGGTGACTTCGAAGACGGACACCATCAGGTTCTCTTCGCCGTAGACGGAGTGCAGGCCGCAGGCAATGAGGTCGAGGTACTCGACGCCGATGAAGGGCCCGTCCTGGTCGGTGTCGAGGTACTCGGCCCCGGGGTCGCCGGGGTTGACGCCGACGGCCCGCAGGAGCTGTGCGGGGTCGCCGGTGACGTCCTGGTCGTCCCAGCCGTCAGCGGAGAGGCGGGGCTGCCCGGGGACATGGGCGAGGTACTTGCCGTAGTTCTCGGCCGAGTACATCTCGCAGACGGCGGTGATGCGGGCCTCGGGGTGAGCTTTGACCTGGGCATCGAACGCGGCGTCGAGGTTGGTGGAGAGGATGCCGTCCTCACCGAAGGCCGGGTCGCTGATCTGGACGATGTCGCCCCAGCACCCGACGGCGACGTGGTCGAGGTCGCCCATGCGCCGGGGGTGGCCGACGTCCCGGCGGAGCATGGGCTCGAGTTCTTCGGCGACGGTGGCGACGGTGGGGAGTTCGGCGACGACAGCGCGGGCACGGACCGGGTCGTGGGCCGGTGCGTGGCGGATGGTGTGCCGGTCGTAGGGGGCGTGGTAGGGCGGGTGGACGCGGGTGATCTGGAGGGTGGACTGCCGCCAGGCGATACGCGGGTCAGGGCTCATGAGAGGAGCCTAGGCCGGACACCGTCAGGCAGCGATCGGCGTGTCGATTCCCAAACCCCTTGGCTCGCGGAGGAGTTGCAGCCCTAAGGTGGTGCGGTTTGGCGGTGTCATGTCACGGGGGCTCACACCGCCCCATACCTGTCCCCCAGCCCCCACGAGCAGGGACAAAGAGTTTGAAAGCGATACGTTCACGCGCCAGGGCCCGTCTGGCCTCCGCTGCGGCTGTCGTCGCGGCAGTGGGCCTACTACTCACCGGGCTTCCCGGCCTGACCGGCAACGCGGGCGCGGCCCCCAGGCCGCCGAAGCCGCTGGACCCGGGCACGCCGTGCAAGGACTACTACAGCCTTGCCGACGACATCCAGGCCATCGCCGAACTCCCGGAGTTCGACGCCTCCCGGGACAAGTCCCGGTGGGACACGTACGAGTACGAGAACCCGGGTAAGAAATGGGACGGCCTCGGCCCGCCCAGCCAGGCCGACATCGACCGGCTGAAGAACCTGAAGAAGCAGCCGCCGAAGTCCAAGCCGATCGACCGCGTCTACTGGACGTGGCTCCAGGCACGCAAGTCCAACTCGAACGCGTGGGGTGACTGGTCGCACTGGCGCGATGTCCGTCTGATCCGCAACGCCGGCAACGACCCGCGCGGCAAGGCGTTCGAGAAGAAGGTCATCAAGGACCACGGGCTGACCGGCCCGGAGTGGATCTGCCAGAAGGAGGTGGAATTCAAGGACCCGGACACCGGCAAGACCTACCGCAGGCAGCTCGACGCCTACAACACCAAGACCGGGCAGATCCTGGAGATCAAGTCCAACGGGCAGCCCGACCCCAAGCAGATCCCCAAGGACATCGCGTGGTCCAAGGACAAGAACTGGCGCCACACGTCCATGAAGTACATCTACGCCGAGAAGCAGGAAAAATCGGCGATCGACCTGAAGGAGAAGCTGCGTAAGAACGCGGGCGCCGACCGGGTCACGGAGTACAACTACCGCTCCGACAAGGTCGAGAAGGCCCCCAGCGGCGGCGTGCGCGCGAAGTCGACCAACATGCAGCCCCCCGGCAAGCCGGCCACCACGGGCGGCGGCGCGAACGACCTGATCCGCGAGTCCCGTCCCGACCTCAAGAGCATGGGCGACTACCTGAACCGGAAGAACGCCGCCGACCCCAACCGGCTCTCCCCACGCGGCCCGGGCGGCGTGGACTTCACCACCCTCGAACTTCGCTACGTCGGCAAGCCCGTCAAGGGCAAGGGCCTGGACTACGGCTTCTCCGCCAAGGAAGACCCCGAGGAGAAGGCCGGCTGGGGCGGCAAGGAGAAGGCGCAGCTCATCTCGGACGCCTTCCTGACGTGGCTGGCGCTGACTCCGGACAAGTTCTGGGTGAACCTCAACCCGGACGAGCCCAACAGGGTCATGGACGCCCAGTTCGGGAAGACCGACGCCGGCCGGATCCTTCTCGAAGCCGATCTCCAGATGAAGCACGACTTCTTCGAGACGATGGACCCCAAGACCGATCTCGGCAAGCGGTTCTGGGCGTCCCTGCCCAAGGTGAACGGCCGCCCGTGCTTCGCCGGGATCCGCAACTGGATCGAGCCGAAGACCGCGACGGTACGCGAGCAGGACGGCGGCATCTACATCCTTGACGCCCCCCTGAAGCTGAAGTCCACGCCGCAGGACTTCGCCACCGAGCCCGGCGGCGAGCGGATCTGCAACCCGTCCGAGGCCGAACGGGATCAGGCACAGCGGGTCATCGACCGGATGATCGTTCCCGAGGTCGAGAAGACCATCAACACCGCCCCGCAGTACGCGGATCTGCGCCGCGTCTACACCGCCCGCGTGGCCGCCGAGTGGATCCGTCTCCAGGACGCGAGGACGCCCACCGACTACCGCAAGATCATCAACAGCAACGACGTGAAGGCGTGGCCGCTGCGCGCCCCCAACCAGAACTGGGACAAGAACGAGCTGTTCCAGAAGTACCGGAAGGTATTCCTCGACGGCGAGTTCCAGTACGACGTGGACACCGCCGAAGGCGTGATGGTCTACATCGTCGGCGGCGTCGACTTCTCCAAGCAGCCCAAGCGCAACATCACCAAGACCCGGTTCACCACCGAGCACCGCTACCTTCCCCGACAGACCCGGACGTCGGTGCAGACCCTCACCGACAACGCCAAGGACAACGACGGCAACCTGCTGCTCCTGGGCGGCAACACCACCTCCACCGACATCGGCGGAGGCGGTGACGAGCCGGGACCTGACCCGACGCCGACCAAGCCGGGCGAGCCGACCGGCAAGCCGACCACTCCCGCGCCCGACCCGTCCACGCCGCCCGCCACGGGCGGCCACACCGGCGGCCAGAACGACCCGGCCCCGGGCGGCGGGCTCGCCCACACCGGCTCCGACACCCCCATCGGCCTGATCGCGGGCATCGCCGCCGCGCTCGCGGCCCTGGGCGGCGGACTGATCTGGTGGAAGCGCCGCCGGACGGCCGCACAGCAATAGCCCGACCGGTCCCGCAAAACGCTCCGGCCCCGCACCCGAAGGTGCGGGGCCGCAGTGCTGCCGCCCGAACCCGGACGGCCACGCGTCACACCCTGGCTCCAGCGGCCGCGCTCCTGCCAAGGCCATCTTGCGGCCACGGCGGCGCTTGCGTGACGCTCTGAGCGCGCCCGCGCCGGGTCTCGCACAAGCGCTGCCCACCCGGAGCGCTCAGCTGCTGATGCGCGTGTAGGTGAGGAATACCGCACCGCTCTCGAGGACGGTGTGCTCGGCGAGTGTCCAGGTGCGCGGGTCGAAGGCGGCCTTGCGGGAGAACAGCGGGATCCCGTCGCCGATGGTCAGCGGGCCGATCTTGAGGATCAGCGTGTCGATCTCGGTGTACAGGGAGCCCGCCAGCTCGGCGCCACCGAGTAGCCAGATGTCTTTGCCGTCCTGCTACTTGAGCTCGCGTGTCGCACTGAAGCTGGCAGATTCCCACTCGGTCTCACCTGACCTGGCGGATTCTCAGTGGATCGGGTTCAGAAGGGCGATCGCCTCGGGAAAATCACTGGCGGCGGCGAAGCCCGGGCAGAAGGCTCTCACCGTGACACTTCACAAGAACGAGATCCATGCGGACGAGGTGGTGGTCCGGTCGCTGCTGCGCCAGCAACGGCCGGAATGGGCCGACCTCACCATCTCGCCAGCCGGTGCGGGCACGGACAACACGATGTACCGGCTCGGCGACCAGCTGCTCATGCGGCTGCCGCGCACCCCGGACAACGCGCAGGCCGTACGGAAGGAGCAGACATGGCTGCCGCGGCTGGCGCCACATCTTCCCTGCCGCATCCCGGAGCCAGTGCACGAAGGCACTCCGAGTTCCGCATTCCCGCTCGCCTGGTCGGTGTACCGCTGGATCGACGGCGATGAAGCCGGCCCGGGCTCGGTCACCGACTGGCCCGCCTTCGGGGCCGACCTTGCGGCGATCGTGCAGAGCCTGCATTCCGTCCCCCTGATGGGAGCCACTCGGCAGGACGAACTCAGCTGGTATCGCGGCGGTGGCCTGCGCGCCTGTGACCGCTGGATCAGCGTGTGCTTCGACAACTGCCTCACGATCGAGGGCGTCGACCTGGACATCCCACGCCTGCGACAGCTGTGGCAGAGTGCGCTCACCCTGGCCGAGCCGTCCGGCCGCCAGGTGTGGCTCCACGGAGACCTCAAACCCAGCAACCTTCTGGTCCAACAAGGAAAGCTGCACGGGGTCATCGACTTCGGATGCCTCTCGGTCGGCTTTCCCGACGCCGAGCACTCACCCCTGTGGGATCTTCCACCCCAGGCCCGACAGACGTACTGGGACGCCATGAGCCTCGACGACGTGACGTGGCTGCGTGCCCGGGCGTGGGCCATCGCTGTCGGAGTCAGCGGGGTGTCGTACTACTGGGACACCTACCCCCTCTTCGTCAGCGAATGCCTGTCGCGTCTTCACGCGATCCTGGAAGCGGCCAGCGAGCGGTGAACCGGTCTCGGACGGAACATCAACCACAAGCTCCAGTTCCGCAAAAGCCAGTCCGTTTGAGAACGACATCCGGCCCGATTCCCAAATCACTTGGTAACCAAACAGGTTGGAGACCTGCCGGCTGCCAGTTCAGCGACAGGACAGCGTCTCACGTCCTTCGATAGGAAAGCGGCCGCCGCCAAGCGCCTTACCGGCCCAGGCGGGCGGCCTTGATCGCGCGTTGGGCGAAGACGTCCTCACGGCGGTCTGCCATCTGCTGCAGCGCGTCTTTGCGGTCCCGCTTGGAGAGCCGGTCGAGATAGGTGTGACCGAAGAGGTGGTCGGTCTCGTGTTGCAGACACCGGGCGAAGTAACCCGTTCCTTCGATGACGAGGGGGTTGCCGTCCTTGTCGAGCCCGCGAGCGACGGCGCGATCGGTGCGGGGAACCGCCATGCCAGCACCGGGCACGGACAGGCAGCCCTCGAAGTCGTCAATGAGTCGGCGGCTACCCGGATCGGGCAGGTCCAGAACCGGGTTGATGATGTGACCGACATGCCGGATCCCATAGTCGTCCGGGCAGTCATACACGAACAACCGCAGGTCAACGCCAACCTGGTTGGCAGCCAGACCGGCACCGTCGGCCACATACATGGTCACGAACATGTCGTCGATTAACGCCGACAACTCCGGAGTCCCAAACTCGGTCACTTCCCGGCACGGACGGCTCAGTACCTCCTCACCCACCACCGTGACGCTGCGAACCGAACCTCGTTCCGCCTCCGGCGGCAGAGTCGGACAGGTGTCCACTGGGCGGCCTTGCACACGGACTCGCCGGTCGACGGGACGGGACCGCTCGTGACCAACAGACATGGTTGTCTCCCTTTTGTGCACGCCGCAGCTGCTGCGCGGCCACCGCAGCTGATGCCTTCAGCAAGGACTACTGCTTGCGAAGTGCTTTGCAAAGTAGCAGAATTTGCAAAGTGACTGAAGGTGACGTCAACATCCCGGACGACCAGACAGCCAGCACTGGCGAAGAACTGCGCGAGCACGAAGTTCGCACAGCCTTGCTGGACCTACTGGCCGAAGTTGGCACCGTCACGGCGACCGAAGCCGCCTCTCGGCTGGGCTACAGCTCTGGCCTCTGCTCATTCCACCTACGACAGCTCGCACGTCACGGATACATCGAAGAGGCCCCCCACAGCGGGGGCCGCGCACGTCCTTGGCGTCTGAAGCAGCGGACCTCGACTGCCGACGGGCCTACGCAGGAGCGGTTCGGCGACCTGGCCCGAGGGCTGGAAGACGAGAGCTGGCAGCAATGGCTGACTCAGCGAGACGAGGCGCCGGCCGAATGGCGCCACGACGAAGCCTTCAGCGCCGTCGCCTACCTGACACCTGAAGAGATGAGCCGGGTCGCGAACGTGATCCGACGGGCGCTCGCGCCCTACCAGGATCGCGAACAACGCCCCCTGGCCCGGCCCGACGGCGCTCTACCGGTGGCCCTCATCAGCCGACTGTTTCCCCTGCTTCCCCACAGAGCAGACAGCACGGACCGGGAGCAATGAGCCGTTGGCCGATTGGTGCTCGCTTGAGGAAATGAAACGAGGCTGAGACAGCAGGCAGGTGACACGACGTGAGACAGCCTGAAAACGTTCAGGTCACCACGTCGCTCCATGACACAGCGGCTGAGAACCTACACCGGCGCGGTATCGGTGCCAGAAGCGGACCTGCGGCGAGTGTGCCGAGCGCGACGGCGATCAGGACCGGGCCCCATGCGCTCACGGTGTCGACTCCGGCCTGCCGAGGGTGAACCAGACGATCTTGCGACTGGGCGAGCGGCCCCCGAAGATGTTCGCCCCCCAGGCCAGAGCGAGGCTGTCCACCAGGACGAGCCCTCGCCCGTGCTCCCCTTCGAGCCCTGCGGGCAGTACGCCGAGGACGGCCGGCGCGGTGGGATCGTCGTCCGCGACCGCGACGGTGACGCGCTTCCGATTGACCGTCACATGAACGCGGATCAGGTGCGTGCAGGTGTGCCGGTGCGCGTTGGTGACCACTTCGGTGACGCAGAGGCGTGCGTCGTCGATGAGCCCGGGGTGTCTGCTGACGTTCAGCAGTGAGGTGACGAAGTCACGAGCGATCCTGGCGGCGCTCGCGGTGTTCGGCAGTGTCAGCCGGTAGGTGTCGCCGCCGAGTGGGTTCGGTGGCGGGGGAGTTGCGGTGGCGGTGCTCATGTCGTTCTCCCAACACGGTGCGGTCTGAACCGGTGCGTCGCTCGTTGATCCGTGGCGATGGCCGGACGGGGCGCGGGTCAACGCGCGTTCGTACGGCTGCACTTCGGGTTTACCGACGTGCGGTGTGGTGTTGTGAGGACGATAGCGTGTGCGTATCAAGTGTTGTAGAGGAATCCATAATTCTTGTGAGAGGTGGACCCGTTCGAGGGATGCGGCCACACTGGGTTTCGACAAGAGGAGAGGCCGATGCCACCGAGGAAGCCCCCTACCGCGCGGCAGTGCCGACTGGGTGCGGAACTGCGCAAGATGCGTGAGCACGCGGGCCTGACACCAACTGAGGCCGCAGCCCGGCTGGGCACGGACCGCACCACCATCAGCAACACCGAATCGGGGCGGTTCGGGGTGAGTGGCGCGCGGGTGCGTACCTGGGCCGGGCACTACGCATGCTCCGACGTGGCCTATGTCGAGGCGCTCGCCGACATGGCCGAGGAGCGGATAAAGGGGTGGTGGGAGGACTATAGGGGTGAGCTCTCCGGAAGCACGCTCGACCTGGCTGAATTGGAGCACCACGCAGTCGGATTCCGATCCGTACAGATCATGCATATGCCTGGCTTGCTCCAGACCGAGGACTACGCGCGTGCCGTGTACGCGGAAGCGCTGCCCACTCCGACGCCGGCGAGCCTCCGTCGCAGGCTCTCGCATCGGTTGAGGCGTCGGGACGTTCTTGATCGGCCGGACCCGCCCACCTGCACCTTCCTGATTCACGAGGCGGCCCTGCGGATGCAGTACGGAGGGCGCAAGGTCGCGGCCGGGCAGCTCGATCACCTCTTGAAGGAGTCGGAGCGCGACAATGTCACCGTGCGAGTGATCCCGTTCGTGGCGGGCGGTTTTCCGAACGCCGGTAGTTCGACGCACTACGTCTACGGTCCTGTTTCACAGCTCGACACCGTGCAGACGGACACTCCGACCGGCTCCGCGTTTGTGGATGCCGAGGCGCGTCTCCAGGTCTTTCGAGCAGTACTTGACCGGACGGAAGGGCGATCGCTCGATCCGCAGAGTTCAAGAGAATTCATCAAGGAAGTCGCAGAGCAAGTATGAGTGTGAAGGCGTGAGAACCATGGAAATTCAGTGGCGAAAGTCGTCCAAGTCGGCGGATGCCGAGGACAACAACTGCCTGGAACTCGCTGAGAGCGGAGGGGAGATCCTCATGCGGGAGAGCGACAACCCGGATGTGGTTATTCGTACGAGTCGCGCCAAGCTTCGCGCCTTCCTCGGTGGTGCCAAGGAAGGCGAGTTCGACGATCTGGCTTGATTCGTAGCGCACTCGCATCGGGCGGTTCCCATCGGCGCAGATGGGGGCTGCCCGATGCGCTGTGCAGTGGGCTTGAATCGATCACCTCGTAGCACTCGTAAAAGATGAAGTCATCACTCGTTAGACGTCAAGCACTTGATACGGACTTGCGCGAGGGACTAGCTTGCCGTGTGTCGCCCACCGGGCCGTCTCCCTGAGCGAGTCAGGTCCCGGGGTGGCGCAACTTCCCTTACTCCTGCGCCGGTTGGGGAGGTCGAAGAGGGTGCCCCTTGCCCACGCCCGGCACGCCGGCGGCGGGCAGGGGGTGGTCCCGATGCTGCGTCAGGAGCCCAGCCATGCGCGAGCCGGAAGAAGCCACCGTCCCCGTCATGACGGCGTACTGGTGCGAGCGCGTCACCTACAGGTCCATGGAGGCCGACGAGGTGGCTGACGTATCACGGAGCACGGCCGCCGACCCCGCCGAGGCGGTCTGCCGCATCCGCTCGGCCGTACGCGACCTCGCGTCCGTCCTTGTGCCCATCGAGCGCACTGGATCTGCTCACCGGCTCCGCCGTGGCGCCGTGACGCGGCACTGTTCCAGAGATGACGTGTGCCGGTCATAATCTGACGGCTGACCCCCCACGGCAGACGGAGGCACCCCCGCATGAGCCCGTACACCGGTACGCGTCGGAACTTCCTGGTCGGCGCTCTCGCCGCCACTACCACGGTCCTCGTCGGCGCGGGGCCCGCCACCGCCGTGCCCCGGCAAGTCGGCACCACCCAGGACTGGATGGGCGCCATCCCCGACGCCACCGCGCTGCAACGCCTCACGATCCCCGGTTCGCACGACTCCGGCGCCCGCTTCGGCGGCCCCTGGACGGAGTGTCAGAACGCCACCATCGCGGACCAGTTGAACAGCGGGCTGCGCTTCCTCGACGTGCGGTGCCGGGTCACCGGTGACTCCTTCGCGATCCACCACGGGGCCTCGTACCAGAACCTGATGTTCGGAGATGTGCTCGGCGCCTGCTGGGACTTCCTGGCGGCTCATCCCGCCGAGACCGTGCTGATGCGGGTCAAGCAGGAGTACTCCGAGGAGAGCGATGCGGAGTTCCGGCGGATCTTCGACCTCTATCTCGACGGCAAGGGATGGCGGCCCCTCTTCCGTATCGACCCGGCGCTCCCCTCACTCGGGGAGGCGCGCGGAAAGGTGGTGCTGCTCGCCGACAACGGAGGTCTGCCCGGCGTCCGTTACGCCGACCCGGAACTCTTCGACATCCAGGACGACTACATGGCGGAGCCGTTCGCCAAGTACCCCAAGATCGAGTCCCAGTTCCGCAAGGCCGCCGAGCAGCCCGGGAAGCTGTACATGAACTACGTCAGCACCGCGGCCCTGATGCCGCCGCGCTGGAACGCGGACCGGCTCACCCCGCAGGTGCAGTCATTCTTGGACAGCTCCGGGGCGGCAGGGTGGACCGGGCTCGGCATCGTTCCGCTGGACTTCCCCGCCACCCGGTCGGGGCTGGTCGAATCGCTGATCAGGCACAACCCCGGGGTCTGACCGGCCCGACGGGGCTGTCTGCCGCCGAGAGCCCATGTGTGTGCACCGGGGGTCGGTAAAACCCCGTACGGTCCCTGCGGCGCGATTTGCGCGCTCCCCAAGGGGCATCGTGATGTGCGCGAGAAGATCAAAGGCAAACTCAAGCGATATATGGGTTCGGGCGGCTGGGACGAAGATTTCGCCACGAATTTCCCCTCGATCAAGGACAGGGGCAGCTATAAACCAACACCCCAGCAGGTCGAGGAGTATTCCTGCCAGGACGAGGTGGGCCGGTGAGTGAAAATTCCTCCCTTCGTTTCGCCGGTTCCCGCCTCACAGCCCCGGCGGCGGCTGCGGTGCGCCCGGCAGGCGGATCGCCGCCACCGTGCCGTCGCCGTCCGGCGCCGGGCGCAGGCTGACTTCGCCGCCCGCCTGCGCGCCACCTTCCTCGGCCTGGCCGCCGGCCTGGCCGGCGGCGACCTCCGGTAGAAGGTTCAGGCCGCGCTCGCTGCCGCCGAGCGGGATCTGAACGACCGGATCACTCGCTCCTGCCGGCGCCCGGCCGCTCTGTTCGGCCTGCGCCTGCGCCCCGATCTCCCCCTCACCTTCGAGGGGCCGGCCACCCAGCTGAGCGCCATCATGCGGCGAGGGGCGCCTCGCGCGGGTGCGGCGGATGGCGGAGGAGTGACACTTCTCGGCCGGGCCGTGGGCCCGTACGCGGTGTCCGTGTCCGTCACGTGCAGGAGCCTGCCTCGGATCAGCGCTTGCGTGTCTTTCGAATTCTGCGATGCTTGAGCCATCCAAGAAGGAGACAGAGCTATGCACAGCACCGTCGAGGATCGAACCCTCCTGCCTGAACACCGTGCGGAGATCGCCGAGCTCTGCGCATTTCTCGACCGGGCCCCGCAGGCCGATGAACCGGCACTGTTGCGCGGCCCCGACGGCACCTTCCGTTCTCTGCCGCCGGAAGTCTACGAAGCCCTCATGGTGGTCGTCCGCGCACTGTCGGAGGGCAAGGCGGTCACGGTCGCCCCGGTGAACACCACCCTGACCACGCAGGAGGCGGCGGACCTGCTCGGAGTCAGCAGACCGACTTTCGTGAAGATCCTGGACGAGGGCGGACTGCCCTTCTCCCGCCCGGGGCGGCACCGCAGGGTGCTGCTGGCGGACGTGCTCGCCTACAAGGAGAAGCGCCGTACACAGCGTCGCAGGGGGTTGGACGAGCTAGTGGAGCTGACCGAGGACGCAGGCCTCTACGACGCCTGAGATTCCATGACACCGAGCGAACTGGAGTGATGTGCAGCGCGTGGTTCTGGACACGTGTGTCCTCTTCCCGAACTACCTGAGGGACACCTTGCTCCGGCTGGCCGAAGCGGAGCTCTACGAGCCGCTCTGGTCGGCCGACATCTTGGAGGAGTTGCGGCGCAATCTGGCTGAGAAGGTGACTTCGACAACCGCCAAGAACGTCGTCGAGGCCATGGCGGGCGCCTTCCCGTACAGCGCGGTGACGGGATACGCGGGACTCGTCCCCGTGATGACGAACGACCCGAAGGACCGCCATGTGCTGGCGGCGGCGGTCTGCGGGCAGGCGCACGCCGTGGTCACGCTCAGCATGAGGGATTTTCCGCCTTCGGCGGCGGATCCGTACGAGGTCGAGGTTCTCCACCCCGACGACTTTCTGTTGGACATGCTGGACCTGGCTCCCGTCGACGTGACGGGTGTCCTGCGTGACCAGGCCGTTCGTTACCGGCGGGAGCCCCGCGATCTGCATGGACTGCTGGACCGGCTCGCGGTCGGCGGGGCGCCGCAGTTCGCCGCCGAGTTCCGGCGTCGACTCTGAGCTCGTTCGTTAACCATTCAACCGTTGTAGCGATAAGGGTCTCCTCGCGGCGGACGGTTTTGCCACGTCATAGCGGGGTGTGCGGCGTCTGTGCGGGGTGCCGGGCGGTCGTCCGGGGCCGGGTCGGTGGGGTCTCGGTGCTCTGGTGGGGCAGGTCTCTCTCTAAGGTGTCGAGGATGCCGCTTGTCGAGGTGACCTATGCGCCCACGGTGCCCGGCGAGCCCCAGCTACGCGAACTCGGCTCGGTGCTGCCGCATCTGGTGTCCCTGGCTGTGGAGTGCCCTGAGGAGCCGTACGACGGCGAGCTGCAACCCGGGGATGTCGAGATCCGCTTCCGGCCGCTGAGCCCGCTGGACCGTAGTGGCCTGACGGTGGTGATCGAGATCAAGTCGAAGTGGTCCGCCAGTAGGGAAGCCAACCGCCAAGAGCGTGTGGATGCGCTCCACGCGGACATCCGCGCCGCAACCGGGCTCGTCGACTTCGGCGTCTACCTGTCACTGCCGAGCGCCGCTTGGTCCCAGGGAGACTGACCACTCACACCCGACAGCGCTGTCTCCCGGACCCCAGCGAAGGCGAAACGGCGCGTCGGCCTGCGATGTGAGCTTGTTCGCCGAAATGTGTCTCGAACTGGGTCGCTGACCTGGGTATCCGCCGGACGGTGAGGCGGCCTTCGTCTGATCACGTGCTCCGACCAAGGTGCACCGATCAAGACGAAGGCCATGAAGGTGAGTCTGCTGCCCGAAGCTGCGGTGGGGGAAGCGTTCGCGGAAGCGTCACGCTTCCGGGGCGAGCTATACGTGTGCCTGACCGGACGCGGCGATGAGCTGTTCAAGCTCGCGGAAACGTCCGCCGCGAGAAGACTCTTATCGCCCTACAACGGTTGAAAGGTTAAAGAACAAGCCGAGCGACGGCCGCTGCGGGACCCGGGTGCTCGGTCGTGGTCACCGTGCGTGCCCGGCCGACCGGGCGCGACGCCTGACCGGACACCCGAATCGTCCCCCCTCACAGCCCCGGCGGAGGCGTCGGTGCCCCCGGCAGCCGGATCGACGCCTCGGTGCCGTCTCCCGCCACCGCCGGGCGCAGGGTCACTTCGCCGCCCGACTGCTGGATCGTGCGGGCGACGATCGACAGGCCCAGGCCCGAGCCCGGGAGCTGGCGGGCGGACGGGGAGCGCCAGAAGCGTTCGAAGACGTGCGGGAGCTCCTCGGCGGGGATGCCGGGACCGTGGTCCCGTACGGTCAGTTCGCCGCCCCGGAGGGCGACCTCGATCGTGCCGCGGGGCGGGCTGAACTTGACCGCGTTGTCCAGGACGTTGACCACCGCCCGCTCCAGCGCCGCCGGCTCGGCCCGTACGTACCAGGGCGTCAGATCGGCCCTGATCGTCAGCTCGGGGCCGCGCAGGCGGGCGCGTTCCAGGGCCGTGTCGGCGATGTCGTGCAGGGCGACGACCTGGAGCGGGCCGGGGGTCGCGGCGTCGGGGCGGGCCAGTTCCTGGAGGTCGCCGATGAGCGAGGCCAGTTCGGTCATCTGTGCCTTGACCGAGTTCATCAGGGCCCTGCGGTCGTCCGGGGGGATGGCCCGGCCGGTGTCGTCGCTGCGGGCGAGCAGTTCGACGTTGGTGCGGAGCGAGGTCAGCGGCGTCCGCAGTTCGTGGCCGGCGTCCGCGATCAGCTGGGACTGGCGGTCGCGGGAGCTGGCGAGGGAGGCGGTCATCGAGTTGAACGACCGGGACAGCCGGGCGATCTCGTCCTCGCCGTCGACCGGGATGCTCACGGTGAGGTCCTCGGTACGGGCGACGTGCTCGACCGCCTCGGTGAGCTCGTCGACGGGGCGCAGCCCGGTGCGGGCGACCCAGAGACCGGCGGCGCCCGCGCCGCCGACGCCGATGCCGGAGACGGCCAGGAGCACCCAGGCGAGCGTGGACAGCGGGTCGTTGATCTCGCTCATCGGGCGCGCGATGGAGACGGCGATGCTGCCCGTCGTCCCACCGGGAACGGGGGTGATCTGCACCAGCGAGTACGTGTAGACGCGCATCCTCTCCCCGCGCGCGTTCTTCGCCGAGTGCAGGGCGTCGCGCTGTTTCCCCTCGGCCACCGCGATGTCCGCGGGGCTCACTTGGAGCGCCTCTGCTTTGGGGGCGATGCACACCGTGCCCTGGGAGTCGATGAGCTGAACGGTGTATCCGGTGAACGGCGGCGGCGGCAGCGGGGTGGTGCCCTGGCAGTAGTTGTACAGGCTGCTCAGGTAGTTCTTGTCGACCTTGGAACTGCGCAGCGACGCGTCCAGCTGCTGCTCCAGCTGCACCCGCGTCACGAACCAGCAGGCCACCGCCACCGCCGCCACCGCGACCGCCACCGCCGTCGCCACCAGCAGCGCGAGCCGGGACCGCAGCGGCAGGGCGCGGAGCCGGCGCAGGATCCCGGTCATCCGTCACCGCCGCCGGAGCGGAGCGCGTAACCGACCCCCCGCACCGTGTGCACGAGCCGTGGTTCGCCGCCCGCCTCCGTCTTGCGGCGCAGGTACATCACGTACACGTCCAGGGAGTTGGAGCTCGGTTCGAAGTCGAAGCCCCACACCGCCTTGAGGATCTGCTCGCGGGTCAGTACCTGCCGCGGGTGTGCCAGGAACATCTCCAGCAGGGTGAATTCGGTACGGGTCAGCTCGACCCGGCGGGAGCCCCGGGTGACCTCGCGGGTGGCCAGGTTCATCCGCAGATCGGCGAAGGACAGCACATTGTCGTCGGGGACGTCGCCTGCCGCGGCCGCGTACGAGCTGCGGCGCAGCAGGGCCCGGATGCGGGCGAAGAGCTCGTCCAGCTCGAAGGGCTTGACCAGGTAGTCGTCGGCGCCCGCGTCGAGACCGGTGACCCGGTCGCCGACGGTGTCGCGGGCGGTGAGCATCAGGATGGGGGTGGTGGTGCCCGCGGAACGGAGCCGGCGGGCCGCCGTCAGGCCGTCCATCCGCGGCATCTGGATGTCGAGGACGATGAGGTCGGGCGCGTACGCGTCGGC
This sequence comes from Streptomyces sp. NPDC111516, assembly GCF_055635345.1. Classification (NCBI taxonomy): domain Bacteria; kingdom Bacillati; phylum Actinomycetota; class Actinomycetes; order Kitasatosporales; family Streptomycetaceae; genus Streptomyces; species Streptomyces sp. NPDC111516. Next base: position 315,287 of record NZ_JBVKBV010000006.1, on the reverse strand, counting down.
TCTGGCGAGGGCGTCGAGGCCGTCGACGGCGACCTCGGTGCCGTAGCCCTCGAACGCGAGGCTGCGCTGCAGGGCCTCACGCACGGCGGGCTCGTCGTCGACGATCAGGATGCGCTGCGGATCGTCTTCGGCGGGGCTCATCGCTCGTTTTCCTCTTCTCGTTCCGGGCTGCAGGGGCGGGCCGCGAGGGGCCTGCCGTGGTATCAGCCTCGCACGGCCGCGGCACGTCGTCGCGCGGCCCGGCGCTTGCGGCCCGCTGCGGCACGGACCTCCGGGGCGCGGAGCGTCTCGGCAGTCCCGTGCGCGGCCAGTTCCGTCACGAGGGCGAGGGGCAGGGCCAGGTCGGCCGGGCCGGTGGGGGTGTCGGTGGGGTGGTGGTGCATGGAAGTCTCCTCAGGAGCTGTTGCCGGCCCGCAGGGTGCCGAGGTCGGCCTTGAGTGTGTTCACCGGGATCGCGAAGCCGAGACCCACGCTGCCCGCGCCGGAACTGCTGGATCCGTCGGACGAACTCGCCGAGTACATCGCGGAGTTGATGCCGATGATCTCGCCGTTCATGTTGATGAGCGCGCCACCGGAGTTGCCGGGGTTGAGCGAGGCGTCGGTCTGGATGGCCTTGTATGTGGTGGTGGAGTTGCCGGTGTCGCCGTTGAACTGCTGACCGCCGAACTCGAACGGCCACTGTCCGCCGCCGCCCAGCCCGCCCTGTCCCTGGCCGCTGCCGTCCTCCTTGGCGACCGTGACATCGCGGTTCAGGGCGGAGACGATGCCGCTGGTGACGGTGCCGGTCAGACCCTCCGGCGAGCCGATCGCGACGACCTGGTCGCCGACCGCGACCGCCGAGGAGTCGCCCAGCGTGGCCGTCTTCAGCCCGCTCGCACCGCGGAGCTTGATGAGTGCGAGGTCCTTGCCGGAGTCGGTGCCGACGACCTCCGCGCTGTACGTCTTGCCGGTGCTGAGCGTCACCTTGACCGATGAGGCGCCGGAGATGACGTGGTTGTTGGTGACGATCTCGCCGTCGGACGTGATGACCACGCCGGAGCCGGTGGACTCGCCCGCCCTCGAGGTCGCGTTGATCTCGACGATCATCGGCGAGACGGCCTGGGCGACACCGGCGACGGTCCCCTTGCTGCTCTGCGAGACGGTGGTGCCGGGGACGACGCCGCTGGCCGTGCTGTTCGTGTCGTTGCCGGCGAGCCGGCCGATGACGGTGGCGGTGCCGCCGCCGACGGCCCCCGCTGCGATCGCCACGGCCACCAGGAGGGCGACCGGCCGCCGGGCCCGGCGGCCGGTCGCGGCCGGCTCGGGTGCGGGCTGCGGGAGGTCGGAGCCGTAACCGCCGTCCCCACCGCCGTTCCCATCGGCCTTCCCGTCCGCGCCGCCCCAGCCGGGCCACGCGGTGGTTCCGGGGCCCGTCGCGTTCGGCTGCGTGGGGTGATGGGACGGCGGCGGCGGGTAGGAGGCGTCACCGTTGCCGTACGAGGGGTACATCGGGTACTCGCCGCTCGGGCGCTGGCTCTCTGTCATGTAAAAGAGCGTGACGGCCGAAGATGAGAGAAACCTGAGCACGCGCTGAGAAGCCGGGCAGAACCTCGTATGCCCGATATAAGGGAGTGTGGGGGTACGGCCCGACAGGGCCTATCGCACCTCGCCCGCGGGCTCCCCGCAGCCGCACGACCGTCGTACCACCAGCGCCGACGGGAACTGCTTCAGCCGCTCCCGCCGCGACCCCGACACCCGCAACGAGTCGTCGAGCACCAGGTCCACGGCCGCCCGCGCCATCGCCGGGCGGTCCGAGAAGACCGTCGTCAGCGGCGGATCGGTCAGACCGGCTTCCTTCACGTCGTCGAAGCCCGCCACCGCGAGCTCCCCGGGCACATCGATCCGCAGCTCGCGCGCGGCCCGCAGCACACCGATGGCCTGGTCGTCCGTCGAGCAGAAGATCGCCGGCGGCCTGTCCGGCCCCGCGAGCAGCTTCAGCGCCACCTGATAGGCGTCGTAACGGTTGTACGGGGCCTGGAAGAGCCGGCCCTCCGTCGAGCGCCCGGACTCGTGCATGGCGCGGCGCCAGCCCTCGACGTGGTCGGCGACCGGGTCACCGACCGACGGGGTCGACTCCACGCCGCCGAGGCACGCCACGTACTCGTTGCCGTGCTCCAGCAGGTGCCGGGTGGCGAGCTGGGCGCCGCCGACGTCGTCCGTGACGACCGCGACGTCGTCGATCGCCTCGGGTCGCTCGTGCAGCAGCACGACCCGCGCGTCCCACGCCTCGATCTCGGCCGCGGCCCGCTCGCTGGGGCCCTGGCTGACGAGGATCAGCCCGGAGACCCGCATGCCGAGGAAGGCCCGCAGATAGTGGACCTCGCGCTCGTCGCGGTAGTCGGAGTTGCCGACGAGCACCATCTTCCCGCGCTCGGCGGCGGCCTGTTCGACCGCGTGCGCCATCTCCGCGAAGAACGGCTGCCGGGCATCCGGCACGATCATCCCTATGAGGTCGGTCCGCCGCGAGGCCATGGCCTGGGCAACCCGATCGGGCCGGTAGCCCAGCTCCTTGATCGCGGCGAGCACCCGCTCGCGCGTGGCCGGGGCGACCGGCCTGGGTCCGTTGTTGATGACGTAGCTGACGACCGCGGTCGACGTACCCGCCAGTCTCGCCACATCGTCCCGCGTCACCTTGGCCACGCGCGGCAGTCTACGCGGATATACCTACCAGTTGGCAGGCCGGACCGGGGCTTCTTCGGGGGCCTCGGCCGCGCTCGGCTGCTCCGAACGGGTTACGGGTGCGGCGGCCCTCCCCGTCGCGGCCCGGGCCTTGGCCTGCTCGGCCGCGCGCTCCACCTTCTCCGGTGCGACGAATCGGTACCCGACGTTACGGACCGTGCCGATGAGCGACTCGTGCTCCGGGCCGAGCTTGGCGCGCAGCCGCCGCACATGGACGTCCACCGTCCGCGTACCGCCGAAGTAGTCGTAGCCCCAGACCTCCTGGAGCAGCTGGGCGCGGGTGAAGACCCGGCCCGGGTGCTGCGCCAGATATTTGAGCAGTTCGAACTCCTTGAAGGTCAGGTCCAGGACCCGGCCCTTCAGCTTCGCGCTGTACGTCGCCTCGTCGACCGACAGATCGCCGTTGCGGATCTCCATCGGAGAGCTGTCGGAGCTGATCTGCTGCCGGCCGGTGGCCAGCCGCAGCCGGGCCTCGACCTCGGCCGGGCCCGCCGTGTCCAGCAGCACGTCGTCGATGCCCCAGTCGGCGGTGACGGCCGCGAGACCGCCCTCCGTCACGACGAGGATCAGCGGACAGCCCGGTCCGGTGGACCGCAGCAGCTGGCACAGCGACCGCACCTGCGGCAGATCGCGGCGGCCGTCGATCAGGATGACGTCGGCACCGGGGGTGTCCACGAGGGCGGGGCCTTCGGCCGGCGCCACCCGCACGCTGTGCAGCAGGAGACCGAGGGCCGGAAGCACCTCCGTCGACGGTTGAAGGGCATTTGTCAGAAGCAGCAGTGAACTCATCGCCGCCCACCTGCCCGGGTCGTCGGTCGATGATCGTGCGCGGTTCGCTCGCCCATTACGTCGGTCCTCCTCGTTCCCTGCGAGAGGGGCACTCCCGGGCTCGGCCCGGGGGAGTATGCGGCACTTCTTCGTACAGTTCGTGCTGGCTTCATCACTGCTTGCCGTACGACGTTCGTCATCGTCCGCCATACGTTTTCTACGGGGTGCGGCGCCGCGCCCCGGGACCGCTGAGCTTGTGGAAACGTCGCCGTAACAACGCCGGAGAAGCACAAAAGGACCCGGGGGCTGCTTTGCCCGGATCCTCTTCCCAGCAGAATAGCCCACATGAGTTCTGTGTCCGAGGGGCGATTTCGGAGTTCCTCTGTTCCCTTGATCACGCCCGGACGGCTGCGCACCCCGTTGCGGACCACGTTGCGGACCGATGACGGGGTCCGTATCGAGGCGGTGTACGAGCCGTGTACGGCAGAAGCCGGGGCCGCTGCGGAATCATCCTTCGACGGTACCGCGATCGTGGTCGCGCACGGGTTCACCGGATCGGTGGACCGGCCCGCGGTACGGCGTGCCGCGGGGGTTCTCGGCCGGCACGCGGCCGTGGTCACGTTCTCGTTCCGGGGGCACGGCGGGTCCGGCGGGCGGTCGACGGTGGGCGATCGCGAGGTGCTGGATCTGGCGGCGGCAGTTCAGTGGGCGCGGGCGCTCGGACACCGGCGGGTCGTGACCGTCGGCTTCTCGATGGGTGGCTCCGTGGTGCTGCGGCACGGGGCGCTGTGCAAGGGACGAGCCGGTGGGAGCGCGGAGCGCGGGGGGCGCATAGAAGCGTACGAAGGGGTGCATGTTGCGGATGCGCGCGCCGATGCGGTGGTGGCCGTGAGTGCCCCCGCCCGCTGGTACTACCGGGGCACGGCCCCGATGCGCCGCCTGCACTGGGTGGTCACCCGGCCCGTCGGCCGGCTGGTCGGCCGCTACGGTTTCCGCACCCGGATCGACCACAACGACTGGGACCCGGTCCCGCTCTCCCCGGTCGAGGCGGCCCGGCTGATCGCCCCGGCCCCGCTGCTGATCGTGCACGGCGACCAGGATCCGTACTTCCCGCTGGACCACCCCCGGATGCTGGCCGAAGCGGCCGGCGACGGCGCCGAGTTGTGGCTGGAGCACGGCATGGGCCATGCCGAGAACGCCGCGGACGAGAGCCTGCTCACCCGCATCGGTGACTGGGCGGCGGCGCGGTGATTCATGATGGACAGCTGATGCGAGACGAGAGGAGCTCCGCCATGTCTGCCGGAACGATCCGCTACTGGGCCGCCGCGAAGGCCGCCGCCGGGACCGCGGAGGAGCGGTACACCGCTGCGACGCTGGCCGAGGCGCTCGACGCGGTGCGCGAACGGCACCCCGGCGAGCTCACCCGAGTGCTGCAAAGGTGCTCGTTCCTCGTCGACGGTGACCCCGTGGGGACCCGTGGTCATGAGACCGTACGTCTCGCCGAGGGCGGCACGGTCGAGGTGCTCCCGCCGTTCGCAGGAGGGTGAACCGCAGAACATGAGCAGCAACGATCAACAGCATCCGTACGGACAGGACCCGGGCCACGGCTACGGGTACGAGCCCGGCCACGTCCCGCTGAGCGGCCAGGAGCCACAGCCCTCGCAGCCTTACGGAGAGCAGGCGTACGGACAGCAGGCGTACGGACAGCAGCCCTACGGGGAGCAGGCGTACGGACAGCAGCCCTACGGTCAGCAGGCGTACGGCGATCGGACCCATGGCGCGCAGCCGTACGGCGGCCAGTCGTACGGCGGCCAGTCGTACGGTCAGCAGGCGTCGCAGGCGTCGTACGGAGCCCCGCGGCCGGCCGACCAGGTGTCCGCATGGCCGACCGGCCACCAGCCGGAGTCCGGCGCACCCGCGGCGCACGGCCCGCAGAATCCCGGTGTCGCGCAGACCTGGGAGGGCCAGACCTGGGACACCCAGTACCAGCCGGCCATCCAGCCCACGCAGCCTGAGCAGCCGGCGCAGCCCGTTCCGGCCGCCGCCGAGACCGCCTACCTGCCGCCTTCGAGCCCGCGGCGCGCCGCGGGCTCCTACCCGCTGCCTCCCGAGGCCCCGGCCGGGCCGGTCCGGCCGGACGTACCCGCGGGCCCGCCCCCCGCCACCACCGCGTCCGCGCTCGACGCCGCCGGATACAGCGCCCCCACCACCCTGGGCAACAGCCGGATCACCGACGCCCAGCGCGCCCGCGCCGAGGGCCGCTCGCCGATCATCGCGCCGGGTATGCAGCCCGCCGCCATCACCGCGGGACTCGGGCTGCTCCTGGCCCTCGGTGCCGCGATCGGGCCGTACGCCCTGGTCGTACCGTTGGTGCTGCTCCAGGCCGTGACCGCGGCCGGGTGGTTCCGGCTGAACGGCATGTGGCCGGCCCGGCAGGGCATCGCGCTCGCGTTCGCCGGTGGCCTCGTCGCCGACATCGCGCTGCTCGCCGCGGGCCGCGAGAACGGACCGGCCGCCATCCTCGGCACCCTCGGCATCTGGGTGCTGCTCACCGTGGTTCTCCAGCTGCGCAGCCACGCGAGTGCCGACGAGCGGATGCAGGGGCTGATGGCCACCGTCGCCTCGGCCGCGCTCTCGGTTGTGGCCGCCGGACACCTCGCGGCGGTCCCGGACGCGGTGACGGTGGGCGGGGTGGCCGTCGCGGTCGCCGTCCTCGTCCGCGCGCTGCCGCTGCCCGGCCCGGCCTCGGTCGTGGTGGCGCTCCTCGTCGCCGCGGGCGCCGGTGCCGCGGCGGGGGCGTTCACCGGTATCGGCACGAAGGGTGCGCTGCTCGGCCTCGCAGCGGGCGGTTGCGCGCTGATCGGGCTGCGAGTGGCGAGCTACGACTACCCGTCGCGGTTCGTTCACATGACAGCCGGTGTGGCACTGCCGCTCACCGCCGCCGCTCCCGCCGTCTATCTGCTCGGCCGCGCGATCTCGTAGCACGCACCGGCACCGCCCCTTCGGGTGCCGAGCGGGAACCGAAGGGGAGTGTCCGCTCGTCGATCACCCCGGGCGTGTCGTGCATCCGTACCGGACGCACGGGCGCCGGGGGGGGGGTCCGGCCGGATGCAGGGTGGGGGAAAGAGCGGGCATGCGCGCACTGCGAATACTGCTGGTCATAGTGGTGGTTCTGGGCGGGATCTTCGTCGTCGTCGACCGGGCGGCGGTGTATTTCGCCGAGTCGGAGGCCGAGGGCCGGGTCCATGTCACCGGCGCCGCGATCGGCTCCACGGACGTCTCGATCAAGGGATTTCCGTTCCTGACCCAGCTCGCCGGTTCGCAGTTCGACGAGGTCGACGTCGAGATCACCGGCATCGAGACCGACGCCAACGGCCGCAGGATCCGGATCAGCAGGATGAACGCCGCGCTGCACGAGGTGAAGCTGGCCGACGGCTACTCCGGCGCCACCGCCGCCCGCGCCACCGGCACCGCCGTCATCTCGTACGAGGATCTGACCAAGGCCGCCGGCGACGGCGTCGTCGTCGAGTACGGCGGCAACGGCAAGGCGAAGGTGACCGGCACGGTCGACATCCTCGGCCGCCCGCTGTCGCGCAGTGTGCTCTCCACCGTCACCCTCGTCGACGGCCACATCCTCAAGGTGCACGCCGACAAGGTGCCGGGCGAGGGCATCCCCGGGCTGGAGGGTCTGGTGCGCCGGAAGACCGACTTCGAGCGGGAGGTCGGCGGCCTGCCCAGTGGCCTGAAGCTGCAGAAGATCCAGCCGACCGCCGACGGCCTGGAGATCTCGGTGGCGGGCACGAACGTACAGCTCGCCGGATAGGCCCTGCCGGGGCAGGGCAGTGGCCTCGGCGGCGCAGGGCACTTCGGGCCACATGTTGAGACGGCCGTGTCCGATCCGCAGATGGCCGACGGGCGCATACGGCGGGGGAGCCGCGCGGGAGGCGACGCCATCCGGCCGATGTCTCGCAGTACGGACGATCGGGTCTCAGGATGCGACACGGCGGTGACATGTCCGCCCGTACCTCCCTACGATCGGTCCCATGCAGTGCTCTATAGGCGGTCTCCCACAGTGGGGACGGGCGGATCTCACGAAGCGGCGGGCAGTGGACCTGTGCCGCGTCGCCGCCATGCTCTGTCGCACTGTCTGAGCGGGAGCCTTCGGCACCCCGCATTCCCCCGGCCCTTCGACCGATTCAGGGCCCATCCCGATCGCATGTCGCACGTGCGCCGCACCCTGCGCCGCCGTACATCCGCATCACGCACCGTCTCGCACCATCTCGCCGCAGACTGCCCCGGAGGAGAACAGAATGAGCCGCAGTGACGTCCTGGTAGACGCCGACTGGGTCGAGGCCCGCATCGAGGACCCGAAGGTCGCCATCGTCGAGGTCGACGAGGACACCTCCGCGTACGAGAAGAACCACATCAAGAACGCGATCCGGATCGACTGGACCAAGGACCTCCAGGACCCGGTCCGCCGTGACTTCATCGACCAGGCGGGCTTCGAGAAGCTGCTGTCCGAGAAGGGCATCGGCAACGACACCACGGTCGTCCTGTACGGCGGCAACAACAACTGGTTCGCGTCCTACGCGTTCTGGTACTTCAAGCTCTACGGTCACCAGGACGTCCGCCTGCTCGACGGCGGCCGCAAGAAGTGGGAGCTCGACTCCCGCGACCTGGTCGACGGCGACCAGATCCCGTCCCGCCCGGCCACCGAGTACAAGGCCAAGCCGCAGGACGAGTCGATCCGTGCCTACCGCGACGAGGTCGTGAAGGCGATCGGCAGCCTGAACCTGGTCGACGTGCGTTCGCCCGACGAGTTCAGCGGCAAGCTGCTCGCCCCGGCGCATCTCCCGCAGGAGCAGTCCCAGCGCCCCGGCCACGTGCCGACCGCCCGCAACATCCCGTGGTCGAAGAACGCCAACGACGACGGCACCTTCAAGTCGGACGACGAGCTCAAGGCCCTCTACGAGGACGAGCAGGTCGACCTCGCGAAGGACACCATCGCGTACTGCCGCATCGGCGAGCGCTCCGCGCTCACCTGGTTCGTGCTGCACGAGCTGCTCGGCCAGGAGAACGTCAAGAACTACGACGGTTCGTGGACTGAGTACGGCTCCCTCGTGGGCGTGCCGATCGAGCTCGGCGCCAACAAGTAACCACCAAGCAACTCCGCACGAACCGGACCGGCACCACCCGGACCAGGACGCCCCCCGACCCAGAAGGACAGAACACCATGTGTGGAGCAAAGGCCGGCGGCCCCGACGCTTCGACCATCAAGCCCGGTGAGACCACCATCCAGGGCAGCGTGACCCGCGACGGCGAGCCCGTCACCGGCTACGTGCGCCTGCTGGACTCGACCGGCGAGTTCACCGCGGAGGTCCCGACCTCGGCGACCGGACAGTTCCGCTTCTACGCGGCCGAGGGCACCTGGACGGTCCGCGCCCTCGTCCCGGGCGGCAGCGCCGACCGCACGGTCGTGGCGCAGACCGGTGGCCTCTCCGAGGTCGCCATCGCCGTCTAGGACTACGCACGCGGGAGCCCGCCGGGCTCCCGCGACACCTCACCGGCCGAAGGGCCGTACCCCAGGGGTTGGACGCCAGGCGGGGTACGGCCCTTCGTGCCATTCGCGTGGGCGCGTAGTGGGCCTACGCTTGATTTATGTACGCCCGACGCCGTCGCGGCTATTTCCTGATGATGGGCGGCTGCATCGTCCTCTTCGTATCGGCCTGGGCATTCGTCCGGCTGTGGTCGATGCCCGCCGCGATAGCGATGTGTCTCGTCGCCATGGTCATCCCGCCCGTCGCGGCCATGATCGCCAACCGTCGGGGCCCGGAGGACCGCTGGTGGGACGATCCGTCCGGCGACCCGAAGTCCGACGAGTGGTGGGACGAACTCGACGGCAAGAAGCGCTACTAGTGCCCCTCCCGGCAAGCCTTGTGGCGCGTCAGTAGACGAGGGCCTGGACGCCCTCGGCCATGATCTCGCTGACGAAGACCTGGGCGCCCGCGATGCGTACGCGCTCCAGGACGTCCTGCTCGGTGATGTCGCGCCGGGCCGCGCACTGCGTGCAGAGGGTGATCTGCCCGCCCGCCTGGATCGACTCGATCAGATCCGGCAGCGGCGCGGCATGCGGCAGTTCGAACTCCGCGGCGCGGCCCGGCAGGGCGAACCAGGAGGATTCCCCGGTCAGCCAGAGGGAGACCTCCACGCCGCTGGCGACGGCGACCGCGGCCACCGTGAACGCCTGCGAGCAGCGCTCGGCTGAGTCGGCACCGGCAGTCACCTTGATCACGAGCTTCTTCGGCATACGCGGAACTGTAACCGCGGCCCGGAGCGCGTGCCGTTCCACCAGGCGCCGACAGGTGCCGATCCTGCGGAACCGGCTGCGGGCCGACCCGCGCCCCGGCGGACCCCACGCAGCCCCGAACCGACGGGCCGGGCCTCAACCCATTAGGCTGGGGCCGGGCCCCGTACTGCTGCCCTACCGCTCGTTCCAAGGAGTTCCCGTGCTTGAGGCATTCTTCTCCGCCCTGCTGGTGCTGGTCTGCGTCGGCGTTCTGGCCTTCGCCGGCCTGACCGTGAAGAAGCTCTACCAGGGTCAGCGCTGACCTTCCCCGCCCCCGCCCCCTCACAGATCGTCTGAGCCACTCATGATCGAGATCCCGTCCGACCTCCACCCGGACCTCGTCCCGCTGGCCTTCCTCCTCGGCAACTGGGCGGGCGCGGGTGTCTCGGACTTCCCGGGCGCCGAGCAGTGCAACTTCGGCCAGGAGGTCTCCTTCAGGCACGACGGCCGGGACTTCCTGGAGTACACCTCGCACACCTGGGTGCTCGACTCCGAGGGCAAGAAGGTCAAGCCGCTGGAGTCCGAGTCGGGTTACTGGCGCATCGACAAGGACCGCAAGGTCGAGGTCGTCATGGTCCGCGACCAGGGCGTCATCGAGATCTGGTACGGGGAGCTGGCCGACCAGAAGCCGCAGATCGACCTGGTCACCGACGCGGTGGCGCGCACCGCGGCCTCCGGCCCGTACAGCGGTGGCAAGCGTCTCTACGGCTATGTGAAGAGCGACCTGATGTGGGTCGGCGAGAAGGCCACCCCGGAGGTGGAGCTGCGCCCGTACATGTCGGCGCACCTGAAGAAGGTCGTCACCCCGGAAGAGGTCGAGGCGATGGCGAAGAGCCTCGGCGACCTCCCGGACGACGGCATCGCCTTCTTCAAGTAGTTCAAGACGTCCTTCGGGTTCAGGTCCACGCCGGAGCAGTCCACGGACTTCTCCCGACAACAGCTGTGGCCAGGTGTTCACCCGGTCCTACACTGGGCCTGTGGTGAGCACCGACTGGAAGACCGATCTCCGGCAGCGCGGCTATCGGCTGACGCCGCAGCGGCAGCTTGTCCTGGAAGCCGTCGACTCGCTGGAACACGCGACGCCCGACGACATCCTCGCCGAGGTGCGCAGGACCGCCTCCGGCGTGAACATCTCCACCGTCTACCGGACCCTCGAACTCCTGGAGGAGCTGGAGCTGGTCAGCCACGCCCATCTGGGGCACGGGGCACCGACGTACCACCTGGCCGACCGCCACCACCACATCCATCTGGTCTGCCGCGACTGCACGAACGTCATCGAGGCCGATGTCGAAGTCGTCGCCGAGTTCACCGCGAAGCTCCGGGCCGACTTCGGGTTCGAGACGGACATGAAGCACTTCGCGATCTTCGGCCGCTGCGCCGACTGCACGGCGGAGGCGGCATCCGCAGGCGCGGCCCGGACGGCCGAAGCGGCCCGTCCCGAGCCGTAAATCGCGTCGTACGCTGGTCGCATGAAGAGCCCCCTGCTGTCCCTGCCCGGCGCGGTCCCCGCCGAAGGCCGCGACGAAGGCGTCGCCGCACACTACGGCGACCTGTTCCGCGAGCAGCGCGCCCTCGCCGACGGCTCCGGCCTCGTCGACCTGTCGCACCGCGCCGTCGTCACCGTCACCGGCAGCGACCGGTTGGCCTGGCTGCATCTGCTGCTCACCCAACACGTCAGCGAACTCGCCCCGGGGCAGGCCACCGAGGCCCTGATCCTCACCGCGCACGGACACATCGAGCACGCCCTCTATCTCGTCGACGACGGCGAGACCGTGTGGATGCACGCCGAACCGGGCACACAGGGCGACCTCGTCGCCTATCTGGAGTCCATGAAGTTCTTCTACCGGGTCGAAGTCGCCGACCGCACCGAGGACTTCGCCGTCGTGTATCTGCCGGCCGGCTCCATCGCGGAGGTCCCGGACGGGGTGACGGTACGGGAGACGGCGTACGGCCGGGATCTGTTCCTGCCCCGCGCCGACCTGGAAGCGTACGCGGCCGCACACGGCCCGGTGGCCGGCATCCTGGCGTACGAGGCGCTGCGCGTCGAGGCGCACCGCCCGCGCCTCGGTTTCGAGACCGACCACCGCACCATCCCGCACGAGCTGGGCTGGATCGGCACCGCCGTACATCTCCAGAAGGGCTGCTACCGGGGCCAGGAGACCGTGGCCCGGGTGCAGAACCTGGGCAAGCCGCCGCGGCGGCTGGTCTTCCTGCACCTCGACGGGAGCGAGGTCGTGCTGCCCGGACACGGCACCCCCGTACGGCTCGCCGCGGACGGCGCCGAGGGCCGGCAGCTGGGCTTCATCACGACGTCCGCCCGCCACCACGAGCTGGGGCCGATCGCGCTGGCCCTGGTCAAGCGGAACGTGGCAGTGGACGCCGAGCTGCTCGCGGGGGATACGGCCGCCGCCCAGGAGACGGTCGTGGAGCCGTAACCGCACGCAGATTCTCTACGCGCGACCGTCTGCGGCGTCTGCGCCGACTGCACGGCCCGACCCCCGACCTTTGTCCGGGTCGGGCCGTGGACCGGTTCAGACCTCGACGATGACGGTGAACGGGCCGTGGTTCGTGAGCGAGACCCGCATGTCCGCCCCGAACCGGCCGGTCTCCACCTGCGCGCCCAACGCCCTCAGCTGCGCCACCACCTCGTCGACCAGCGGTTCGGCGACCTCGCCGGGCGCCGCGGCGTTCCAGGTGGGCCTGCGCCCCTTCCGGGCATCCCCGTAGAGGGTGAACTGGGAAATCACCAGAAGTGGTGCATTCACGTCGGAGCAGGACTTCTCGCCCTCCAGAATGCGGACCGACCAGAGCTTGCGGGCGAGCTGTGCCGCCTTCTCCGGGGTGTCCCCGTGGGTGACCCCGACCAGCACGCACAACCCTTCACCGACGATTTCGCCGACGACCTCGGGTCCGCCCGACGCGCCCGTGCCGTCGGTCACCGTGACGCTCGCACCGTCCACCCTCTGCACCACTGCACGCATATGGACCAACCTATCCTGGCCAACCTGTCTTGGGCTGAACGGGTACAGAGCATCCACATATGCCCCACTGGAGTGGCACCATGCTGGGAAGGCGGTGTGCCGACGCACCGGTCGAGGGGATGGACACCAGCATGAGTACCTATGGAACCGGGCAGTCCCCCGGCGCCGTGCCGGTCACGCGTACCGGCACCAGTACGAGTACCGGCATCAGCACGGGTGCCGGCACCAGTACCGGCTCCGGTACGAGTACCAGCACCTTGCGGCCACCCGTCCAGCGAACCGGTCATGGATACCTGGACGGCCCGTCCGCGGGACCGCAGCCGGAGCTGGGCGGTCTGCGCCTGCCGGAGCTGCGCACCCTGCGCCGCGACTCGCAGCGCGACGAGGCCGACCTCAGCTATGTGCGGCGACTGATCCAGGGCCGGATCGACATCCTGCGGGCCGAGCTGGCCCGCAGACGGGATCCGGAGACACCGGTGGTGGACCGGCTCTCGGAGATCCTCGCCGACACCCCGTCCCAGCACCGCTCCTCCGCCCGGCACGTCACACTCACCACGCCGCGCAGCGACGAGTACCGCCGGCTGGCGGCCGAGACTCTCGCCGAGGTCGAACTCTCCGACCTCGACGCCCGTACGGACGACGAGCTGCACATCGCGATGGGGCGTCTGGTCCGCTACGAGCAGCAGGTCTCCCACCGCCGTCACCAGCTGCAACGTACCGCTGACGATTGCAGTGCGGAGATCGCCCGCAGGTACCGTGACGGTGAAGCACAAGTAGACGACCTGCTCGCCTGAAGCGACCCTTCCGGGGGCGGGTTCCGCCCGTCCCCGGAAGGCCACCATGACCTCCAGCGCCGCACTCGCCGCCCCCTCCGCCATATCCCCGGCCCACCCCGTCCTGGCCGAGGTCGTACGGTCCGGCTTCGTGGAGGGCCGTCACCGGGGCTCGCTGGTCCTCCTGGCCGCCGACGGCAGCGTGGAGCGGTCCCTGGGCGACCCGACGGCGCCGGTCTTCCCGCGCTCCTCGAACAAGCCGATGCAGGCCGCGGCCGTGCTGCGGGCCGGGCTCGATCTGTCCGGGGAGCGGCTGGCACTGGCCGCCGCGAGCCACTCCGGCGAGGACTTCCACCTCGAACTCGTACGCAGGATGCTCGCCGAGCACGGACTGACCCCCGGCGATCTGCAGACCCCGCCCGATCTGCCGCTGGACCCGGCGGAGGCGGAGACGTATCTCGCCGCCGGCCACGTCCGGGAGCGGATCACCATGAACTGTTCCGGCAAGCACGCGGCGATGCTCGCGGTGTGCGCGCTGAACGGCTGGGACCTGGCGTCCTACCTCGACCCGTCGCACCCGCTCCAGCAGCTGGTCCACCAGGTGGTCGAGGAGGCGGCCGGCGAGCCGGTCGCGGCGGTCGGTACGGACGGGTGCGGGGCGCCGCTGATGGCGCTCAGCCTGGTGGGTCTGGCGCGGGCCTTCCGCACGTTCGTGCTGGCCGAGCCCGGGACGGCGGAGCGCCGGGTCGGCGACGCGATGCGGGCCCACCCCGAGTACGTGGCCGGAACGCGCCGCCCCGACACCTGGCTGATGCGGGAGGTGCCGGGCACGCTCTCCAAGATGGGCGCGGAGGCGGTGCAGGCGGTGGCGCTGGCGGACGGCCGGGCCCTGGCCTTCAAGATCGACGACGGCGCGACGCGGGCGCTCGGCCCGGTGCTGGCCCGGTCGCTGCGCCTGCTCGGCATCGACGCCCCGGTGGTCTCCCGGATCGGACGCACACCGCTGCTGGGCGGCGGCGGTGAGGTCGGCGAGATCAGGGCGGCGTTCTGACCGCGTTCCGCGGCCCCGGAAAACCGGGCGACAACCCGTGAGCCGGGTGCCTAGCGTGGACCGCATGGCTCCTGACGTCCGTACGATCACCGCTACCGAGTTCCCCGACTGGCTGCGCGCCAAGCACACCGGCTTTCTGCACGCGCCGACAGGAACGGAAGAAGAGGCCGAACGGCGGCTCCCGCACACGGACCTCGCCCGCACACAGGGCGCGTTCGACGGCGGGCGGTGCGTGGCCACGTTCCGTTCGTTCGCGCAGGAGCTCACGGCCGTCGGCGGTGCCACGGTGCCGGCCGACGCGATCTCCAACGTCACGGTGTCGCCCACGCACCGACGTCGCGGACTGCTCAGCCGGATGATGGCCACGGACCTGGCGGCGGCGAAGGAGCGCGGCGACGTGGTCGCCACACTGATCGCCGCCGAGTACCCGATCTACGGGCGGTACGGCTTCGGTCCGGCGACGTGGACCACCGAGTGGGAGATCGACGTACCGAGGGCGGGCCTCGACCCGCGCTGGTCGGGCCCCTCCGCGCAGGACGGCGGCCGGATCGACCTGGTGAGCGGTGCCGACGTACGCAAGCTGGGCCCGGCCCTCCACGACCGGCTGCGCGCCCGGCAGCACGGTGCGGTCGACCGCGACGCCCGCTGGTGGGAAGTGAACACCGGCGAGGTCCCCTCCGGTCCCGAGGCCTGGAAGGAACCGTTCTACGCGGTCTACAGCAACGCGGCCGGTGAGACGGACGGTCTGATCGTCTACCGCGCAGACGACAACTGGGGCGATGCCAAGCAGCCGCTGAACCGGGCCACGGTGCTCGGGCAGATCGCCGTCACCCCGACCGCGGAGCGCGCGCTGTGGCATTTCGTCTGCTCGATCGACTGGATCACCACGGTCCGCACCGGCTACCGCGCCCCCGACGACCTGCTGCCCCTCCTGCTCCCGGACCCGCGCGCGGCCCGCATCGTGACCCACGCGGACTGGCTGTGGGTACGCGTCCTGGACGTCGTACGCGCCCTGGAGGCCCGGACGTACGCGCTGCCCGGCGCGCTGACCCTGGACGTCCACGACACCACGGGCCTGACCACCGGCCGCTACCGCCTGGACGCCTCCCCGTCCGGCGCGAGCTGCACCCCTACCTCGACCGAAGCCGATCTCGCCCTGGACGTAAGGGAGTTGGGAACGCTCTACCTGGGCGACGAGTCGCCGGTCCGACTGGCGGCGCTGGGCCGCATCGAGGAACGCACGCCGGGTGCGGTGGCACTGGCGGAAGGGATGTTCCGGGCGGCGCGGCGGGCCTGGTGCCCGGACGTGTTCTAGGACGACCGGCCCCGGCCCGCCGCCGACGGCAGGTCACGCCGGCCGATGCCGACCGGCGCCCCGGCCCCGCCACCGGGTCCGGCAGCTCGGCCGTCACCAGCGACTGCGGCCCGCCCAGCTCCCTGACCAGCACTGCGCGCATCCGGACCACACCGTTCCGGTTGTCGGCGTCCGGCCTGCCCGGCGCCCGTGCGACCACCCTCGGAGATCAAGTCCGGTTGAGGCCAAGGCGTAGGCTTCTTGGTCATGAGCGGAGAGACACCCGGGCCGCGCGGGACGGCGGAGCCTGCGGCCCCCGCGCCGCATGCGCCGATGAGCCTGCGTGAGCGGAAGAAGCAGCTGACGTACCAGGCGATTTCCGATGCCGCGATTGCGATGTTCCTCGAGCGGGGTTTCGACAAGGTCTCGGTGGCGGAGGTGGCGGCCGCCGCGGACATCTCCAAGCCGACGCTGTTCCGGTACTTCCCGGCCAAGGAGGACCTGGCCCTGCACCGGTTCGCCGACCACGAGGACGAGTCCGCCCGTGTGGTCGCCGCCCGCGCGGACGACGAGTCCCCCCTGGACGCCCTGCGCCGCAATTACCTGGACGGCCTGGAGCGACGCGACCCGGTGACCGGGCTCTGCGATGTGCCGGCGGTGCTGGCGTATCAGCGGATGCTGTACGGGACGCCGTCCCTGGTCGCCCGCATGTACACCTACCAGGGCCGCTCGGAGGCGGCGCTCGCCCGTGCGCTGGGCGACGGGACACGGGACAGGCTGGCCGCGGGCCAGATCATCGCCGTACTGCGCATCCTGGCCCTGGAGAACTGGCGGCGGATCGAAGCGGGGGAGAGCGCGGACCAGGTGTACGACGGCGCGGTCGAGGCGGCCGAACTCGCTTTCGTGCAGCTGCGGTCGGGACTCGGCGCGCAGTAGCGGCCGGCGCGGTGCGCGGCCACGACCGCCCGCTGAGCGCCGGGCCGATCAGGCAGGGACGTCGTCGGCGTGCAGCACCGCTTCGGCGATCTCGCGCACCCGGTCGCGCGTGATGCCGGTGCGCTGTTCCACGGCGAGGGGGTGGTCGGTGGGCTCCAGCTCGATCCGGGGACGCAGGCCGATCGGGCGGGTGTGGGCGTTCGTCTTGAGGTTGGTCGTGCGGGGCGAGTACAGCCCCAACTCGGTGCTCAACCAACCGAAGTACGGCCGCTCGGACTCTCGGCCGGGCGTCTCCCACACGTCGAGGGCCCGCCCGAAGTTCTCCCGGCTGAGCGAGACCCAGACACCCCAGGAGAAGGGCTCCTCGCTGCCGAGGACGGGTATCTCGATCAGGCCCTTGATGAAGTAGTGCTCGTGTCTGACGATGCACTGGTCCGAGGAGAGCATGCTGTCGGGATCGTTCTCCAGGCTCGCGTCCCAGACGTCGGGTGCCATGGTCGAGTACCCCATCGGGAGTTCCGCGTGGTGTTCGCCGCAGCAGGAGCAGGTGTAGCCGGGGTCGATATCCATGGGCGGGATCCTAGGCCGTGTGGTCCCGGGGTACGGGCGTACGAGGTCCGTTCCCTTGCGTACACCCGCCCCGCGCCTACCCGGAACGGCCGAGCATGTCCTCTCGTACGTCGGCCCACTCCAGGGAGTGGCGGATGCCCTCCGCCAGCGAGTACCGCGGCTGCCAGCCCAGCAGCCGCTTCGCCCGGTCGCTCCTGGTGTACGCCCCCGCGACATCGCCCGGCCGGGCTTCGGCGTCGACCGCGGGCACAGGTGCTTCGACCACGCTGTTGAAGGCGTCGAGGAGTTCGCGCACGGTGGTGCCCGTGCCGGTGCCCAGGTTGATGACGGCGGAGGTGGCCGCCGGCCCGGACCCCGCGACCGGCAGGACGGAGTCGAAGGCGCCGAGCGCGGCCACATGTGCGGCGGCGAGGTCCCAGACGTGGACGTAGTCGCGGATGCCCGAACCGTCGCGCGTCGGGTAGCCGGTTCCGGTGACCTGGAACGCGGTGCCCTCCTCCTGCGCCTGGATCATCTTGCCCAGGGCGTGGCTCGGACGCCGCAGCTGAAGTCCCGTACGCATCTTCGGGTCTGCGCCGATCGGGTTGAAGTAGCGCAGGGACAGCACGCGCAGAGGCTGGGTGGCGGCGATGTCGGTGAACATCGCCTCGCACACCGCCTTGGTGCGCGCGTACGGGCTCTGCGGGTCGACGGGGGAGTCCTCGTCGACCGTCAGATCGGCGTCCGCGCCGTAGATGGAGGCGGACGAGCTGAAGATCATGCGGGGACAGCCGTTGCGCAGGAGGTGGCCGACGAACTCCAGGCTCTTGGCCACGTTCGCCCGGTAGTAGCCGACCGGGTCGGCGACCGAGTCCGGGACCACGATCAGGGCAGCGCAGTGGACGACGGCGTCGATGTCCGGGTGCTCGGCGAAGACCCGGTCGATCAGGGGGCCGTCCGCGATGTCTCCTTCGTAGAAGGCCCGCCCCGTCGTGAACTCTCGTCTGCCCGTGACCAGGTTGTCGAGGACGACCGGAGTGATTCCCGCGTCCGCACAGGCGGATGCGACCGTGCTGCCGATGTAGCCCGCGCCTCCGGCGATCAGGACCTTCATGCCGTGCCTGCCTCTCTGTGGCTTTCCGCGCTTCCGTCTCCGGCCGGTGTGGTTCGCGATGCCGCAGGGCCGGACCGGCGGGAGGAGGCCGAGCTGCTGGGGCGATCGTAGGTGAGCGCGGTCAGCCCTCGGCCGACAGGTCCGGTGCCGTTCCGTACAGCGTGGCGACCTGGAGCCGGATCGTCACGCGCCGGTCGGCGACGATCAGCACATTCATTTCTCTCGGGGGACGTGGTGGCGTGGTGGCACCACCTTGGCGGTGCCACCACGTGCGGCGATCTCACCCGCTGGACCCGTCGTAGGGGAGCGACGTCCGGGCACACCGGCTCCGGTGCGAGAGAACCCGTCCCACGGAACCGCCCCGGTCAGGCGCCGACGTAGGCCGCGAGGTGCTCGCCGGTGAGGGTGGAGCGGGCGGCGACGAGATCGGCGGGCGTGCCCTCGAAGACGATCCGGCCGCCGTCGTGGCCGGCGCCGGGGCCGAGGTCGATGATCCAGTCGGCGTGCGCCATGACCGCCTGGTGGTGCTCGACGACGATGACCGACTTGCCGGAGTCGACGAGCCGGTCGAGCAGGCCGAGCAGTTGCTCGACGTCGGCGAGGTGCAGACCGGTGGTCGGCTCGTCGAGGACGTAGATGCCGCCCTTGTCGGCCATGTGGGTGGCCAGCTTGAGCCGCTGCCGCTCGCCGCCGGACAGCGTGGTGAGCGGCTGGCCGAGGCTGAGGTAGCCGAGCCCGACGTCGGCGAGCCGTTCGAGGATGCGGTGCGCGGCCGGTGTGCGCGCCTCGCCGTCGCCGAAGAACTCCTCGGCCTCGGCCACCGACATCGCGAGCACCTCGCTGATGTCGCGGCCGCCGAGGTGATACTCGAGCACCGACGCCTGGTACCGCTTCCCCTCGCACTCCTCGCAGGGGGTGGCGACGCCGGCCATCATGGCCAGATCGGTATAGACGACGCCGACGCCGTTGCACGTGGGGCAGGCACCCTCGGAGTTGGCGCTGAACAGGGCCGGCTTCACGCCGTTGGCCTTCGCGAACGCCTTGCGGATCGGGTCGAGCAGTCCGGTGTACGTTGCCGGGTTGCTCCGTCGCGAGCCCTTGATCGGGCTCTGGTCGACCGACACCACGCCCTCGCCGACGGGGATCGACCCGTGCACGAGCGAACTCTTGCCGGAGCCGGCGACGCCGGTGACGACGGCGAGCACTCCGAGCGGTATGTCCACGTCGACGCCCTGCAGGTTGTTCGCCGTCGCGCCGCGGATCTCCAGCGCGCCGGTCGGCTTGCGTACCGTCTCCTTGACCGCGGCCCGGTCGTCGAGATGGCGGCCGGTGACGGTGTCACCGGCTCGCAGCTCCTCGACCGTGCCCTCGAAGCAGACGGAGCCGCCCGCCGTACCGGCGCCGGGGCCGAGGTCGACGACGTGGTCGGCGATCGCGATCATTTCCGGCTTGTGCTCCACGACGAGCACCGTGTTGCCCTTGTCCCGCAACCGCAGCAGCAGGTCGTTCATCCGCTGGATGTCATGGGGGTGCAGCCCCGCGGTGGGCTCGTCGAAGACGTACGTGACGTCGGTGAGCGAGGAACCGAGGTGGCGGATCATCTTGACGCGCTGCGCCTCGCCGCCCGACAGCGTGCCCGCCGGCCGGTCGAGCGCGAGGTAGCCGAGGCCGATCTCCACGAACGAGTCGAGGGTCTCCTGCAGCGCGGTGAGCAGCGGCGCCACCGAAGGCTCCTCGAGGCCGCGGATCCATTCGGCCAGGTCGCGGATCTCCATCGCGCAGGCGTCGGCGATGTTGATCCGCTCGATCTTCGACGACCGGGCCCCCTCGCTCAGCCGCGTCCCGTCGCACTCGGGGCAGGTGGTGAAGGTGACCGCCCGCTCCACGAACGCCCGGATGTGCGGCTGCAGCGACTCCTTGTCCTTGGAGAGGAACGACTTCTGGATCTTGGGGATCAGCCCCTCGTAGGTGAGGTTCACGCCCTCGACCTTCACCTTGGTCGGCTCCCGGTGGAGGAAGTCCTGCATCTCCTTCTCGGTGTACTTGCGGATCGGCTTGTCCGGGTCGAGGAGGCCCGACTCGGCGTAGACCCGGACCGTCCAGAAGCTGTCGGACTTCCAGCCGGGGATGGTGAACGCGCCCTCGGCGAGCGACTTGGAGTCGTCGTAGAGCTGGGTGAGGTCGATGTCGGAGACCGTGCCCCGGCCCTCGCAGCGCGTACACATGCCGCCGGTGCGGGAGTAGGTCGCCTTCACCGCCTTCTTGGCACCGCGCTCGACGGTGATCGCGCCGCTCGCCCGGACCGAGGCGGTGTTGAAGGAGTACGCGCTGGGCGGGCCGATGTGCGGCTTCCCGAGCCGGCTGAAGAGGATGCGCAGCATCGCGTTGGCGTCGGTGGCGGTGCCGACCGTGGAGCGGGGGTCGCCGCCCATCCGCTGCTGGTCGACGGCGATCGCGGTCGTCAGCCCTTCGAGTACGTCGACCTCCGGACGTGCCAGCGTCGGCATGAAGCCCTGCACGAAGGCGCTGTACGTCTCGTTGATCAGCCGCTGCGACTCGGCGGCGATCGTGTTGAACACCAGCGAGCTCTTGCCCGATCCGGAGACGCCGGTGAACACCGTGAGGCGGCGCTTCGGGATCTCGATGCTGACGTCCTTGAGGTTGTTCTCGCGCGCGCCGTGCACGCGGATCAGATCGTGGCTGTCGGCAGTGTGCGGCGCGGACGACTGCGTGTCCGTCCCCGTGGCCATGCTCATCGTGTCTCCATCTGTCGGGCGGGGCCGCCTTCGCGGTCCCCGTCGGCGTCGCCCGGCTCGATCCGACCGGCTTCGAGCGGTACGCCTGGGTTCTCCTTCGCTTCGGCCCGTGAAGCCTCTGGGCCCCGGCCGCGCGTCTCGTTCACCTCGCGCCAGGCCGGAGCGGCGCGAGGAGAAGCGGAACCAGCGGTACGGGGCGGGCGGCGCCATGGGGTCTCCCCTGCTCGAACGAAGTTGAGAGCTTGGGGAAGGGCCGAAGCCGGTGCGCGCGGCGCTCCGGTCACCCCGCTCCTGCGGCAGCGCGTCGACTCCGTGGGCCTCGGCTCCCCCTCGGTCATGGACATGCCGCGAGTGTGGGCCGACCCCAGCCGAAGGATAGCGGCACCGGATACGGCGCAGCCCTCCACCGGCCACCCCCATTCGGCGTTGGTGGCCACCAGGGCTTCCCGGTGCTCCTCGCTGTTTTCGTCTTGGCCGCCCCTGCCCGGTGCCTTCCATGATCACGTAGCTGACCGGGACGGCACGACAGGGGGACCGGTAGGAGGGGAGCACCACCGATGGACCCACTGTTCGCATTCAGTGGCTCCGCAGTGAAGGCGGCCGGTGCGTCGGCCCGGGACCTGCTCGGCCTCTTCGGCCGGCCAGTCGGCACGACGGCGACAGGCGACGAGCGGGACGTGGCCGAGAAGGCGGGCTCCTGACCCGCCCTCATCACGTTCCCGGGAGCCCGCACCGGCACGGTCCGGTGCGGGCTCCCGTGCGTCCGCCGCCCTCGGCCTCAGGCGATGTCGAGCACCTGTGAGGGGTCGTGTCCCGTCTCGCTCAAAGTGAGGCATGACGAAGCTCTGACCTGTGGCGCCTCAGATTGAGCGAGACGCAGAGATGCTTCCGGTCTCGCTCGATCTGAGGCATTCAGCCGAAACCCACCTGCTAGCCCATCAATCTGATGCTCCTGCGCCTTGTGCTGCCTCACGCTCGGCAGCGAACTCGTCGAGAAGCTAGAACGAGACCTTGATCGCCTGCTTCTCGTCCTCGGGCGGTAGGCCCCACCGCCACCGACGACATGTGCGCAGGCTCTCGCCGATCGCTTACGAGCACATCAACTTCCTGGGCTGCTACGCCTTCACCCGTGCCGACTCGGGCGTCGGCTTGCGGCCCTTCCACGGCCCGACCCAACAAGTGGACGCTTCCGGCGCCCCGATGGCAGCACCAACGTTATGAAGGGGTGGCGGCGCAAGCTCGCACGGCCCGAGGACACTGACCCCGACGTCGCTCACATTCGGCAAGAGCTGAGCGTCACGCCGGCGGCCGGGTGAGTTTGGCGGCCACGGCGTCGAGGACCCAGTCCAGCCCGGTCGCGAAGGATGTCTCGGCGTCCACGTCCGTGCCGTCGTACACGGCCTTGGACAGCGCCGGGAAGCGGCCCGTGGCCAGCAGCCTCGTCACATGCGGGCCGTGGGCGCGCTGCCAGTCGTGCTTGGACAGGCCCGTGGCGCGCTCGGCCCGCAGGTTCGCGATCTCGCGCCTGATCGCGCCAATGAAGTAGGCGCTGACAGTCTCCACGGCGCGCATGACGGTGTCGACATCGGCGAGGCCGTCGAAGGCGGACAGCGTGGCCTCGGTCACGGCGAGGCCGTTCGGACCCAGGGTCGGGCGACCGCCGAGCAGGTCGGCCAGCCATACGTGACGGAGAGCGGCCTGCCTGGTGCGCTGGGCGAGGACGCGCAGCGCCTCCCGCCAGTCACCGGGCTGCTCCTCGGGGAGGATCTCGGCCTGGACCTCGTCCACCATGAGGTCGAACAGCTCCTCCTTGGTGGAGATGTATCTGTACAGCCGCATCGGACCGGCGTCCAGGCGAGCCGCGACCTTGCGCACCGACACCGCCTCCAGCCCGCCCTCGTCGGCCAGCGCGATGGCGGTGGCGACAATCCGCTCCCGGTCGAGCGGCACGGGGCGAGTCGGCGGCTCCGGCCGGTCCCAGACAGTCATGCTCTCACCGTACCGTTGCGATGCACCGTATACGAGCAATACAGTGTATCGGCATGAGACATCGCATCGCAGTGGTCGGGAGCGGTCCTGCCGGCCTTACCTTCGCCCGCGTCCTGCATCGCCATGACCACCCCGTCACCGTCCTCGAACGCGATCCCGCCCCCGACGCCTGCCCCCCGGGCGGCACGCTGGACCTTCACGAAGGGCTGGGTCAGCTCGCGCTGAACAAGGCGGGGCTGCTGGCGGAGTTCCAGGCGCTTTCCCGCCCCGAGGGGCAGGCCATGCGCATCCTGGACACGGACGGGACCGTCCTGCGCGACTGGCGACCCCGTCCGGATGACCGGGCCAATCCCGAGATCGACCGCGGGCAACTCCGTGACCTGCTGCTCGGCCCTCTCGGCGTCCAGTGGGGTCGGGGCGTGACGCAGGTGGTGCCGGGGGCCCGGGATGGCGTACTGGTCCATTTCGCGGACGGGCGACAGGAGACGTTCGACCTCGTGGTCGGCGCGGACGGCGCCTGGTCCCGGACACGCCCGGCAGTCTCGTCGGTGACACCGCACTACACCGGCGTCACCTACGTCGAAACCTCCCTCGACGACGTCGACACCCGCCACCCCGACCTCTCCCGGCTGATCGGCGACGGTTCCGTGGCCGTGTACGGCGTGAACCGAGCTCTCGTCGCCCAGCGCAACAGCGGCGGCCACGTCAAGGTGTACGCCCAGTTCCGCGCGACGCTGGACTGGCACACGAACCTGGACCTGGCCGACGTCGAAGCCGTGCGATCGAGCCTGCTCGCTCTGTTCGACGGCTGGGCCGCTCCCGTCCTCGACCTCCTCCGCCACGGGACCGCTTTCGTCCACCGCCCCCTCCACGTCCTGCCCGTGTCCCACACCTGGACCCACGTCCCCGGGGTGACGCTACTGGGCGACGCCGCCCATCTGATGCCCCCATTGGGGGCGGGCGCGAACCTCGCGATGCTGGAAGGCGCCGAACTCGCCGAGTCCATTGCCACCGCCCCTGGAGATCTGGACGAGGTCGTCCGCACCTTCGAGGAACAGATGTGGACACGGGCCGGCAGGTGGGCGAAGATCACGGCGGCCGGCCTGGAACGCCTCGTGAGCCCAGACCCCGCCGAAGCCCTCGCTCTCTTCGACCAAGTCCAGCCATCCTGACTGCCAAGTGCGAGAGCGCCGGCATCAACAGCTCGCCACGGCTTCACGGGACAGTACGGCACCGCCGCGGTCCCTTCCGGCGAAACCACCGTCAGACGAACGCACGGACGCCTGTACCGAACGCAGCCCTCGGCCCGCTACCCGCCAAAATCCGGTTCGATCCTCTTCGCGGGCCGGTAGGGCAGCTCGCTGCGCAGGCCGTCCGGGACCCGTCCACTTCACACTGCAGACTCGGCGGGAATCCGCAGATAGACAGGGAATGGACAGGGGTCGGTGATCCTGGCACAGGGCCGTGCGGGTGGTGTGGCGCACTTTTGCAAGCAGGCGCTTGCAAAAGTTAGCAAGGTGGGTGCACCATCGGGGTATGGCATCACTCAACGTCGGCAATCTCGGTGAGTACCTGCGCGAGCAGCGGCGCAACGCGCAGCTGTCGCTGCGGCAGCTCGCCGATGCCGCGGGGGTGTCCAATCCCTACCTCAGCCAGATCGAGCGCGGGCTGCGCAAGCCGAGCGCCGAGGTGTTGCAGCAGGTCGCCAAGGCGCTGCGGATCTCCGCCGAGACCCTCTACGTGCGGGCCGGGATTCTGGATGAGCGGGAGCGGGAGGAGTTGGAGACGCGGGCGGTGATTCTGGCCGACCCGTCCATAAACGAGCGGCAGAAGAGTGTTCTGCTGCAGATCTACGACTCCTTCCGCAAGGAGAACGGGTTCGAGCCCGGACCGGAATCCGGCGTCGGAGCCGGATCGGAGACCGGCGGCGAGTCCGGAGCGGGTGCCGGTGCCGACGGCCCCCACAAGGCCGGCGGCAGCGATGCCGGCCCGGCTTCAAAGCCTTCAAAACCCTCACACTGAGTCTGATGATCCGGGAGGACCACAGTCATGGCCATCACCGATGACCTGCGCAAGACCCTCACCGACCCGACCCCCCTCTACTTCGCCGCCGGTACGGCCGACATCGCCGTCGAGCAGGCGCGCAAGGTCCCGGCGCTGATCGAGCAGCTGCGCGTGGAGGCGCCGGAGCGTATCGAGGCGGTACGCAACACCGACCCCAAGGCCGTGCAGGAGAAGGTCGCCTCGCAGGCCAAGGAGGCGCAGGCCACCGTGCAGGCCAAGGTCACCGAGGTGATCGGGTCGTTCGACAGTGACCTGCGGAAGCTGGGCGAGAGCGCCCAGGACCTGGCGCTTCGGGGTCTGGGCGTGGCCGCGGAGTACGCGGTGCGGGCCCGGGAGACGTACGAGAAGGTCGCCGAGCGCGGTGAGCAGACCGTGAAGAACTGGCGCGGTGAGACGGCCGACGAGATCGT
Source organism: Streptomyces sp. NPDC111516 (assembly GCF_055635345.1). NCBI lineage: Bacteria > Bacillati > Actinomycetota > Actinomycetes > Kitasatosporales > Streptomycetaceae > Streptomyces > Streptomyces sp. NPDC111516. The sequence continues at coordinate 289,538 of NZ_JBVKBV010000006.1, read as the reverse complement.
CGAGATCGCCGTCGTCGTCGAGCCGCGCAAGGAGTCCAGGCCGACGGGCACCGCGAGGACGGAGCCGGCCGCCAAGCCCGGTCCGGCCGCCAAGCCGGGGCCGGCCAAGGCCGCGCCCGCCCCGAAGGCCGTCCGGCCGGAGAGCAAGGCTCAGGCCGCACCCGCCAAGAAGGCGCCCCCGCGCAAGCCCGGCGCGAAGAAGACCACTCCGCCGACCGCGAAGTAGGGCCTCGACGCCCCGGCCGGATTGTGTACCGGGGCACGGGATGGGCACCATTCGAGGTGGCCGGCTCGTTGTCCCGGTACCTTGGCCGCGAGGGGCTCATCCACTTATTAGGCGGTGCCACCATGTTGCTCACAGGATTCAGCACACTCGTCTGGCTGCTCTACATGGTCATGCTCGTCCTGGCCGTGGTCGCACTGATCATGGCCGCCACGGCCCGTGAGGACGCCTACCGGGCCGCGGACAAGCAGAAGAAGTCCTTCTGGCTGATCATCCTCGGCATCACCGTCGCCGTGAATCTCTTCGTGCCGATGCTGTTCCTGCAGCTTGCCGGAGCTGTCGCGTCCATCGTCTTCCTGGTGGACGTAAGGCCCGCGCTGCGGGCGGTCTCGGGCGGCGGCCGGCGCGGCGGTTCCAGCAGCGACGGGCCGTACGGGCCCTACAACGGCGGGCGTTGACCGCTCGCGGCGGTCGTGGCGCCTGCGATGCTTGCGCAGGGCGTGGGTGATGTCGGTTCGGGGCGGGGGCGCGGGATGCTCCGGCCCCGTTCGCCGTTCGCGCCCCACCGTCGGCTGTGTTCCTGGTCGCGATCGAGCAGCAGGACCGCGACGTCGTCGGTCAGCTCGCCGCCGTTCAGCTCCCGCGCCTCGGTGACCGCCGCCTCCAGGAGGGCCTCGCCGGTGAACCCCTCCGCCAGTTGGCGGTTGATCATCGCGACCATGCCGTCCTGGCCGAGCCGCTGTGTACCGTCCGGTCCCACGCGCCCCTCGATCAGTCCGTCCGTGTACATCATCAGGCTCCAGGTGCCGCCGAGGTCCACCTGCCGGCGCGGCCACCGGGCGCGCGGCAGCAGGCCGAGGGCCGGGCCGCCGTCCTCGTACGGGAGAAGGCGCGCGGCCTGTCCGCGCCGGGCGATCAGCGGGGCGGGGTGGCCCGCCAGGCAGAAGCCGGCACGCCTGCCCTCGGGCGCGATGTCGACGGTGCAGAGCGTCGCGAAGATCTCCTCGCTCTCCCGCTCGTGCTCCAGTACCTGTTGGAGCGTGGAGAGCAGTTCGTCCCCGCAGAGCCCGGCCAGGGTCAACGCCCGCCACGCTATGCGCAGTTCCACGCCGAGCGCCGCCTCGTCCGGGCCGTGCCCGCAGACGTCGCCGATCATCGCGTGGACGGTGCCGTCGGGCGTACGGACCGTGTCGTAGAAGTCCCCGCCGAGCAGGGCGCGGCTGCGGCCGGGGCGGTAGCGGGCCGCGAAGCGCAGATCGGAGCCTTCGAGCAGCGGGGTGGGGAGCAGGCCGCGTTCGAGACGGGCGTTCTCCTGGGCGCGCAGCCGGGACTCGGTGAGCTGGTGCTGGGCGGTGTCGGCGCGCTTGCGTTCGACCGCGTAACGGATGGCGCGGCCGAGGAGCAGTCCGTCGAGTTCGCCGCGGAAGAGGTAGTCCTGGGCGCCGACCCGTACCGCCCCGGCGCCCAGCTCGGCGTCGTCCTCCGTCGTGAGGGCGAGGACGGCGTGTCGCGGGGCGATCCGCAGGACGTGCTCGAGGGTGGCGAGCCCGTCGGTGCCCTCGGGCACGGTCGAGCGGGCCTCGTTGCCGGTTGGCAGGGCCAGGTCCAGCAGGATGCAGTCCACGTCGTCGGTGAGGAGCCGGCCCGCCTCGGTCAGGTTGCGGGCGGTGCGGATGCGGACCCGCGTGCCGGCCACGGCCGGGAGCTCCGGGACGGTGAAGGTGCCCGCCGGGTCGTCCTCGATCACCAGGAGGGTGAGGTGGGCGCCGTGAGGGGGCTCCGCAGTGGGATCGGTGTGCTGTTGTCGCTGCGGTGCGGGTGCGGGCATCGGTTTCGGTTTCCTTCCCTCCCCCCGAGGGCGCGGCGGAACGACGATCGACGACCCGCCAGACGGGGACGATAGCGGTCCGCGGTGGGGGAACGGAATGGCGTTCCGCGATCGGCCGCTGTCGTATGCACCGCCATAAGCCGCGTCAGGTCACGGATCCGGCGAGATGCGCGGGCGTGGGGCGGGCATCCGGGCATGACGAAGGTCACGCGGGGCGGTGGGGGGTCGGTGGCGCGGGTCACTCCCGTGGGAGCGCGGGTCATTCCCACGGGAGTCAGGAGTCTTCGACAGGGCGCCGGGGGAGGGGCGGCCGGGGCGCCTGCCGCGTCCTGGCCCGCCGGCCGGGCTCGACGCGGCAGGCGCCCCCGCAGCCGACCGGTGTCGCTACTTGTCCGGGCGTACGACTCCGAGGATCTGCATCGAGCCCGCGCCCGCCAGGGTGACGTTGCGGCCGGGGCGGGGGGCGTGGATGATCGCTCCGTCGCCGATGTACATGCCCACGTGGCTGGCGTCGCCGTGGTAGATGATCAGGTCGCCGGGGCGCATGTCCTTGATGGCGATGTGCGGCAGCAGCCGCCACTGCTCCTGCGAGGTGCGCGGGATCGGCCGACCCGCCGCCGCCCAGGCCTGTGACGTCAGCCCCGAGCAGTCGTACGAACCGGGGCCCTCGGCCCCCCAGACGTACGGCTTGCCGATCTGCGCGGTCGCGAAGGCCACCGCCTTCTTGCCGCTCGAGCTCGCCTCGCGGTTGATGTCCTTCAGGGCGCCGGAGCTGAGCCAGGCGGTCTGCTGCTTGTACTCCGCCTCCTGCTCCAGCTTCAGCAGGCGAGCACGCTCCTCCTTCTTCAGCTGGGATTCCAGCTTCTTCGCTGCGGCGATCTGCGCGTTGATCTTCTTCTTGGCCTCGGCCTGCTTGAGGCGGCCGGCTTCGAGCTTCTCCCAGTTGGTGCTCGCGTCCTGGGTGTACGTCTCCAAGTCCTGCTGGGTCCTGGTCAGTTCGCCGAGGACGCCCTGGGCGGCCTGCTGGCCCTCCCTGACCCGGTTCACCCCGTCCAGGAACAGCTGCGGGTCGTCGCTGAGCATCAGCTGGGCGCCGGGCGGCAGTCCGCCGGTGCGGTACTGCTCGCGGGCCTGGGCGCCCGCCTGGCTCTTGAGTTCGGCGATCTTCGCCTGGCCCTCGACTATGGCCCGGGCCAGCTTGACGATCTCGCCGGACTGCTTCTCGGCCTTCTCCTCGGCGAGGTTGTACGCGTCGGTGGCCGCCCCGGCCTTGCGGTAGAGGGCGTCGATCTCCTTGCGTACCTCTTCGAGGGTCTTCTTCGGCTTCGCCGCCTCGGACCCGGAAGCGGGCTGCGACGCGGAGGGGGAGGGGGGTGGGGGCGCGGGTGCGGCGAAAGCCTGGACCGGCGCGGTGAGTACGGTCAGCGCGCAGACCAGAGTGATCGCGGCTGCGGCACAGTGACGTCGGTTCACGAGATCCCCCTCCGAATGAACCCGATGAAACCTATGAAACCGGTAGATCCATTGAATCTGATTTACCGTCAGTAACTTTGGTCGATGACGAGATCGTGCCATGCCGTACCGAAAAGCAACAGAGGCACACAGCCGCTGTCCTGACGGTCACACGGGTCGGTCGACGCCCCGGGGATCGCTCCCCGGGCCCCGTGAATCGCTGTCACTCCCCTTCGTATGCTGGACGAACGACGCCCCGTCCGCGTTCCCGCCCGCCTCCCCGTACGCGTGTTCGCCGGGCCTGTTCAGCGCGTGTCGGGCTGTCGGTCGGGCTGGATGGCGGCCCATTTCACCGTGACTTCGCCCTGGCGCCAGCGCCGCACTCCGTCCGCCAGCGGCCAGTCGGCCGACAGCGACCGCACCGCCGTGACCCAGCGCTGCCGGGCACCCAGCGAGGCGTACGGGGCGGCCGCGGCCCACGCCCGGTCGAAGTCCCGCAGGAAGGCGTGGACCGGTTCGCCCGGCACGTTGCGGTGGATCAGCGCCTTGGGCAGGCGTTCCGCGAGGTCGGAGGGGCGCGCCAGGGAGCCGAGCCGGGTCGCGAACGTCACCGTGCGCGGACCCTCCGGGCCGAGCGCCACCCAGACGTGCCGGCGCCCGATCTCGTCGCACGTCCCCTCCACCAGAATCCCGCCCGGCGCGAGGCGGCCGCACAGCCGTTGCCATACCGCGGCGACCTCGTCCTCGTCGTACTGGCGCAGCACGTTCGCCGCCCTGATGAGGTCGGGGCGCGTGGGGAGCGGGATCTCGAAGCCGCCGTGCAGGAAGGTGAGGCCCTCGCGTTCGTACGGTTTCGCCGCAGCGACCCGCTCCGGGGCGATCTCGATGCCGGTCACCGTCGTGCGCGGCTCGGCGGTGCGCAGGCGCTGGAGCAGCTCGACGGCGGTCCAGGGCGCGGCGCCGTACCCGAGGTCGACGGCGGTGGGGGCGTCGGCGCGGCGCAGGGCCGGGCCGTGGGTGGCGGCGATCCAGCGGTCCATGCGGCGGAGCCGGTTCGGGTTGGTGGTCCCGCGGGTCGCGGTGCCGATGGGGCGCATGACAGCGAGCGTAACGATTCCGCGGGGGTGGAAGGCGGCGCGGGGCCCGGCCACGGTGTGCGGCTCCCGCACCGTAATGATTTGGTAAAGCGGAAATGAAAGGAGACATTCCACTGTTGCAGCCCCTTGCGAGGGGCTCAAGTCCCTCCGCTGTCATGCCCTGAGTGGAGGAGGACCGGACGACGTGAGTCAGTACGTCTCCCGGCTCGGCAGCAGCCGTGTCGCGCCGCGCCTCAGGTTCCCCACCGCCTTCCCCGGCGGCCACCGCAGACCCCGCCGGGTCGCGATGCTCTCCGTGCACACCTCGCCGCTGCACCAGCCGGGCACGGGTGACGCGGGCGGCATGAACGTCTACATCGTGGAGCTGGCCAGGCGCCTCGCCGCGATCAACATCGAGGTCGAGATCTTCACCCGGTCCACCACCGGTGGGCTGCCCCCGGCGGTCGAACTGGCGCCCGGGGTCCTGGTCCGGCACATCGACGCGGGACCGTACGAGGGTCTGGCCAAGGAGGAGCTGCCCGCTCAGCTCTGTGCCTTCACACACGGCGTGATGCAGGCGTGGGCCGGTCAGCGCCCCGGCTACTACGACCTGGTCCACTCCCACTACTGGCTCTCCGGTCACGTCGGCTGGCTCGCGGCCCAGCGCTGGGGTGTCCCGCTTGTCCACGCCATGCACACCATGGCCAAGGTCAAGAACGCCTCGCTCGCCGAGGGCGACACCCCGGAGCCCGCCGCCCGCGTCATCGGCGAGACCCAGATCGTCAGCGCGGCCGACCGGCTGATCGCGAACACCGCCGGGGAGGCGGACGAGCTCGTCCGCTTCTACGAGGCCGATCCCGGGTCCGTCGCCGTCGTCCACCCCGGGGTCAACCTGGACCGTTTCCGCCCGGCCGACGGACGGGCGGCGGCGCGTGCGCGCCTCGGACTGCCGCAGGACGCCCTGATCCCGCTCTTCGCGGGGCGCATCCAGCCGCTGAAGGCCCCGGACGTGCTGCTGCGGGCCGTCGCCGCCCTGCTGGACCTCGATCCCTCGTTGCGCACCCGGATGGTCGTACCGGTCGTCGGCGGCCCCAGCGGCAGCGGACTCGCCAAGCCGGAGGGGCTGCAGAAGCTGGCCGCCCGGCTCGGTATCGCGGACGTCGTACGGTTCCACCCGCCGGTCGGGCAGGACCAGCTCGCCGACTGGTTCCGGGCTGCGTCGGTGCTGGTCATGCCCTCGTACAGCGAATCCTTCGGCCTGGTCGCCATAGAGGCCCAGGCGGCGGGCACCCCGGTCGTCGCGGCGGCCGTCGGCGGGCTCCCGGTGGCGGTGCGGGACGGGGTCAGCGGCTTCCTGATACCGGGGCACGACCCGCAGGCGTACGCCCAGGCACTGGGCCGGTTCGCCGAAGCGCCGGAACTGGTCGCCCGGATGGGTGCGGCCGCCGCCGCGCACGCCCAGGGCTTCGGCTGGGACACCGCCGCGTCCGCGACCGCCGACGTGTACATGGCCGCGATGCACGAACACCGCCGTCGCGTACGCTCGCACCATGGCTGACGTACCCGACGAAGCGGCAACGGCTGTGGCGGCGACGACGCAGGCCGCGCAGGTCGCGCAGGTCATCGAGGCGACCCTGGAGGACGCCGGGCTCGCCTGGGAGAGCCCCGAACCCGGTGACTACGTCGTCACGCTGCCCGGCACGCGCAAGCTGTCCACCACCTGCTCACTGCGCGTCGGCAAGCACTCGCTCTCCCTCAACGCCTTCGTCGTCCGCCATCCGGACGAGAACGACGCGGCGGTCCACCGCTGGCTGCTGGAGCGCAACCTCCGTCTCTTCGGCGTGAGTTACGCGATCGACCCGCTCGGCGACATCTACCTCGTCGGCAAGCTGCCGCTCTCCGTGGTCACCCCGCAGGAGCTGGACCGGCTGCTCGGCACGGTCCTGGAAGCGGCCGACGGCTCGTTCAACACCCTGCTGGAGCTGGGTTTCGCGAGCGCGATCCGCAAGGAGTACGAGTGGCGGGTGTCGCGCGGCGAGTCCACGCGGAACCTGGACGCGTTCACGCATCTGACCCAGCGCCCGGCCGGCTGACCGTCGGCAGCGGTTCGGCCCGCCGGAAGCGTCAGTCCCTTGCCCGCAGCGCCGACTCCACGTCCTCGAGCGCCGATACGAGCTGCGGACCGACCTCCGTCCAGGCCCATTCCAGGTGTTCCCGCGGAACGCGGCGCGGGACGGTCTCCACCAGCATGATCAGGTAGAGGTAGCAGCGGTACAGCGCGAGCCGCAGCCGCACGGAGGCGTCGAACACGACCGGGCGTCCGGCGCCCTCCGCGTATCCGGCGAGGAAGTCCGCGTCGTCCTCCATGTTCGCGAACAGCGCGAGCGATACGAAGTCGGCGACCGGATCGCCCCAGAACATCCGCTCGCCGTCGACGATCCCGCCGATGGTGCGCGCGCCGGGCTCCCCGTCGACGAGCAGGTTGCCCTGCCACAGGTCGAAGTGGACCAGGGCGGGCCGGGTGACGTCGTCGAGCACGGGGGACGCGGCGGCGAACAGCGCACGGATACCGGCCGTCGAGCGCGGCAGCCGGGCGCGGTAGGTGTCGGCGTCGGCGAGGACGGCATCGGTCATCGCGGTGAACGCCTGCCGCCAGGTCGGCGACAGCGGTCCCAACGCCTGCCCCGGATAGCCGAATCCGGCGGGGCCCGTGACGGAGTGCAGGCGGGCGACGATCCGCCCCAGCTCGTTCCTCAGCCGGTGCTCCTCCGCATCGGACATGGCGTCAGGGGCGATCTCGGCCCAGGGCCGGCCCGGGCACGCCGACATGATCACGTACGGACCGGTCGGGGGCTCGGATGACGTGGATGCCTCCGAGAACTCCGCGAACTCCGAGAAAATTTGAGTGAGTTCGCTGTGCAGGACGTGGGGGACCACCGCTGTCGACGCCCTCGCACTGGTGTAGAACTCGACCTCGTTGACCAGCAGATCGCGCTCATAGCTCATGAGGGTCCCGGCGGCCGCGGGCGGCGGTATCTTCACCACCCAGTCGCTGCCATCGGTGAGAGCGATCCGGGTCACGGCGTTGAACGTGCCTCCGGCAAGGGGAGTGCACGTGGTTATCCGTTCCTCCGTCACGCCAACGGCTCGGAGAACACGCGAAGTTGTCTCATCCATCTGCACGAGCGGAAATGCCCCTCTGTGTCGGAAATCGTTAGGGCTTGCGGTGAGGGCCTGGGCCTTCACGGGACGATCACGGCGCCGTCACGATCACATCCCGTGCCCTCCTTTGTTGATCAACAAACCAACTCCCGCTCATAGAGTGGGCAAAACCCGAAGACCCCAGCTCAGAGAGACGGACCGGACTCATGCGATCCTCCGCCATACGCCGTACCGCTGTAGCCGCCGCCGCGGTGTCCCTGGCTCTGCTCGCCACCGGTTGCGGGGGCGGCTCGGACTCCGATTCCGCTTCCGGCGGCAAGAGTGCGGATGCCAAGGGCAAGGAGTCCGCGGCCGCGAAGCCGGCCAAGGCGCTGACCGCCGCCGAGCTGGAGAAGGCCGCGCTCACCCAGGGCGACGTCAAGGGGCACAAGATTTCCAAGGCCGCGGCCAAGGACGTCGTCCCCGTCGAAGACATCAAGGTCGAGAAGGAGGTCTGCGCCCCGCTCGCGCACGCGCTGATGGGCGCGCAGGTCGGTGAGCCCGGAGCGTTCACCAAGCGGACCGTCGTCAGCGAGCCCAAGAAGGGCAGCATGGACAAGGACGGCGCGGACCCCGAAGAGGCGTTCAAGACGGCCTTCGACATCACGACGACGCAGCTTGCCCTCGGCTCGTACGACGGCAAGGGTGCGGAGGAGTCCGTCGCCTCTCTGCGTACCGCGGCCACCGAATGCGCGGGCGGGTTCGACTTCACGGCGGCCGGTGAGAAGCAGAAGGTCGGCAAGGTCACCGAGGAGCAGGTCAAGGGCGGCGAGGAAGCGGTCGCCTGGACGGTGCAGCTGGAACAGGACGGGGAAAAGGTCCAGTTGAAGCTGGTGGCGCTGCGTCAGGGCCCCACGATCGCCTCGTTCTCCTCGATGAACCTGGCTGCGATGGGCGGGGGCGGGGACTTCGAGCTGCCGACCGCGGTGATCGACGCGCAGGCCGCGAAGCTGGCGTAGGGCTCCGCTGTAGACATGAGTACGTATTCGTGCTCGTGATCGGTGTCTCGCTTTCCGGGCAGGCTGGTCGTACCAACAGCCCCCGAGGGAGGCAACTGTGCACGGAAGCAACCGACATGGCCGCGTGGGCGGGTTCGCGGTCGGCGCCGCCCTGGTCTCCGCGACCGCGGCGATGCTGACCGCGGGCTGCTCGCTCCAGGACGCGATCTGCCGGGGCGGCGAATACCCGGTCATGACCGTCGGGAGCACCGGATCGGCGTGCGTGCCCAACGGCGAGGATCCGCCCAAGGGGTACGTCCGGTATCCGGAGGGCAAGGTTCCCAAGCACGTGGGCGACAAATGGGACACGTACTGGGAGACCCACTCCGTGGACGAGAACGGCAGGATCATCGACGTTCCGGCGGACTCCGGGGAGTGAGCAGGTCCCGCTCGTGGGCGCCGGTGTCCGCGTCCGGCACCCGTTTGTTCAGGGCAGTGGGACGAGCCTCACCACGGTGACGGTCAGGACCGACCCGGAGACGTAATAGAGCACGATCGCCCCGGCGACCGTCGCCTCGCGCCGGTCGCGCTCGCCCTTGACGGCCGACGACCCGTGTCCGTACGGGTCGAGGCCCAGGGTGCGTGCCATCTCGTCGCGGAAGGTCTCGCCTTCGCGCATCTTGGCCAGGGTGTCGTCGGCGGGCGGGGCGTAGGAGATGCGGAAGCTCAAGCTACGGTCCGCCTCTCGGCCTCGTCCTGCGCCAGCCGGTCCAGGATCTTCTCGGCCTCCGGATCGGGTACGGCCTCCAGCATCCAGTGCCGCATGACCGCCTGGATCTCGCCCACGCCGGCGTCGTTGATGGCGCGGTCGAACTCCTCGCGTCTCTCCTCGGGAAGGGTCGCCCGGATGTCCGGGATGCTGTTGGGCACGTCGACTTCGGCACCGCCGACGAAGGTCTTCAGGGGCTCGCCCATGGTTGCTCTCCCCGCTCTCCTTGCTCTCTCCGCACGGCCTGCCCGGTCGGCTCCGCCCTTGCGCGGGCCGGTACTTGGGTCACGTTAGCGCCAGGCCCGGAGACGGGGGCGGAGCCCACGCGATACGTTTCCGCCGGGGTCGGAACATCATGGGACATACTGCTGCGCGACGGGGCGTCAGGTGGCGGCAATAGTCGGGGGCCCACCAACTGGCCGCTGACCTGGCGGGTTTTGCGGCCGAGCACGTACGAAGCGTCCGGATCGCCACCGTCCGCGCCCCGGAGCCCGCGGTGGCCGGCGTCGCACCCGTAAGGTGCGGCCCCATGAACATCGACTTCCGGCGCCTGAGCGACTCCGATGCTGATGCCCTCATCCGCTTTCTGACCGGAGAGAGGTGGCCCTTCCATGTGATCAGCGAGGTGGACGATGCGACAGCACGCCAGTGGGTCGCCGAGGGGCGCTTCGCGAGCGAGGAGAACCGCAGCTTCTGGATCGTTGCGGACGGGACGTCCGTCGGTCTGGTCCGGCTCATGGAACTGTCCGACGATACGCCCCTGTTCGATCTGCGGATCCGGTCCGCGCACCGGGGCAACGGCATCGGGGCGCGGACCGTGACGTGGCTGACGCGATACCTGTTCACGGAGTTCCCGGAGATACGTCGCGTCGAGGGCACTACCCGACAGGACAACGTCCCGATGCGGCGCGTCTTCCTGCGCTGCGGCTACGTCAAGGAAGCGCACTACCGCGACGCGTGGCCGGCATACGACGGAACGGTCCACGACACCGTCGGCTATGCGATCCTGCGCCGCGACTGGACGGCGGGCACCGTAACGCCTCCCCTGTGGGACGACGATCCGATCGACAGGACAGGACCTGGACGATGCGGCACCAGGGATTCGTGATCGACTTCGACGAGGTGGCCGGCGCCGTCGAATGCATGACGACGGGCGAACACCGGCCCGCCGCCCACCACTTCGACGGCCTTCCGGACACCACACGGCTCACGGGTTCACGACGGTGTGCCCGATCATGACGTGCCTCGCAGTTCTGCGATCACGTTGCGGATATCGGTGCGCGGTCCGCGGTTGTAGGGGAGTTTGGACAGCAGGACGCCCATGGCACAGGAGTTGCTCAGAGCCGCGTACGTCAGGCCTGCGCCGACCGCGGTGCCGATGAGGTGCGCGCCGGGAACGAAGAGGCCCACCACTCCGGTGGCAAGGACGATCGAACCGGCGACGAGCCGGACCTGGCGCTCCATGTCCCAGCGGTCGGCGCCGCGGTTCGCGGGAGCGCCTGCCATCTCCCAGGCGCTGATGCCGCCCTCCAGCACACGGAGGTTCGGCAGGCCGGCCTCGGCCAGAGCCTTTTCGGCCTGGGCGGCACGGTCCCCGGAGCGGCAGACCAGGATGACGTCCTCGTCGAGGTGGGCCAGCAGTTCGTTCCGGTGCTCGCGCAGGGTCGCGAGGGGCACGTTGTAGGCGCCGGGGATGTGGACCGTGCGGAACTCGCCGGGCGTGCGCACGTCGAGGATTCGCGGTGCGCGTTCCTCCTGTACGAGTCGGTGCAGGACGGCCGGGGTGATTGAGGAGGTCTGGGCGGACTTCTCAGCCATGGGAGGCTCCGTTCGAAGAGGGGTGTGTGGATACCTGGGGGGATTCGGAATCGGCTGGGTGGCCGACCGGACGGGGGATGACCCCTGCCCGGGGCGTGCCGGGAGTTCGCGGGAGGAGGACGGTCAGACGCCGGCGGGTTCCGCCGACAGGGCCCAGGCGGCGTAGCCGCCGAGAAGGTCGGAGACGTCCTTGAAGCCGCGGTGGCGCAGCAGGCTGGCCGCGATCGAGGAGCGGTGGCCGCCGGCGCAGTGCAGGACGAGGGGCCGGTCGGTGGGGATCTCATCCAGACGCGTGGGCAGTTCGCTCAGGGCGATGTGCGTGGCGCCCTCGATGAAGCCGTTCGCGCCGCGCTCTCCGCAGGTGCGTACGTCGACGAGGAGCGGGGGGTTCTCCCCCTGCAGGGCGGTGCGCAGCTGTGCAGCGGTCAGGCGGCTTGCGGGAGCGGCCTCCTCGGCCAGCTCCTTCAGGGCGTCCTCGGGGTTGCGGAGGTAGCCCACCGCACGGTCGAAGCCGATGCGGGCGAGGCGGGTGACGACTTCCTCCTCCCGGTTCTCCGGAGCCATCACGATCAGCTCGTCGGACGGGTCGAGGACGGTGCCGGCCTGTTCGGCGAACCGGCCCTCGGCGGGTACGTTGACCGCCCCGCGCAGGTGACCGTTGGCGAACTCCTGCGGGGCCCGGGCGTCGACCACGACCGCCCCCGCCTGCCGCAGCTCGGTGAACTCGGTCAGGGACAGCGGGCGGGGCGCCGCGGCCGAGTCGAACAGGCCGCGGTCCTTGCGGTTGAGTTCCGCGTCGAAGGCGAAGTACCCGGGTGCGGCGGACTGGCCGGCGGTGACGAGTGCGACGAAGTCCTCACGACTCATCGGCGCACAGGCGTAGTTGGTGGCGCGCTGTTCTCCGATGGTGGACTGCTTCTCGGTGGAGAGGTTCTTGCCGCAGGAGGAGCCGGCGCCGTGGGCGGGGAAGACCCGGACCGCGTCGGGCAGCGCCATCAGCTTGTTCTGGACGCTGTCGTGAAGCATCGCACCGAGTTCGTCCGCGCTCACGCCCACGGAGGCGAGCAGATCGGGGCGGCCGACGTCGCCGATGAACAGCGCGTCGCCGGTCAGCACTCCGTAGGGAACCGTGTCGTCGGCGTGCTCGTACACCAGGACGCTGATCGACTCGGGGGTGTGGCCGGGGGTCTCCATGATCTGCAGGGTGACATCGCCGAGGGAGACACGTTCACCGTCGGTGAGCTTGCGGATGGGGTACTCGGTCTCGGCGCGGTGGCCGTAGCCGATCCAGGCACCGGTGTGGTCGGCCAGCTCCAGGTGACCGGCGATGAAGTCGGCATGGAAGTGGGTGTTGATTACGCCCACGACGGTGAAGCCGTGCGCCTGGGCGTCGGCCAGGTACTCCGAGACGTCTCTGCGCGGGTCGACGACCACGGCCCGGCCGGTCGTCTCGTCGGCGATCACGTACGACGCCTGGGAGAGGCAGTCGAGGTAGTACTGGGTGAAGAACACGGCAGACCCTCCGTCGGGGGACGCGCACCCGGCCGGGTGCGGAAAGTCGGTCGAAGGCGCGTTGGCGCCTTTTGAACAGGCCCGGGGTTTCGGGCTTCAGGCGGTCTCGGCCGCAGCACCGTGGTCGATGGGGCGACCTGCCCGGGCCCAGGCGGCGGTCCCGCCCGCGACCGAGACGGCGTCCACGCCGAGAGTCCGGAGGTGCTCGGTGGCCAGGCCACTGCGGTTGCCACTCGCGCAGATCACGTAGACGGTCCGGTCACCGGGCAGGGCGCTCACGACAGCGTCGAGCGTGGACAGTGGCGCGGGACGGGCGCCGGGCACGTGGCCGGCCCGGTACTCGTCCGGCTCCCGGACGTCGATCACGAACGCGCCGTTCGCGAGCTTTGCCGCGAAGACGTTCAGGTCCACTTCACGCATGAAGATGCCTCGTTCCAGATACCCCCCTAGGTATTGACGCCTTCGACCGTAGGCGGATGCGCGGCAGGAAGTCAAATACCCCCATGGGTATCCCATGTCACATGGTGAAAAATACCCTCGGGGGTATGCTGACCTGCGAGTAATCGGATCTTGAGAGGGATGGCGTAGCGATGGAACAGCGGACCGGCGCGGTCTCGCCCTCGCATGGAGTGCGGCTGGGCCTCCGGGAGAACTGGGCTCAGTTCACCCTGCTGGTGGTCGTCACGGCCAGTGTCGGTGCGCTCGTCGGTCTGGAGCGCACGACGGTTCCGCTCATCGGCACCGAGGTCTTCGGGCTGACGAGCAACCTGGCCGTCTTCTCCTTCATCGTCGCCTTCGGCCTCACCAAGGCCCTCACCAACCTCGCGGCAGGCACCCTCACGTCCCGTTTCCGCCGCAGGCAACTCCTCCTGGCCGGGTGGCTCGTCGGCATGCCGGTGCCCTTCATGCTGGCGTGGGGCCCGTCCTGGTGGTGGATCCTGGCCGCGAATGTCCTGCTGGGCGTCAACCAGGGCATGACGTGGTCGATGACCGTGAACATGAAGATCGACCTCGTGGGGCCGGCCCGCCGGGGTCTGGCCACCGGGCTGAACGAGGCCGCCGGATACGTCGCCGTCGGCACGACGGCCCTCCTCACCGGCTACCTGGCAGCCTCCCACGGCCTGCGACCGGCCCCCGAAGCGATCGGCATCGTCTTCGTCGCCGCCGGGTTCGGCCTTTCGCTCCTGGTACGGGACACCGGCGCCCATGTCGCCCTGGAACTGTCCCGGATGCCGCCCGCCCGGGCCCCCAAGGAACGGAATCCGTCATTCTCAACCGTGTTCGCGCGCACCTCGTGGCGCGACCGCTCCCTGCGCGGCGCGAGCCAGGCCGGCCTCGTCAACAACCTCAACGACGGCCTCACCTGGGGCGTCTTCCCGCTGCTCTTCGCCGACCACGGGCTCGGCATCGCCGCCATCGGCCTGATCAAGGGGCTCTATCCGCTCCTGTGGGGCATGGGGCAGATACCCGCGGGCCACCTGGCAGACCGGATCGGCCGTAAACCGCTCATCGTCACGGGAATGCTCGTCCAAGCCGGCGGTCTCCTCGCAGCGTTGGCGATCCTCGACCGTCCCCTCCTGGCGGGCGTCCTCTCCGCCGTAGCCCTTGGGCTGGGCACCGCGATGGTCTACCCGGCGCTCATCGCCTCCGTCTCCGACCGCGCCCACCCCGCCTGGCGGGCGAACGCGCTGGGCACCTACCGCTTCTGGCGCGACCTCGGCTACGCCGCCGGAGCTCTCGTCGCGGGCGTCCTCGCCGACGCACTCGGCCTGAAGGCGACCGTCCTCGCCGCCGCCGCCCTCACCGCGCTGTCCGGTCTGCTCGCCGCGCGCTGGATCACGGAACGACCGGGCCGCTAGGCCCTGTCCGGCCGGTCTTCGCGGGCCCGGAACGTCTGGCACGGCACCTCGCCGCGTTGTCGGAGTCGCCCGAGTACGTCCAGTGCGAGGACGATCCTCCGCCTCGCGATGCACCGCACCGGACGCCCCGGGCCGATCCACGAAGATCGACAGGACAGGGCCTGGTGCCCAGGAGCGGCCCCAGCGAAGCAACAAGCCCCCTGTCGCGGAAAAACCGCGGGCAGGGGGCCGGCAGCGGACGAACTACTTCTTCTTGCCCTGGTTCTTCACGGCCTCGATGGCGGCCTTCGCCGCGTCCGGGTCGAGGTACGTGCCGCCCGGCTTGACCGGGCGGAAGTCGGCGTCCAGTTCGTAGGCGAGCGGGATGCCGGTCGGGATGTTCAGGCCCGCGATGTCGGCGTCGGAGATGCCGTCGAGGTGCTTGACCAGGGCGCGGAGGCTGTTGCCGTGGGCGGCGATCAGGACCGTGCGGCCGGCCAGGAGGTCCGGGACGATGCCGTCGTACCAGTACGGCAGCATGCGGACGACGACGTCCTTGAGGCACTCGGTGCGCGGGCGCAGCTCCGGCGGGATCGTCGCGTAGCGCGGGTCGTCGCTCTGGGAGAACTCGGTGCCGTCCTCCAGGGCGGGCGGCGGGGTGTCGTACGAGCGGCGCCAGAGCATGAACTGCTCCTCGCCGAACTCGGCGAGCGTCTGCGCCTTGTCCTTGCCCTGCAGGGCGCCGTAGTGGCGCTCGTTCAGCCGCCAGGAGCGGTGGACGGGGATCCAGTGGCGGTCCGCGGCTTCCAGCGCGAGCTGCGCGGTGCGGATGGCGCGCTTCTGGAGGGAGGTGTGCAGGACATCGGGGAGCAGGCCGGCGTCCTTGAGCAGCTCACCGCCGCGTACTGCCTCCTTCTCGCCCTTCTCGGTGAGGTTGACGTCCACCCAACCGGTGAACAGGTTCTTCGCGTTCCATTCGCTCTCGCCGTGGCGGAGGAGGATCAGCTTGTACGGTGCGTCGGCCATGGGTCCGAGCGTAATCGAAGCCGTTCGGGCGCTGCGCGGCCGGTCACGGGGCGGACAGGTCGGGGACAGTGGGGGGACAGGTGGGGCGGGTGAGGGGTGTGAGGCCGGCCCGGGGGCGTGACGATTGACGGGCGGCGTCAATTGAGTAGCGGACCGGAATCCGGGATTCGTAATGTTCGGGTGGCCATCGGACCTCTTACTGATGGTGTCCGTTCTGTACTTCCCTGGGGGGATTCCGTATGTCTGTCGCCGGTCTCAGACGGGCCGCACATGAATCCGTGTCCGGCCTCCCCAGGGAGTTCTGGTGGCTGTGGACCAGCACGCTGGTCAACCGCCTCGGGGCGTTCGTCGCCACGTTCATGGCGCTCTACCTGACCCTGGACCGGGGGTACTCCGCCTCGTACGCCGGTCTGGTCGCGGCGCTGCACGGGCTCGGCGGGGTCGTCTCCTCGCTCGGGGCGGGGGTGATGACCGACCGGCTCGGCCGGCGGCCCACCATGCTCATCGCGCAGACCTCGACCGCCGTGTCCGTGGCCGTCCTCGGGTTCATGGTCCACCCGGTGGCGATCGCGGCCGTCGCCTTCGTCGTGGGCATGGCCAGCAACGCCTCGCGGCCCGCCGTGCAGGCCATGATGGCGGACATCGTCCGGCCCGAGGACCGGGTGCGGGCCTTCTCGCTCAACTACTGGGCGATCAATCTCGGCTTCGCCGTCTCCTCGGCCGGGGCCGGGTTCGTCGCCGAGTACAGCTATCTCGCCGGGTTCCTGGGCGAGGCCGCGATGACGCTGGTCTGCGCCTTCGTCGTCTTCATGAAGGTGCCCGAGTCGCGGCCCGAGAAGTCGGCGGTGCCCGGCCGTGCGGTCGGCGGCGCGGACGAGGTCCGGCTCTCCACGGTGCTGCGCGACGGGCGGTTCATGAGCGTCGTCGGGCTGTCCTTCGTGATCGCGCTGATCTTCCAGCAGGGGTACGTGGGGCTGCCGGTGGCCATGGGGGCGGACGGGTTCTCCAGCTCCGACTTCGGCACCGCCGTCGCCGTCAACGGTGTGCTGATCGTGGTGCTCCAGATCCCGGTCACCCGCTTCATCCAGCACCGCGATCCGCGCCGGCTGCTCATCATGTCGTCGCTGCTCGCGGGGTACGGATTCGGGCTGACCGCGTTTGCCGGGTCCGTCGCCGTGTACGCGCTGACCATCTGCGTCTGGACGGTCGCCGAGATCGTCAACTCGCCCATCCAGACCGGTCTCGTGGTCCGGCTCTCGCCCGCCCAGGGCCGGGGCCGCTATCAAGGCATGTACACGATGTCCTGGTCCGCGGCGGCGCTGATCGCACCCCTGATGTCGGGTGTGGTGATCGACCGCTTCGGGGCGGCGTGGCTGTGGGGCACCTGCGCCGTCCTGGGCACCGGGGCCGCGCTCGGGTACTGGCTGCTGATGCGCAATCTGCCGGCGGAGGACGCTGCCGCCTCCGGGGGCGGCAGCCGGGTGGCGGAGAGCGGCGGCGAGGGGAGCGGTGTCCCCACTGCTGCCGGGGCCGCGCCTTCCGCCGAGCCGGCGGGCTGAGACGGGCCACCCACACACGACGGCGCCCCGCGCGGAGCAGCGAGCAGCCTGCTCCGCGCGGGGCGCCCTTCGGCTCCCGTGGCGGCCGGTCAGCCGCAGCAGCCACCGCACTGGCACGGGGCCCCGGACTGGCAGCCGCATCCGCAGCCCGAGCCGCAGCCGCAGGCGCCGAGCACGGTCAGGTGCACCACGTCGGCGGGTGCCTCCTGCTGGGGGTCGGTCGTGGGGGAATCGGCCATGGTCCCTCCTCTAGGCGTACGACAGGGCCGTACGCCACAGCGACGCGCGCACGACCGGGGCGTACGGACAAGACGTGCCGCCCCACCCCATTTCATGCGCGCCCGGGCGGGCGCGTCAACGGCGCACACGCGCAGAGACGCATGTGCGACCGAATGCGACCGCGTACGCCCCGCACCCCTGTGTCACGGCCCGCCACGGCCCACGGCCCACGGCCCATGGCCCACGGTCCCGCGGGGCCACGCCCGCAGTGACCCCGCTTCCCGCCCCGCTACGCGCTCTCCACCGCCGTCTGCTGCTGCTGGATCTCGTCGGCGTGCTCACCCGTCACCAGGTAGACGACCCGCTTGGCGACCGACACCGCGTGGTCGGCGAAGCGCTCGTAGTAGCGGCCGAGCAGCGTCACGTCGACGGCCGTCTCGATGCCGTGCTTCCAGCGGTCGTCCATCAGGTGCTGGAACAGCGTGCGGTGCAGCAGGTCCATCTCGTCGTCGTCCTGCTCCAGCTGAAGTGCCAGATCGACGTCCTTGGTGATGATCACCTCGGCGGCCTTGGCCATCAGGCGCTGCGCCAGCTGCCCCATCTCCAGGATGGTGGCGTGCAGGTCGTGCGGCACCGCCGTTTCCGGGAACCGCAGCCGGGCCAGCTTGGCGACGTGCTGGGCGAGGTCCCCCGAGCGCTCCAGGTCGGCGCTCATCCGCAGTGACGTGACCACGATCCGCAGATCCGTCGCCACGGGCTGCTGGCGCGCGAGCAGGGCGATGGCCCGCGCCTCCAGGTCGTGCTGCAGGTCGTCGACCTTCTGGTCCGCGGCGATCACGCTCTCCGCGAGCTTGAGATCGGCATCGAGCATGGACGTCGTCGCCCGGCCGATCGCCGACCCGACGAGTCGGGCCATCTCGACCAGCCCCTCGCCGATCGAGTCGAGTTCCTCGTGGTAGGCGTCACGCATGGAAGTCCCTCTCCAGTCCTCTGTGCAATGCCGGGGCAGGCTGTGAGCCCCACGCTGCCACCCTGGGCGGCGTACGCGTCGGCTTCCGGCCGCCCAAGTGAACCAACCCTTGCTCCTCGGTGAACTCTGGGCGACGAGTGTTCGGACAGGCACTTGGATGGCTGGGAGAGTCCTCCCGGACCCGCATAACCTTGACGTATGGACGTGAACGCGGCAGTCGCCGCAGCTGCGGCGATCGGCGGTGCGTGTACCGGCGTGATCGCCATGCTGGCGTTCCGCTGGAGCGAGCGCGACCAGAAGAAACCGACGCGCACGTCCCTGCGGCCCGACAGCAATGCCTCCCTTCCCCCGGGGGTGGACACGGTCCTGTCGGTGCTCAGCTCCTCCGCGGTCGTGCTCGACGAGAGCGACAGCGTGGTCAAGGCCAGCTCCGCCGCCTATGCGCTGGGACTGGTCAGGGGCGGGCGGCTCGCTGTCGAGGCGATGCTGACCATGGCCCGGGACACCCGTCGTGACGGTGAGATACGCCAGGTCGAACTGGACCTTCCCCGGCGCGGTACCGGCCGCGGCGAGGCCCTCGCGGTCTCCGCCCGGGTCGCCCCGCTGGGTTCCCGGCTGGTGCTCCTGCTGGTCGAGGACCTCACCGAGGCCCGCCGTATCGAAGCGGTGCGGCGCGACTTCGTCGCCAACGTCAGCCATGAGCTCAAGACCCCGGTCGGCGCGCTCTCGCTGCTCTCCGAGGCCGTGATGGACGCCTCCGACGACCCGGAGGCGGTGGAGCGGTTCGCGGGGCGGATGCAGATCGAGGCGACCAGGCTGACCAACCTCGTACAGGAGATCATCGACCTCTCCCGGGTGCAGAACGACGACCCGCTGGAGGACGCCGAGCCGGTCCGGGTGGACGAGCTGGTGGCCGAGGCAATCGACCGCTGCCGCCAGCAGGCCGGCTCGAAACAGATCACCATGGCGGCGGGCGGCACCGCGGAGCTCCGCATCTGGGGCAACCGCGGCCAGCTCGCCGCGGCGCTCGGCAACCTCGTCGAGAACGCCGTCAACTACAGCCCCGCCCGTACCCGAGTGGGCATCGCCGCCAGGCGGCTGTCCGTACCCGGCGGGGACCAGATCGAGATAGCCGTGACCGACCAGGGCATCGGCATCTCGGAGAAGGACCGCGAGCGGGTCTTCGAACGCTTCTACCGCGTCGACCCGGCCCGCTCCCGGGCCACCGGTGGCACCGGCCTCGGCCTCGCCATCGTCAAGCACGTGGCCGCCTCGCACGGCGGGGAGGTCACGGTCTGGAGCTCGGAGGGCCAGGGCTCCACCTTCACCCTGCGGCTGCCCGAAGCGGGCTCCGTACGAGAACGCGACCGCAGCCCGGGCGGACCGCTCATCGTCAACGGCGACGAGGGCCCCTACGGACCCGCTCACCCCGACACCCGTGAACCATTCCCTGCCCCGGAGGTCCTTCCGTGACCCGAGTGCTTGTCGTCGAGGATGAGGAATCCTTCAGCGACGCCCTGTCGTACATGCTTCGCAAGGAGGGCTTCGAAGTCGCCATCGCGGCGACGGGCCCGGACGGACTCGACGAGTTCGAGCGCAACGGCGCCGATCTCGTGCTGCTCGACCTGATGCTGCCGGGCCTGCCCGGTACGGAGGTCTGCCGTCAGCTGCGCAGCCGGTCCAACGTCCCCGTGATCATGGTCACGGCCAAGGACAGCGAGATCGACAAGGTCGTCGGCCTGGAAATAGGCGCCGACGACTACGTCACCAAGCCGTTCTCCTCGCGGGAGCTCGTCGCCCGCATCCGCGCGGTGCTGCGCCGCCGCGGTGAGCCGGAGGAGGTCACGCCGGCCGCCCTGGAGGCGGGCCCGGTCCGGATGGACGTGGACCGCCACGTCGTCACGGTCTCCGGCGGCAAGGTCGACCTCCCGCTCAAGGAGTTCGACCTGCTGGAGATGTTGCTGCGCAACGCGGGCCGGGTGCTGACCCGCATGCAGCTGATCGACCGGGTCTGGGGCGCGGACTACGTGGGTGACACCAAGACCCTCGACGTCCACGTCAAGCGCCTGCGCGCGAAGATCGAGCCCGACCCGGGCGCGCCGCGCTTCCTGGTGACGGTGCGGGGCCTGGGGTACAAGTTCGAGCCGTAGACCGACCCGTGCGCGATGGCGGAGGGCGCCCCCTGGAGGGAGGCGCCCTCCGCCGTTCACGTGCCTGCGTGCGCGCGTCCCGCGTCGGTCAGCCGGTCTGCGCCGAGGCGGACGCGGAGTCGGTCGGAGCGACCCCCTCGTCCGTGGAACCGGAACCGGAACCGGACTCGGACCCGGGCGCGCCGGCGGTCGCCGAGGCGGTCGGCGCCACCGGCAGCGAGCTCGGGCCGAAGCCCGTGAAGTAGCTGGTCGCCGGAACGACGAAGGCGCCGAGCGGGATCTCCCCCGTCGAGCTGAACTTGAAGACGACGGGCTGCACGTTGCCCGCCTGCGCGGCCTCGCGGCCGTTCTCGATCACGGCGGACGCGTTGCCCTTGCCGCCGAGGACCACCTTGCCGCCGGCCGGAACCACGACGGGTCCCTTGCCCTGGGCGGCGTGCAGCTGCACCGCGGCGCTCGTACCCGGCAGGGTGATGGCGTCCAGGGTCTGCTGCTTGGTGCCGTTGTTGAAGAGCGTCGCGGAGACGACGGCCGGGCCCACCGCGTTGCGCTCGGGCTGGGTGATGACGTTCGCGTTCTGGATGCTGATGTCACCGGAGGTGGTGGCAGCAGAGTCCGGCCTGACCTTGAGCGTCGCTGCGTCATTGCCCGCACCGCACGCGGCGAGCGAGGCGATCGAGAACACGATGGCTGTGGCGGCGAGAGCGCCGTGTCGAAGGCTGCGGCTCACGGCGGCGGCAACTCCTTGAACGTTCGGACTGCGGACGGGAGGGGCGGGCGACTTAAAGCCGCCCTAAGGGTGTGTCAGCGGCCTTAGGCTACCGAGCCGCCCCTCCCGCCCCGCACCCGACCCGCCCCTACGCGCCCCTTCGTGGTCCGGCCCGGTGCCGTTCGGGGCCCGTCCCGGGGTCGGGGTTCACGGAACGGAGTACCACCGAAACCCTCGACACGTGCCGTTCACATATCGCTGGTGATCAATTCATGGAGCGCGTCATGGAGCGTGGCGCATTCCGTTCGTATTAACCGATCGATCGGGGTGCTGGGCAATATCCATTGATCAACCACGCGTGTGTCCGAGCGGGTGATCGATCTCCGAACGGAGTACGTAAAGTTCATCATCCTGAACCCGGCAAAACGGGACGTTCAACCACTTCGGAGCGGGGTTCCGATGCCTGTAACGTGCGTGTTTCGCCTCGCCTGTACAGCCGCTCCGACCTGCGAATACCGTCTCCCCTGAGCCTTCCGCAGCACGTACGTGTCGCTGTTGTCAAGCCCCGAGATATGCCCTGACCTGCGAAAACGCCATTCAGGAGAAGCTGTTCTCGTGTTACTCTTGATAGCCACGGAAGGGGTACCTGTCACATGACGTTCAAGGTTGGCGACACCGTGGTCTATCCCCATCACGGGGCCGCGCTGATCGAGGCTATCGAAACTCGCCAGATCAAAGGCGTGGACAAGACCTACTTGGTGCTCAAGGTCGCCCAGGGCGACTTGACGGTTCGTGTGCCGGCGGACAATGCGGAGTTCGTGGGCGTACGCGATGTGGTCGGGCAGGAGGGGCTGGACCGGGTCTTCGAAGTGCTGCGTGCACCGTATGCCGAAGAGCCGACGAACTGGTCCCGGCGCTACAAGGCAAATCTGGAGAAGCTCGCCTCGGGCGATGTCATCAAGGTCGCCGAAGTGGTTCGCGACCTGTGGCGTCGTGAGCGCGAGCGTGGACTCTCCGCAGGTGAGAAGCGAATGCTCGCCAAGGCTCGCCAGATTCTGGTGAGCGAGCTCGCTCTCGCGGAGAACACGAACGAGGACAAGGCCGAGGCTCTGCTCGACGAGGTACTCGCGTCCTGAACCGGCTCACGCCGGCCGTAAATAATGTGCCGCGGTGCCCGCTGACAACCGTATTCACGGGATGTCGTCGGGCGCTGCGGCATGTTTGGATTCGGCCACGACATGGCCGGATTTCGCCCCGACTCACCGATGCGTTGGCTTCATCGGCAATCCCCCGGATACGTTGCTCGCGATCTTGCGCAGCCCACCCTGAGCGGCCGGTGCGGCGTGTCCCTCGTCGGCCGGGTGTCACGGAAAGGGCCCGGTCGAGTCATGGCGTGGCGCCCGGCTCGCTTGTGGCCATACCCATGTCGGCCGTGGAAACAAACATGCAGAAGCTTCGGAGTGCAACCGATGTCTGATCAATCGCGTCCGTACCGCACAGCCGCCGTGATTCCCGCGGCCGGCCGCGGCGTACGGCTCGGCCCGGGCGCCCCCAAGGCGCTCCGTGCGCTGGGTGGGACGCCCATGCTCATCCATGCGGTACGGGCCATGGCCGCGTCCCGTTCCGTCTCCCTGGTTGTCGTCGTGGCGCCGCCGGACGGCGCCCCCGAGGTCAAGAACCTGCTCGACGAGCACGCCCTGCCCGAGCGCACCGACTACCTCGTGGTGCCCGGTGGTGAGACCCGCCAGGAGTCGGTGCGGCTCGGCCTCGACGCCCTGCCCGAGGGCATCTCCGCCGTCCTCGTCCACGACGCGGCCCGCCCGCTGGTGCCCGTCGACACCGTGGACGCGGTGATCGAGGCGGTACGGGACGGCGCGCCCGCCGTCGTGCCCGCGCTGCCGCTCGCCGACACCGTCAAGGAGGTCGAGCCGGGTGCGCCGGGGGAGCCGGAGCCGGTGCTCGGCACGCCCGTGCGGGCCCGGCTGCGCGCCGTACAGACCCCGCAGGGCTTCGACCGCGACACGCTGGTGCGCGCGCACGAGACCGTCGCCGTCAGCGGCGAGGGTGCCACGGACGACGCGGGCATGGTGGAGCGGCTCGGGGCGCCGGTCGTGGTCGTACCCGGGCACGAGGAGGCGTTCAAGGTGACCCGGCCGCTGGATCTGGTGCTGGCCGAGGCGGTACTCGCGCGCAGGAGGGCGAACGATGGCTTCTGAGGAACGGACCGGGCCCGTGATCCCGCTCGTCGGGATCGGCACGGACATCCACGCCTTCGAAGAGGGCCGCGAGCTGTGGTGCGCGGGGCTGCTGTGGGAGGGCGAGGGCCCCGGTCTGGCCGGGCACTCCGACGCCGATGTCGTCGCGCACGCCGCGTGCAACGCGCTCTTCTCCGCCGCCGGACTCGGCGACCTCGGGCAGCACTTCGGCACCGGGCGGCCCGAGTGGTCCGGCGCCGCCGGGGTCACCCTGCTGACCGAGGCGGCGCGGATCGTGCGGGCCGAGGGCTTCGAGATCGGCAACGTCGCCGTTCAGGTCGTCGGCGTACGGCCGAAGATCGGCAAGCGGCGGGACGAGGCGCAGCGAGTGCTGTCGGCCGCCGTGGGGGCGCCGGTCTCGCTCTCCGCCGCCACCTCCGACGGGCTCGGCTTCACCGGGCGGGCCGAGGGGCTCGCGGGGCTCGCGACGGCGCTGGTCTACCGGGTGGGCTGACACCGGGTGCAGGGTCGCCCCGGCGGGCGGTGCGGTTCTCGTCCTGGGCCCGGGGTGCGGGGTTTCGTCCTCAAGCGCCGGGCGGGCTGGATTTTCGGCACCGTGCCCCCGTGGGTGCGGGCCGCCTGCCCGGAGGGGCCCCGGGCCACCACCCGCCGGGCAGGCGACGGTGCCCCGGGACACGGCGCCGAAAAAATGGAGCCCGTCCGGCGATTGAGGACAAAGGCGGCGGGCACTTTCGGGCGCCGACAACACGAAGTTGTTCCGCAGGCCCCAAGGGGGCACTGCGCACAGCTGCGCGCCCACTACCCTTGAGGCGTGACTATTCGCCTGTACGACACCAGCGCCCGGCAGATCCGTGACTTCGTCCCGCTCACAGCGGGCTGTGTCTCGATCTACCTCTGTGGCGCGACTGTCCAGGCCGCCCCGCACATCGGGCACATCCGGTCCGGGCTGAACTTCGACATCATGCGCCGCTGGTTCGAGTACCGCGGCTACGACGTCGCGTTCATCCGGAACGTCACCGACATCGACGACAAGATCATCGCGAAGTCGGCCGAGCACGGCCGCCCGTGGTGGGCCATCGGATACGAGAACGAGCGGGCGTTCAACGCCGGATACGACGCGCTCGGCTGCCTCCCGGTCACCTACGAACCGCGGGCGACCGGCCACATCCCCGAGATGATCGAGATGATGCGCGGCCTGATCGAACGCGGTCACGCCTACGCCGCCGACGGCAACGTCTACTTCGACGTGCGCTCCTTCCCCGGCTATCTGGAGCTCTCCAACCAGGACCTGGACGATCTGCGCCAGCCGTCCGGCGAGGGCGAGACCGGCAAGCGCGACCAGCGCGACTTCGCGATGTGGAAGGCGACCAAGCCGGGCGAGCCCAGTTGGGAGACCCCGTGGGGCCGCGGCCGGCCCGGCTGGCACCTGGAGTGCTCCGCCATGGCCCACAAGTACCTCGGCACCGCCTTCGACATCCACGGCGGCGGCATCGACCTGATCTTCCCGCACCACGAGAACGAGATCGCCCAGGCCAAGGCCTTCGGCGACGAGTTCGCCAAGTACTGGGTGCACAACGGCTGGGTCACCATGTCCGGCGAGAAGATGTCGAAGTCGCTCGGCAACTCCGTGCTGGTCAGCGAGATGGTCAAGCAATGGCGTCCGATCGTGCTGCGCTACTACCTCGGCACCCCGCACTACCGGTCGATGATCGAGTACAGCGAAGAGGCCCTGCGCGAGGCCGAGTCCGCGTTCGCGCGGGTCGAGGGCTTCGTGCAGCGCGTCACCGAGAAGGCGGGCGAGACGGTCGAGCCCGCCACCGAGGTGCCGCCGGCTTTCGCCGAGGCGATGGACGACGACCTGGGCGTCCCGCAGGCGCTCGCGATCGTCCACACCACGGTCCGCCAGGGCAACTCCGCGCTCGCCGCCGACGACAAGGAAGCCGCCGTCGCCCGGCTCGCGGAGGTCCGCGCGATGCTCGGCGTCCTCGGCCTCGACCCGCTCGACGAGCACTGGGCGGGCGAGAGCGACCGCGGCGACGACCTGCACGGGGTCGTCGACACGCTCGTACGCCTCGTCCTGGACCAGCGACAGTCGGCCCGCGAGCGCAAGGACTGGCCCGCAGCCGACGCCATCCGCGACCAGCTCAACCAGTCCGGGCTCGTCATCGAGGACAGCCCGGCCGGACCACGGTGGACACTCGGCCCGCGCCAGTAGTCCCCCCATGTGCCGCCCGGCGATCCGGGCGGCACACTTCACTTATACGCACGCATGTCTGAGAAGCAACGAAACAGGTAGGTCATGGCCGGGAACAGCCAGCGCAGGAACCGCCGCACGTCCAACAAGAAGGGCGCGCAGGTCGGCAGCGGTGGGCAGCGACGCCGTGGCCTCGAAGGCAAGGGCCCGACGCCGCCCGCCTCCGCCCGCAAGGGACACAAGAAGAACCGCATCGCCAACGCCCAGGCCAAGCAGGCCGCGGCCCGCCGCCCCGCGCCGCGGCGCGGCGGCGCCAAGGGCACGTCCGAGATGGTCGTCGGCCGCAACCCGGTCTACGAGGCCCTGCGCGACGGCGTTCCGGCGACGACCCTGTACGTCCAGCAGTACATCGACAACGACGAGCGGGTCCGCGACGCGCTCCAGCTCGCCGGTGAGCGCGGCAACATCAACCTGATGGAGGCCCCGCGCCCCGAGCTGGACCGGATGACGAACGGCCTGAACCACCAGGGCCTCGTCCTCCAGGTCCCGCCGTACGAGTACGCGCACCCGGAGGACCTCACCGCCGCCGCGTACGACAAGGGCGAGGACCCGCTGATCGTCGCCCTCGACGGCGTCACCGACCCGCGCAACCTGGGCGCGATCGTCCGCTCCGTCTCCGCGTTCGGCGGCCACGGCGTGGTCGTGCCGGAGCGGCGCGCGGCCGGGATGACGGCGGGCGCCTGGAAGTCCTCCGCAGGCACGGCGGCCCGTACGCCGGTCTCCCGGGTGACGAACCTGACCCGGGCCCTGGAGAGCTACCAGAAGGCCGGCATCACCGTCGTCGGCCTCGCCGCGGACGGTGAGCACACCGTCGAGGACCTGGAGGCACTCGCCGGCCCCGTCGTCATCGTGATCGGCAGCGAGGGCAAGGGCCTCGGCCGTCTCGTCGGCGAGACCTGCGACTACCGGGTCCGCATCTCGATGCCGGGCGGCGCGGAGTCGCTGAACGCGGGTGTCGCGGCCGGGATCGTCCTGTACGAGGTCGCGCGGCGCCGGGCCTGACGTGCACCCGGACGGGGGGCGGCCGACCGGGGCGCCCCTTGCCGGAGACCATTGACGGGCCTCGGACACTTCGGGCCCGTCAAGGCAGTGTCCTAAACACACATCACTCGGTTAGATGAGTGTGGACACCAGAACGCCTCGGTTCGACGACCAACCTGCCCTGAGCATGACCAAGGTGAACTGCGACCCTGCGCAGGTCATCGTCAACCACGCCAGCTTCCGGGTGCAGCTCGCCCAGGGCCAGCGCGCGCGGCTGCGCGGTCCGGCCCCCGTCGGCGTGCCCAGGATCCCCGCCATGAGCGGCGGCACCGGAGCGGGGCGCGGCAGGCGCTCGCCCGTCGTATGGAGCGGCAGGTCCGCCCCAGGTGACCCCGGCGCCACCAGACTCCTGCAGGCCGTACGGAACTCCACCGCGGGCCGCCCGGCCACCGCGTACGACGCCTACGACCCCTATGCCGCCCACGCGGGCCACGAGTTCGACGGCGGGCTCGGCGCGGGCGGCACCCAGGTCATCGAGCGCCTGGAGGAGACCCGGCCCAACCCGGTCATCACCGCGCCCCACCAGCCGGGCCGCCACGGCAACGGCCCCCTGCTGCCGCCCATGCGCCGGGCGACCGGCGCCTACGACCCCGCCGACACCGGACCGTACGGCCGGGGAGCGTACGACCAGGACGACGCGTACGACGAGGACGCCGCGTACGACGAGGACGACTACGACGACAGCACCGCGGCCCGGGGCCGGCGCCACGGCTACGACTCCGTGCGGCACGGGTACTACCCCGGTCGCCGGATGAACCTCGGCGTCGTGCTCCTGCCCCTGCGGGTCTTCCTCGGCTTCATCTCGATCTACGCAGGCATGGGCAAGCTGTGCGACCCCGTCTACTTCGACGGCGGCGAGCGCGGCTCGATGGTCAAGTGGCTGACCTCGCTGCACCCCTGGGCGCTGGCCGAGCCGCTGCGCGACTTCGCGCTCTCGCACCCCGTCGGCGCCGGGCTGACCGTCGCCTTCCTCCAGGTCGTCGTCGGCGTCCTCACCGTCCTCGGCCTCTGGCAGCGGGTCGCCGCCACCTTCGGCGCTCTCCTCTCCGTCGCCCTGCTGGTCACCGTCAGCTGGCGCACCGTCGCCGCCTACGACGCGCCGGACATCATCTACCTTGCCGCCTGGAGCCCGCTGATCATCGCGGGCGCCCCCGTCTACTCCGTCGACGGACGCCTCGCCGGTGAGGCATGGCGCAGGCTCGGCCCGCGCTCGGCGATCTGGGACCTGCGCCGCCGGGTGCTCCGGCGGGGCGCCGTCGTCGCCGCTGTCGTCGTCGGCCTCACCCTGCTCGTGGGCTCCATGCTCGGTGGCGCGGTCCGCTCCTCCGAGGTCGTCACCGTGCCCGGCCCGGACGGCAACCCGACCAACCAGCTGCCCGGCTCCCCGCTCCCGCAGGAGTCCCGCAGCGGCCGGGCCTCCCACACGCCCGGCGGGCAGCGCCCCTCGCCCTCCCGCAGCAGCGCCGCCACCACACCCTCCGCCAAGGAGTCCACGCCCGCCGCGGGCTCGGTCCGCGAGTCCGGCCAGGCGGGGGCCGGTGCGGGACAGCCCAGCCAGACCCAGGGCACCGTCCAGCAGCCCCCCCAGCGGACGACCCCGCAGCAGCCCCCGTCCAGCAACTCCGGCCCGAGCTCCTCCGGCTCCACCGGCACCGGCGGCGGCTCCACCGGCGGCAGTACGGACAACGGCGGCGGCTCCACCGGCGGGACCTCCGGCGGCGGGCAGAACCCCATCGGCGGCCTGCTCGGCTGAGCCGCCGGGCCCGCACACGACGAAGGGGCGGTCACGGATGCGTATCCGATGACCGCCCCTTCGTCGTCCGGCGGGGGCCCGTCCGGCTACTGCCCGTCGAGCTCCTTGGCGGCCTCGGTCAGGTCCTTCGCCGTGTCGATGGCCCGCCAGTACGCCCCGTGCGGCAACGGGTACCCGGCCAGCCTGCGCTCGCGGGCCAGCCGCGGGAACGTCGTCCGCTCGTGGTCGCCCCGGTCCGGCAGCAGCGTCGTGAACGTCGGCGAGAAGACGTACACACCGGCGTTGATCAGATACGGGGACGGCGGCGACTCGATGAAGTCGGTGATGTGCCCGAACGCGTCCGTCTCCACGGCACCCCACGGGATCCGGGGACGGGCCAGGGCCAGGGTGGCGGTGGCGTCGCGCTCGGCGTGGAACGCGGCCATCTCGCGCAGTGAGAAGCGCGTCCAGATGTCGCCGTTGGTGGCGTACCAGGGCTGGCCCGGATCGGGCAGCCGGGCGGCGGCGTACTTCAGCCCGCCGCCGCGGCCCAGGGGCTCGGACTCCACGACGGTCGTCACGCGCAGCGGCAACACCGCCGAGTCCAGCCACTCCTGCAGCACCTCGGCCAGATGTCCGCACGACACCACGGCGTCGGTCACGCCCTCGGCGGCCAGCCAGGAAAGCTGATGGCCGATGATCGGAGTCCCGGTGCCCGGGATCTCGACCATCGGCTTGGGGCGGTCGTCGGTGTACGGCCGCAGCCGTGATCCCTGGCCACCTGCCAGGACCACGGCCTGCGTCGGATACGTATGCATGCCAGGCACGATATGCCGTGCCCGGACCGGCCGGTCAGCTGAACCGGGCGACGCCCGAGGCGAACGACGTGTCGCAGACGGGACGCGAGAACCGGTGGGCGCGCGTCGGACCGTACTGCTCGACCGCCGCACGGCCCAGTGCCCTGGCGATCGACATGCAGTGCCGGGCGAGCGAGGGACGGGCCTCGACGGAACGCTGCAGGTCGGTCAGCGCGACACCCGGGTCCTTCGCCCGGAGCTCCAGCAGCAGCCGGTCCCGCAGGACGTCCTGCGGGGTGCGCGCGTCGGCACGCTTCGATACGTCCTGAGTCGACGCGGCCAGGACCTGAGACTCGGAGTTGTGCGCTGCCCACGGCACGCTGGTGACGGCGAGGGTCCCGGAGAGGACCATCACGACGGGCAGTACGAAAGCGAGGGATCGGCCGATGCGGCGAGCGGTGTGGGTCACGCAGCGAGCGTAGCGGGCAGTGATGATTCGGCGACATTTCGTCACCCTTGAGGGGGACGGTTCGAGGGCGCTTTTCGAATCGAGCGTTGACGGGCCGCGGTGAAATGCCCGGTGTGCCGGGGAATCCAGCGCCCTGCGGACTCAAACCCGGACACGCCGCGCGGCGCGCGAGCGGCCCCGCACGGAGAACGTGCGGGGCCGCTGTGGTGCGCGTGCGCGGGGTGCGGGACGTCAGTCGGTGAGACGGGCGCCCGTCGAGGTGGAGAAGACGTGCAGCTCGTCCGGGCGCGGCACGACGTGCAGCTTGGTGCCCTTCTCCGGAACGGCGCGGCCGCCGACGCGGACGACCAGGTCCTTGTCCTCGCCGCCGACCTGCGCGGAGCCGTAGACGAAGCCGTCGGCGCCGAGCTCCTCGACGACGTTGACCGAGACGGCCAGACCGGCCGGGGCGTCGGCGCTGTCCTTCGAGAGGGACTTCGCGGCGGCGCCGCCGTGCTCGACGATGTCGAAGTGCTCGGGGCGGATGCCGACCGTGACGGTCGTGTCGCCCTTCTCCGCGGCGGCGGAGAGCGCCTCGCGGGAGACCGGGACGACGCTGTTGCCGAACTTCACGCCACCGTCGGTGATCGGGACCTCGACCAGGTTCATGGCCGGGGAGCCGATGAAGCCGGCCACGAAGAGGTTCGCCGGCTTGTCGTACATGTTGCGCGGCGAGTCGACCTGCTGCAGCAGACCGTCCTTGAGGACCGCGACACGGTCACCCATGGTCAGGGCCTCGACCTGGTCGTGCGTGACGTACACGGTCGTGATGCCCAGCCGACGCTGGAGCGAGGCGATCTGCGTACGGGTGGAGACACGCAGCTTGGCGTCGAGGTTCGACAGCGGCTCGTCCATGAGGAAGACCTGCGGCTCACGCACGATGGCACGGCCCATTGCGACACGCTGACGCTGACCACCGGAGAGCGCCTTCGGCTTGCGGTCCAGGTACTCGGTGAGGTCCAGCATCTTGGCGGCCTCTTCGACCTTCGCCCGGATCTCCGTCTTGTTCACGCCGGCGATCTTGAGCGCGAAGCCCATGTTGTCCGCGACGGTCATGTGCGGGTAGAGCGCGTAGTTCTGGAACACCATGGCGATGTCCCGGTCCTTCGGGGGCAGGTGCGTGACGTCGCGGTCACCGATGCGGATCGCGCCGCCGTTGACGTCCTCAAGACCCGCGAGCATGCGCAGGGAGGTCGACTTGCCACAACCGGAAGGGCCGACGAGGACGAGGAACTCACCGTCCGCGATGTCGATCTCGAGCTGGTCCACGGCCGGCTTCGTGGAGCCGGGGTATACGCGGGACGCCTTGTCGAACGTGACACTGGCCATGCTGAATCTTCTCCTTCACCGGCAGGAACGTGCCGGACGATCCGAGTAAGGGAGTGGTCTGGTCCACTTGGGTGAATCCTCAGCGACGCTACCTGGCCATGTGAAATCTGTCAGTAGTTCGAGGGGCGCGAAATTTTGGGACCGCGCAGGGAGCGGTGTTGGTTACACTGCTCCGGCACGCCTCCTTAGCTCAGCTGGCCAGAGCAACGCACTTGTAATGCGTAGGTCGTCGGTTCGAATCCGACAGGGGGCTCAGGCGGAACCCCAGCTCAGATGCGCTCTGAGCTGGGGTTCTTTCGTTCAGCGGACGCGGCGACGATGCCGGGAGCGGGTCGAGGGGGCGTCCGGACGCGAGTCCGCGAGTCGGACGCCGAATTCGCGGAGGCGTTCACCCATGGCTCAGAGGCTGACCGGACGGCCGGGCCGGCCGCTGGGGAGCAGTCAGGGCGAGTCCGTGCGCAGCTGTCGACGAGGCCCGCGCCGAACGCGGCCTGGCGATGCTGTTCATCACCCACGACCTGGCCGTCGTCCCGCACATCAGCGACGAGATGCTGGTCATGCAGCACGGCCGAGTCGTGGAACACGGTCAGGTCGACGCCGTCCTCGATCACCCGGCCGAGCCCTATACCCGGCGGCTCGTGGATGCGATCCCTCGCCCCGGCTGGGCCCCCAGGCGCGCAACTCGCACTCCCTGACCCACCGACAGCGCCGTCGGCGGGAAGGCGGCGGGCTCAGAGTGCGGAGGGACCCGTCGGCGATCGTGGCGTTCGACCCGATTGGAGCTGCTCCACCACTGTTCCCGACACCGTCGGCCCACCTGGCTCGGTCAGCTACCGACCTGGGAGCGTTCTCTTGGGGAAAGCTGCCTGGGCTCGTCGGCGGTGGCCGGGCTCGCGGGATGCTGCTGTCCGTCGGCTGTCGCGAACCGCGCGGGCGGCCGGACGTCGGCCATGCGCCGCTCCGGGCCGCGCCGCCGCAGCATGAGGTACCCGCAGAATGCGGCCGGGCCGAAGAAGATCTGGGTGAGGGGGACGACGGTGGCGAAGAACAGGTCGTACACGGCGAGCGCCAGCGCGAACCGGGAGACGTGCCGCAGCTTCAGGCCGCCCTGCGCGTTGAGGTTCGCGGCGCCGACCGCCATCAGCGTGATGACCAGGCTGTTGACCAGCCAGTACGGCGTGGCATGGGTGGGATCGTCCTCGGCGCTGCGCGCGGTGAGCCAGTCGGCGACCAGTAGACCGGTGATGAGCGACCAGCGCAACGGTCCCCGGCGGACGACCGGCCCGTAGCCGACCGCGAGACCACCGGCCAGGGTCAGCCCCAGCACGGGCGGCCTTGGTGGTGATGGGCACGGCGGTCAGTGCGGCCGGGTCGACTCCTGCTGCCGCGAAGTGGTCGGCGTAGAAGGGTGACTTGGCCGCGAGGCGTTCCGCGGTACGGCGCGGGGCCTTGTTCGTGAGGTCGGTACGCATCTGCGGGTCTGCGGCGGCGCCGCGCAGCAACTGTTCGACGTCCTCGCCGGGGGAGCCGAACTCGGCAAGTGTCGCCAGCGCGTCATCGACGAGCCTTTCGGCAGAGCGAATATTGATCGGACGGCCGAGCACCATGGCCAGCGCCATCCGGGGGTTCAATCTGCCTGTTTCTACGGCGAGTTCGCGCCACGGCGTGATCCGGAATCCGGACCACGGACGCGCGGAGCACGAGGGCATCGACAAGACGCTCGGCGCCGCCCCTTCCCGGATCGGCCGCCCGTCGGCCCGGTGGAGGCCCTCCGAACGGATACGTGAGCAGCGACAGGCAAAGCCGACGCCCGACGACAACGCGGGAGGCGGACAGGCAGAGCGGAGTGGAGCTGGCCTGGAACGCGGTCGAGGGCGCGACGGGCTACCGCGTGTACCGCTGGGACCGGGCCGCGGGCCGGTACGCGCCGCTGGCCGATCCCGACCTGCGCGCGTTCACGTGGTACACGGACACAACAGCGGCCTCCGGCACGACCCACTACTACTGGGTGACGGCCGTCCTCGCCGACGGCACGGAGACCGCCCCCCGGCGCGGGCCGGGACCGGATACCGCCGGCGGCGGGCCGACGGGTCGAGGCCTCACGGGCGGGGCGGGGGTTGTTCGTGTCTGTCTGCTGGTGCCGGGGGCGGGTCCGGATGTCAGTGCGGGCGAGCCTCACTCACCGCACGGGGAAGCCGAAGGAGTACCCCTGCTGCTTCAGCCAGGGCAGGATCTCGCGCAGAGCGGCCAAGGTCTGGGAGCGATCCCCTCCCGCGTCGTGGAAGAGGACGGTCGGCCCGTTGGAGATCTCGCTCTTGACGGTGGCGACCATGGTGTCCACACCGGGATGCTCGAAGTCTTTGGTGTCGACGTTCCAGCCCAGCGGTCGCATCCCCCGGGACGCGGCGAGCTGTCGGCTGTACGGGGTGAAAGCGCCGCCCGGGGCCCGGTAGTACTGCGGCCGGACGCCCCCGGACGCCTTGGTGATCATGCGTTCGGCATCCAGGATCTGCCGGGACTGGTATGCCTCGGACTTGGTGTCCATGGCGGTGTCGTGCGAGACGGTGTGGTTGCACAGCCGGTGCCCGTCTGCCACGACCGCCTTGACCAGGTCCGGGTACGCCTGGGCCTGCGTGCCCACCATGCAGAACGTAGCCTTCACACCGCTGTCCTTCAACAGTTGCAACACCCGCGGCGTCCAGACCGGGTCCGGTCCGTCGTCGATGGTGATGTTGACGCCCCGGGCGCCGCGGTCCGAGGCGTGAGCAATGTCCGCCGCCACCTTGGCCGCCTGGCCCTGGGGCTGGGCGGACGGCGCCGAGACACGCGCTTGAGGCCCCCCTCCGACGGAGTCGGCCTGCGCGGTCCACACCGAGGTGGCAGCGGCCAGCGCTGTCACCCCGAGCGCCGCCGCGAGAAGCCGGCCGTGCCGTGCCCTTCCCTTGTGCCGTGCCATGTCCGCCCACCCCTTTGCTGCCTCCGCCGATGCCGTGCACCCATGAAGACACACGAACGCCCCTACAAGATCCCTCGGTTACCAATCACGGACGAATCCGCAGGGGGCCGGCGACAATCGCGGGAGTTCCGCGACAGATGAGGGGGCGCAACGGCCTCGCCAAGGTGCCGGCGAGGGCGGGCCGGGTGACCACCTCCCCCGGACTCCGGCGGTGCAGGTCCGGCGCCCCGCGGCCGGAGATGCCTTGGCATGATGGGGTCCGGTCGGTCGGCCGTCGGCCCACCGGATTACCGAGCACGAGGGAGCCGCTGTGGCGCGCCATCTGATCGTCGTTGACCCGGCAGGGTCGGGCGACCACCGCACCATCGGCGAGGCGCTGACCGCGGCGCGCGGGGGCTCGGTGATCAGCGTCAGGGCCGGGCGGTACGACGAGAACCTCGTGGTGACGAAGCTGGTCACGGTCGTCGCCCACGAGCCGGGTTCCGCGGTCGAGATCGCACCGCGCAGCGGCAGCGCGGTGCAGGTGCTCGCGGAGGCCGTCAAGCTCTCCGGGCTGCGGCTGGTGGCGGGCGGGGGCGGGGACGAGGACGAACCGGTGGTGGACGTGCCGCGCGGTCAGGCCGCCCTGGAGGACTGCGAGGTGTACGGCAACTCCTGGGCCGCGCTGCTCTCGCGCGACGAGGGTTCGCTCGCCATCCGCGACACCACCGTCAGCAATCCGGCGGGCGCCGGGATCGTGGACCTGTCGTCGCGGACCAGCGTCGTCGAGCACTGCGTCCTGCAGCGGCTGGGCAGTTCGGGGATCGTGCTCGGCGAGGACGCGTCCACCGAGGTGCGCGGCTGCACCGTGCGGGACGCCGGGGGCAACGGCGTACTCGCCAACGGGCGGGCGCGCGGCAGCTTCACGGACGTCACGGTGGAGCGGACCGTGAAGCCCGGGGTCGCCGTGGAGGAGAACGCCACGACGCGGTTCACCGATGTACGGGTCGAGGACTGTGTGATCGGCTTCCACATATCGACGGCCGCGCAGACGGTACTGACCGACTGCGCGGCCACCGGCTCCACGACCCACGGCGTCACCCTCTCCGGCGCGACCGACCCCGAGCTGAACCGGATCCGGATCGACCGTCCGGGCGGCCACGGCATCGCCGTCACCGGGCGCTCCCGGGGCACGGTCGCCGATGCGCGGATCAGCGGGGCCCGTTCGGCCGGGTTGCTCGTGCAGGACGGATCGTCGACGACCGTGCTCCGTACGGAGATCGCCGAAGGCGCGGCGGACGGCATCCTCCTCACCGGCGGCTGCACCGCCCGTCTCGACCGGGTCACCGTGACCGCCGTCGCGGGGCACGGCATCGTCGTCGCGGAGGGCGCCGACCCGGTGCTGCGGCGGGTCGAGGTGGCGGACACCGGCGGGCACGGCATCGAGCTGCGCGGCGGGGCGCGCGGGAAGATCGAGGCGTCCGCGGTGACCGCGGCGGGCGGCTGCGGGGTCCGGGTCGACGGCGCCCGACCGGCTCTGCAGGGCACGGCCGTACGGTCCGCCGCGCGGGCCGGGGTGTCGGTCCTGGCGGGCGGCGTCCTCATGCTGGTCGACTGCGAGGTCGAAGGACCGGGCGGCGACGGGCTGGAAGTGGACGGCCCCGAGGCCGAGTTGACGGCGGTACGGGTCCGGGTGCGGGCTGCCGGACGGCACGGTGCGAGCGTCGGGGCGGAGGCGACGGCCGAGCTGACCGAGTGCGTCCTGACCGCGGGCGGCGGGGACGGGCTGCGGACCGTGAGCCGGCTGCGGGTGCGCGCCGCGGGGTGCACCATCACCGGCAACAAGGGTGCGGGCGTGCGCCGTACACCCACCGAGGGCGAGCTGGTGCTCGACCGGCTGACCAGCGAGGAGAACGGCGAGCCCGACATCACGGGCGACGCCGACGCCCCGGACGGCGCCCCCGGCGACCCGCGCGGGCCGCTCGCCCGGCTGGACGAACTGGTCGGGCTGCGTGCCGTCAAGGAGCAGGTCGCCACCCTGGTCAATGTCAACCGGCTGGCCCGGCGCCGCCGCGAGGCGGGCCTCCCGGTCCCGGCCACCGCCCGCCACCTGGTGTTCGCGGGCCCGCCCGGCACCGGCAAGACCAGCGTCGCGCGGCTGTACGGGAGCATCCTCGCAGCCCTGGGTGTGCTGCGCTCCGGGCATCTGGTGGAGGTGGCCCGCGCCGATCTGGTCGCGAAGGTGGTCGGCGGCACCGCCATGAAGACCACCGAGGTCTTCGAACGGGCCATGGGCGGGGTGCTGTTCATCGACGAGGCGTACGCGCTCACCCAGGGCGGCGGGTCGTCCGGTGCCGACTTCGGGCGGGAGGCGGTCGACACACTGGTGAAGCTGATGGAGGACCACCGGGACGACGTCGTCGTGATCGCGGCGGGCTACTCGTCCGAGATGCACACCTTCCTGGCGTCCAACCCCGGGCTGGCCTCGCGTTTCAACCGTACCGTCGAGTTCGAGAACTACACGGTCCCCGAGCTGATCACCATCGTGCGCAAGCAGTGCGAGCAGAACCGCTACACGCTGGGCGAGGACACCGAGCGGGCGCTGGCCGTGCACTTCGGGCGGATGCACAAGGACGCGTCGTTCGGCAACGCGCGCGCCGCCCGCAAGGTCTTCGAGGAGCTGATCGACCGGCAGGCGCTGCGGCTCGCCGAGATGCCGGAGGTCTCCGAGGACGATCTGACGACGCTGCTCCCCTCGGACGTCGGCGAGCAGGCGGCGGCAGCCATCGGCGCGGGTGAGAGCGAGCCCACGGACACCACCCGGTTCGACGCGATCATGGCCGAACTGGGCGCGCTGGTGGGCCTGGAGGAAGCCAAGTCGCAGGTGCAGGATCTGGTCAACCTGCTGTCGACGGCCCGCAGACGCCGGGCGGCCGGACTGCCCGCGCCGTCGGTCGGCCACCACCTGGTCTTCGCGGGCCCGCCCGGCACCGGCAAAACCTCGGTGGCCCGGCTGTACGGCGAACTGCTCGGCACTATGGGGGTGTTGCCCCGTGGCCAGCTGGTGGAGGTGGCACGGGCCGACCTGGTGGGCCGTTACGTCGGGCACACGGCGCAGCTCACCCAGGAGGTCTTCGCGCGGGCGCGGGGCGGGGTGCTGTTCATCGACGAGGCGTACGCGCTGACCCCGGCGGGCGGTTCGGGCGCGGACTTCGGGCAGGAGGCCGTCGACACCCTGGTGAAGCTGATGGAGGACCACCGGGACGACACGGCCGTGGTGGTGGCCGGCTACGAACGGGAGATGGACCGCTTCCTCGCGTCGAACCCCGGGCTGGGCTCGCGGTTCTCGCGCCGGGTGACGTTCGGCTCGTACTCGGCGGAACATCTGGTGGAGATCGTCCGGCGGCAGTGCGAACGTGACGGGTACGACTGCGCGCCGGAGACGGTGGAGTTGCTCACCCGGTACTTCGAAGAGGTGCCGCGCGACGAGAACTTCGGCAACGCGCGGTTCGCACGACGGGTGCTGGAGTCGATGATGACCCGGCAGGCGGGGCGGCTGAGCGGGATGCCGGAGGCCGGGCCGCAGGAACTGCGGATGCTGCTGCCCGAGGACCTGGTGGTCTCTTCGGGCCGGTCCGGCGGGTGAGGTACGGGGCTGGGGCAGCGGCCCAACGGGTCATAGGATCATGGCCATGCAGCCCCGCACCGCACTGCTTCCGGCCGCCGCGCTCGCCCTCATCGTGAGCGTCTCTGCAGCCGCCCCCGCCGAGGCCGCGGACAGTCCCAGCCTCCCCGCCGTCAGCGCCACTCCGCCCGACGACGGCAGTTGTGTCAAGCCGTCCACGAAGCACTCCGACCTCACTCCGTGGCCGCAGCGGTTCATCGCGCCGTCCCGGGCCTGGCCGTTGTCCCGGGGCGCCGGTGTCACCGTCGCCGTGGTCGACACCGGGGTCGATGCCGCGCGGGCACCTGCGCTCGCCGGGCGGGTGAAGGCCGGGCCCGATGTCGCCTCGGGCGGGACCGCCGGGAAGGACTGCACCGGGCACGGGACCTTCGTGGCGGGGATCATCGCGGCCGGGCAGAAGCCCGGCGTCGGCTTCGCGGGGGTCGCGCCCGACGCACTGATCCTGGCGGTCCGGGTGACCGCCAAGGACGGGTCGGTGACCGCCGACGGGGTGGCGGCCGGGATCCGGGCCGCGGTGGCCGGCGGGGCCCGGGTGGTGGACGTGCCCCTCGCGCTGGACCGCGGCAGTGCTGCGCTCACCTCGGCCGTACGGGACGCGGTGAGCCACGACGTGCTCGTGGTGGCCCCGGCGTACGGGAGTCCCGCCTCGTCGGGGGACGCGGCCCCGGCCGCCTATCCGGCGGCGCTGCCCGGTGTGCTGGCTGTCGCCGGGCTCGCTCCCGGGGGCGGCCCCGACCAGAAGGCCGCGCCCGCGACGGCCCCCGACATCGCCGCGCCGGGCACCAGTGTCATGAGCATCGGGCCCGGCGGCACCGGGCACTTCAGCGGCAGCGGGGCCGATCTGGCGACCGGGTTCGTGGCGGGTACGGCCGCGCTGGTGGAGGGATACCGTCCCGGTCTGACCGTCCAGCAGCTCACGGACCGGCTGACGTCGACGGCGTACCCGGGTGCCGGGAGCCGTGCGCTGAGGGGTGCCGGGACGGTCGATCCGGCGGGTGCGGTGACGGCCGTGCTGCCCACGTCGGCGCCCCGCCCCGCGCTCCCCGGTCCTGCCCCGCAGCTCGCGGCCAGTACCGGGGACAGCGCCCATGCGGGCGCCGTCGCGGTGGCCGGAGGCGCGGCGGGCATCGTCGCGCTGACGGCCTTCTTCGCGGTGGTGCTCCCGCGCGCCCGCCGCCGGGGCTGGCGCCCCGGGGTCTGACCCGGGGCTCGGGGCTCCGGAACGACGGGGCCCCTCAGCCGCGGAGCGTGGGCCCCCAGGACCACAGAGCCGGGACCACAGAGCCGGGACCACAGAGCCGGGACCACAGGATCCCGGTCCCTGTGGTCCCGGAGGGCTTACTCCGCCTCTTCTGCCTTCTCACCGCGCAGCGCCGTCTGCACCTGCACCGTGTTGCGGCGCGTGATGTACAGACCGCGTCCGGGCGGGAGCAGACGGGGCTTCGTACCGGTGATGATCTGGCCCTCGGTGGGCGGGCAGGACAGTTGCAGGACCGGGGTGTTGGCCTCGACGAGCCGGCGCAGCAGCTGGTCCGACATCATCGAGCGGGACGCGCCGTTGGCGCTGCGAGCCACGATTATGTGCAGACCCACCTCGGTGCCCTGCGCGAGATACGGAAGCAGCAGGGCGAACGGGTCGGGACCGCCGCTGCCGATCAGCTCGTAGTCGTCCACGACCACGAACAGCCGCGGCCCCTTCCACCAGTCGCGCCGCTTCAGCCGCTCCGGTGAGATCTCCGGCCCCGGCACCCGGTCGGCCATGGCGCGGGCGGAGCCGCTGACCATTTCCTGGAGCTGGGCCGGGCCGACCGCGTACCCGAGGCGGTAGGGCTCCGGTACGGCTCCGGCCAAGCGGCGACGGTAGTCGGTGACCATGACGCGGGCCTCGCTGGGCTCGTAGCGCCGGGTGACGGCCTCGCAGACCATGGCCAGCAGGTTGGTCTTGCCCGACTCGGCGTCGCCGACCACGACCAGGTGCGGGTTCTCCTCGAAGTCGTGGTGGAAGGTGTCCAGTTGGACGTCCCGCAGGCCGATCGGGACGCGCAGGTCGCCGTCCGGCTCGGGCAGTTCGGACGCGGGCAGGGTGAGCGGCAGCATCCGTACGGGCGGGGCCTCGGGCCCGTCCCACTCGGCGGCCGTCTCGCGGACCAGCGCGTCCACGCCGTCCGAGAGGGTGTCGACCGAGGAGTCCCCGTCGATACGGGGCAGCGCGGCCAGGAAGTGCAGCCGCTCGTCGGTGAGCCCCCGGCCGGGGATCTTCGGTACGGTCGCCGCCGCCCGCATGTTGATCGCGGAGTCGACCGGGTCACCGAGCCGCAGTTCGAAGCGGGTGCCGAGCTGGTCGCGCAGGGCGCTGCCGACCTCGCCCCAGCGGGTCGCGGCGATGATCAGGTGGACGCCGAAGTTGAGCCCGCGGGACGCGATGAGGGTGAAGGTGGGCACCAGGTCCATGAAGTCCTGGCGGATCGTGTTCCAGCCGTCCACGACGAGGAAGACGTCGCCGTACGGGTCGTCGGCGAACTCACCGGCCGCGCGCTTGCGCCGGAAGTCGGCCATCGAGCCCAGGCCGTGGTCGGCGAACTGCCGCTCGCGGCGAGCGATCAGCGCGGTGATCTCGGCGACGGTACGGAGCAGCCGTTCCGGGTCGAGGCGTCCGGTGACGCCGCCGACGTGCGGGAGGCCGGAGAGCGCGGCGAGCGCGCCGCCGCCCAGGTCCAGGCAGTAGAACTGCACCTCGCGCGGGGTGTGGGTGCGGGCGATGGCGGTGACGAGCGTACGGACGAGGGTGCTCTTGCCGCTCTGCGGTCCGCCCGCGATACCGACGTGGCCGCCCGCCCCCGACAGGTCGGCGGTCAGCTCGTCGCGCCGCTGGTCGAACGGCCGGTCCACGATGCCGACCGGCACGGTGAGCGGGCGGCGCGGCGTCGCCGAGCCGGGCGGGGGCAGCAGCAGGTCGAGCGTGGGCGGCTCGGCGAGCGGGGGCAGCCACACCTGGTGGGCGTGCGGACCCGACTCCTCCAGCCGCTCGACGGCGATGGTGAGCAGACTGGCGGAGGTCTCATCGGCTGCCGCCGCCTCGGCTCCCGCGATCGCCGGCGCGGGTTCGCTCTGCGGCAGTTGGCGCGGCGGAACCCAGCCCGCGTGGAAGGGGACGACCTGCCCGGCGACGACCGCCTGGCGTACCGCGGGGCGGACGACCCGGTAGGGACCGGAGACGAAGGCGGCCTTGAACCGGGTGAGCGTGCCGACGTCGTTCTTCAGCAGGCCGCTGCCCGGCTGCGGAGGCAGCTCGTACGCGTCCGGAACACCGAGCACACCGCGGCTCTCCATCGCGGAGAAGGTCCGCAGCCCCACCCGGTAGGAGAGATGGGACTCCAGCTGGTGGATACGGCCTTCGTCGAGCCGCTGCGAGGCGAGCAGCAGATGCACGCCGAGGCTCCGGCCGAGCCGTCCGATCATGACGAACAGGTCGAGGAAGTCCCGGTGCGCGGCGAGGAGTTCACTGAACTCGTCGACGACGACGAAGAGGGTGGGCAGCGGCGCGAGATCGGCGCCGCCTTCGCGGGCCTTCTCGTACTCCAGGAGCGAGGCGTAGTTGCCCGCCTTGCGCAGGAGTTCCTGGCGGCGTGTGAGTTCGCCGTGCAGCGCGTCGCGCATGCGCTCCACGAGCGCCGACTCGTCGGCGAGGTTGGTGATGACGGCGGAGGTGTGCGGCAGCCGGTCCAGACCGAGGAAGGTCGCGCCGCCCTTGAAGTCGACAAGCACGAAGTTGAGCGTCTCGGACGAGTGGGTGAGCGCGAGGCCGAGCACCAGGGTGCGCAGCAGCTCCGACTTGCCCGATCCGGTGGCGCCGATGAGCATGCCGTGCGGGCCCATCCCTCCCTGCGCCGACTCCTTGATGTCCAGGGCCACCTGGCTGCCGTCGGCGGCGAGACCGATGGGGACCCGCAGCCGGTCGCCGGGCGCGCGCCGTTCGTGCAGCTTGGTGAAGTCGGCGGAGTGCAGATCGTGGATGCCGAGCAGACCGGTCAGCTCCATGTCCTCCTGGAGCGGCTGCTCGGAGCGGGCGGTGGCGCCCAGCCGGAAGGGGGCCACGGCGGAGGCCAGGGCGCGGGCGGCGTGCGGGCCCAGGGTCTCGGGGCGGCCCACGGAGGTCTCGGAGGACTTGCCGTCCGGGTCGGTGGTGACCATCGAGAGGTCGTCGGGGGTGACCCGGAAGCGGAGTGTGCCGCGTGCGGGGGCGGCGTCGAGGGCCCCGCGTACGTCGATGACCAGGGCGTTGCGGTAGCCGGACCCGGCGATGCGCGCCCCGGCGGGGACCGCGGCGGTATCCAGGACGATGACCGTGTACGGCTCGTCGCGGCTCGGCTCGGAGCCCGGCTCGAACGGTGGACGCCCGCCGAACTCCTCGCCCAGCAGCGGCTCCAGCTCGGAGATGGCCTCGGCGACGAGGCGGGAGGTGCCCGCGCCGTCGGTGTCGGACGGGTGCTGGGCGTGCGGCAGCCACTTCACCCACTCCCAGCCGGGGAGCGCGCCGCCGTCGGCGACGACCGCAACGGCCAGGTCCTCCGGGGCGTGCAGGACGGCGAGCTGGGCGACCATGGCGCGGGCGGCGCCGCGGGCCGTCTCCAGGTTCCGCTCGGCAGTCGCGGCCGCGTCGGTCCCGGTCTCCTCCCCGCCCTTGCTGCCGGACAGCATGATGACCCGGGCGAAAGAGCGCATCCGGACCGCGATCGGCTGCCCCGGCACCGTCGAGTACGCGCGGATGAAGCGGCGCAGCGCGTGTGCGCAGAGCGGTTCGAGGTCCTCGACGGGCTTGGTGGAGAGGGGGTTGAGGGTGAGCGCGAGCTGACGGGTGCCGGTGGCGACCCGGACCTCGGCGAAGTCCTCATGGGTGGTGCGGCGTTCCCAGAGCCGTCCGCCGCGCGCCAGGGAGGCGAGCGAGCCGGGCTCGGGGTGGTGCCAGGCGTCGGCGCGCCGCTGCTCGTCGATGGCCTTGCGGATACGGCGGCGGCTGGTGGAGAGGTAGCGCAGGTAGTCGCGACGCTCGCCGCGCAGCCGCCGTTTGCGGTCACCGGCCGCGCGGATGAACTGGCTGACGAGCAT
This sequence comes from Streptomyces sp. NPDC111516, assembly GCF_055635345.1. Taxonomy (NCBI): domain Bacteria; kingdom Bacillati; phylum Actinomycetota; class Actinomycetes; order Kitasatosporales; family Streptomycetaceae; genus Streptomyces; species Streptomyces sp. NPDC111516. The sequence goes on along the minus strand of NZ_JBVKBV010000006.1, from coordinate 246,647 downwards.
GCCGACCGCGGACAGCAGCATCATGCCGATGGCGACCCACATCAGGACGCCGCTGCTCTCGCCGGGCCTGATGAAGATCAGTACCATGCCGAGCGAGCTGAGCGCCATGGGCAGATAGGTGATGACGCCGCTCATGGCGCTCTGGGGCTCGGGCAGTGCGGGTGGTTCCTGGAGGGTCAGCTCGCCCTGTGGCAGCTGCGGGCCCGGCCGGCGCGGCGGGCGCCGGAACGTGACGGTGCTCAAGAGGGCAGGGCCTTCCTGGTCCAAGGAGACAGGTGAATTACCTGTGGGTTAACGGGCGGACGAGAAACACTTGTCCGTTGTGCCGCAGGGCAATTTCAACAACCACCCACCAATGCCGGCGAGGTGGTTGATCCGGAGATCGGTTCGAACTCACGATAGTGTTCGCCCCGTTCCCGGGTCGACCCGCACACCCGGACGGGAGAGAATCGAAACGCCGTGAGCGACACCACCGTCGGATTGTGCCGAATAGCTGTAAGAGCGCCTGAAAATTCCTATGAGTTGGGCGTCCCGGTCGACGTACCGCTCGCCGATCTCATCCCGGTCCTCGTCGAGTACGCCGGCGGGGAACTGCACGACCAGGGTGCCGCCCACGGCGGCTGGACCCTCCAGCGGCTGGGCGCCGCACCCCTCGACGAGGAGGGAACCCCGCAGTCGCTCGAACTGCGCGACGGCGAAACCCTGTACCTGCGGGCCCGTCACGAGACGCTGCCCGAAGTCGACTTCGACGATCTGGTCGACGGCATCGGGGAGACGCTGCGGGCCCGCCCCGACACCTGGCATCCCGCGCTGACCAGACGGCTGCTGGTCGGCCTGGCCGTGGCCGGGCTCACCGCGGCCCTGTTCACCGTAGCGCTGCCCGGCCCCACCGGCTGGCGGACCGCCGCGGCTGCCGTACTCGCCGTACTGCTGCTCGCCGGGGCCACGGCCGCGTCGCGCGCCGTCGGGGACGCGGCGGCGGGCGCCGCTCTCGGGCTGATGGCCGTGCCGCATCTGGCCCTGGCCGGTGCGCTGTTGCCCACCGCCGGACACGGTGAGGACGTGTTCGGCCCCCGGTTGCTGGCGGGCGGAGCGGCGGCAGCCGGCGCCGCGGTCCTCGCGCTGGCCGCGGTCGGCGCGTTCGCCCCGCTGTTCCTCGGGGCCTTCACCGTCGCGCTGTTCGCGGCGGTCGGCGGCATGGTCTGCGCGGGCGGTGTGCCGCTGTCGCACACCGCCGGATACCTCGCGGTGGGCGCGGTCGCCACCGGGAGTTTCGTACCGGGTCTGGCCTTCCGCCTGGCGGGGCTGCGGCTCCCACCACTGCCGTCCAGCGCCGACGAACTCCAGGAAGGCATCGAGCCCTTCGAGGCCGAGCGGGTCCGGGTGCGTGCCCGGTCCGCCGACGCGTACGCCACCGGCTTCTCAGCCGCGCTCGGACTGATCCTGGCGGGCTGTGTGACGGCGCTGCTCACCGGGCCCGACTCGGACGGCTGGCCCGCGCCGGTCCTCGCGCTGACCCTCGGTGTACTGCTGCTGCTGCACACCCGGACCGTCGGCGGTGCCTGGCAGCGCCTGGTCATGGCGGTGCCCGGGGCGTACGCCCTGGTGCTCGCGGCCTGCATGGACGCGGTCGGAACCGGCATGCCGGGACGGCTGGAGGTCACCGGGTATCTGACGGCCGCCGCCGCGGTCGCGGTGATCGCCGCCTGGACCGTGCCCGGCCGCAGGCTGGTGCCGTACTGGGGCCGCGCGGCCGACATCCTGCACAGTCTGACCGCACTCGTGCTGCTGCCGCTCGCGCTGCTGCTGGCCGGGGTGTTCGGCACGCTGCGCGGCATCTGGGGCTGAGCTCCGGAGCCGGTCCGCCCGGCACCATGGAAGCGCAGGTCCGGGGCCGTACTCCGGTGATCCCGTGAGTGCAACCGAACCTCTTCACGTTCGGCACACTCACGGATCAGCCCGCTCACGATCAGCACACCGAGGTAGCAGTGAGGAACTCGCATGCAGTCCAGGCGTGACCAGGTCCAGGCCCATATGTTCGTCATGGGCCGGCTCTCCTCCGGCATGCAGCGCGCCGAGCCGGACGCGCCGGACAGTCCGACCGCCCGTACCTGGCGCGGCATCATGTGGGGTCTGCTGGCCGCCGCCCTCGCCGCGGTGGTCACGACGCTGTACGGGCTGATCTCGCCCGGTGGCGCGACCTCCTGGCGCACCGACGGCGCGCTGGTGGTGGTGAAGGACTCGGGGGCCCGGTACGTCTACGTCGGCGGCACGCTGCACCCCGTACTGAACGAGGCGTCGGCGCGGTTGCTGTCCGGGGACAGGCTGACCGTCCAGCAGGTCGCCGCCGCCTCCCTCGGGGACACCCCGCGCGGAACGCCGCTCGGCATCGTGGGCGCGCCCGACGGGCTGCCGAAGGGCGCGCTCGAACGGGGCACCTGGTCGGTGTGCGCGGGCCACGAGGACACCGGGACCGGCGGCACCAGCACGGTCACCTCCGTGGTGATCGGCGCCGAACCGGGCGGCGACGGACTGGGCGCGAAGGACGGCGTACTGGTGTCGTCACCTCACGGCGGGGTCCAACTCCTTTGGCAGGGAAGGCGGTTCGCAGTCGACACCAAGCACGGTGCGGCTGCGGCGCTCGGCTGGGCGGGGACCACGGCCCCGTACCCGGTCGGCGATGCCTTCCTCGCCTCGCTGGTGGCCGGGCCCGACCTGGCGGCGCCCGAGGTGCCGGGCCGCGGCGGGGCGGGTCCGCAGTTGGCGGGGGCGGCGAGCCGGATCGGCCAGCTGTTCACCGCCGACGGCGGCCAGCACTACCTGCTGCGCAAGGACGGGCTCGTGCCGCTGACCGACACGCTGCACCGGCTGGTGCTCGGCGACCCGCGCACCCAGGCTCAGGCGTACGGCGGCGGCGTGGTGAGCGAACGCATGGTGGGCGCCGCCGACCTGGCGGCCCATCAGGGTCCGGCGTCGGCGGCTGCGGCGCTCGCCGCCGACCTGCCCGTCAAGGCACCGCACCCGGTGTCGGTCGCCGCAGGTCAGGACGTGTGCGCGCGGGTCGCTTCCAGCGGCTCCGGGCACACCACGACGGTGGCGCTGGTCGCCGCCGCGCAGGTGCCGGGCGGGGCGCCGGACGCTGAACCGGGCGTACGGGCCGGGTGCCTGGCGGCCGACCGGATCTGGGTGCGGCCGGGCTCGGGCGCCCTGGTGACGACCCACTCCACGGCCGGGACCGGCGCCAGCCGCTACCTGGTCACCGATGCCGGCGCCGCCTACCCGGTGCCCGACGACGACGCTCTCAAGCAGCTCGGCTACTCGGCCAACGAGGCGGTACGGCTGCCCGCGCCGCTGCTCGACCTGCTGCCGACCGGGCCGAGTCTCGACCCGCAGGCGCTGGCTCAGGACGGAATCGTGCGGGCCGACCAATCCGCCTCGGAAGGCACCGGGAGCGAAAGAGTCGTACGCACCGGGAAACAACCCGATGAACGATGCGTCAACAATTGAAGCCAATGCTCAAGTGAAGATCAAATATTGCTCCTGCAGGGTCAGTTGAGCACTTCTGCTGAGTATCGTGGCGACACATGTCCGAATCCTGATGTGAATGAGGCCGACCATGGGTGACAGCACGCCTGGACTGTTCAACCGGCAGCAAGTAGACGTCGACAAGGCCCGCACCGCCCTGGAGAACCACGTGGCCACCATGGCCCGCGCGGGCGCGACGGTGTCAGCGATCCACGACGACGTGCGGATGGCGTACGTCGCCGACTCCTCCAGCATCTTCAGCAGCAAGCTCCAGCAGTGGATGCAGGCGTACACCGACGTCAAGGCCAAGGTCGACGCGCTGCACGCCTCGCTGTCGGCGGCCGACGTCATCCACAACACCAGTGAGATGGACGCCTCCCAGTACGCGAGCGCGTGGGACGGCGGCGGCAGCGGCTACTACCAGGCCCTCTCCGGCTGACCCACCGCCACTCGGCGCCACCAGCACTGCCTCTCCCCTCCCTCACCTCCTGAAAGGACGACCGGACATGGCGGACGTCACACTCGAAGTCTCGCGCGCCAACGCGGCCATCGACGACATGGTCAAGGCCAACACGGACATGGTGAACGCGCTCACGGAACTGCTCAGCCAACTCGGCGCCCTCAAGGCGTCCTTCTCCGGTCAGACCGCGGTCGTGTACCAGGACTTCCAGAACCAGGCCAACGCCGCCATCGAGACGATGAACGCCCAGTTCGGCACGGGTGCGCAGGCCCTCAAGGAAATGGTCGACGGCCAAATCGCGGGTGACAAGCGCGGCTCAGGGATGTTCTGACCATGGCCGACAACGAAGACGGGGGCACCGGCACCTTCAAGGTGACCGAGGGCTGGCTCAAGGGCGAGGCCCGCACGAAGGTCCTCGCGCTCCGGGACATGCTCCAGACGGGCCCCGACTACGGGACGCTGACCGAATTCGCGACCGAGGCGGGCGTCTACAAGGGAATCCTCACGGGCTCGGGCACCCTGGGCGCCGACGTGACTCTGCACAAGGTGTTCACTGCGCTCTGCTCAAGTCTCAAGACGCAGGTGGACGCCCTCGGGAACGGTTTCAACATCCTCTCGCTCGATATGGCGGCCGTCGACTCCATTCTCCAGAAGAGTGAGGACGACGCCGCCCTGACGGCCTCGGAGATGAACGCGGAACTGGCGGGAGCCATCAGGGCGTTCGGCGGCGCTCCCACGACCACCGCGTAACTCCGGTACGCCGCACCGGCACCGCTCGACGTCAGCGACGGGCGGTGCCGGCCCGCCCGTCGCCTGTACCGCTCAACCTCCGCACTGCTCACCTGTCTGCTCTGCTCAACTGTCTGCATCGCACTCGTAAGGAGCCCGCCATGGCCGAGCGGAAGTGGGAGGACGCGCTCGCCGTCGTCGCCCCCAAAGAAGGCGATCTGGCCAAGGTGACCAACCGTACTGAAGTGACCAAGGACCCGTGGTTCAAGACTGATCACCTGGTCACCGCAAAGGCTACGGCCGACGCCGGCACCCCCACAGGCTATGACTACGCCTGGTCGCAGACCTGGAACAAGCCCTTTGAGGCGAATTACACCTACCAGATCGGGTTCTCTCTGACGCCCGAAGTCGGGGACAACGCTCCGGATACCCCGCTTTCCAAGTTCATCCACGAACCCTGGGCCATAGTCGGGCCGCCGTTGAACACCCTGCTCGGCAACTCCTCGATCAGCCTGGGCAGTTTCGACACGGCTGGGATGATGCTGCGCGGGATGCTCAATCATCTGACCGATGTGCAGAACGAGCTCAAGTCGTGGGCCGAAGACATCGACGTGCCGGACTCCGAGATGCAGGGCACGGCGGCCGGGGCCTTCAAGCGGACCCTCGTGGCCGTGCAGCAGCAGGTGGCCTACCTCTACCAGGAGGTGACGAACTACGGGGACATCCCGGGTCGCCTCGACAGTGCGCGCAGCATGATCCAATCCGCGATGGGCGCGCTGGTCTACGCGGCCGATGGCTACCGCAACGGCGCGGGCGCCTGGCCCGCCAACCATGTCCACGACACGTTCTTCAATGCCCTCAACGGCGCGCATCTCCAGTTCGACGCGTCAGGCGATGCCTATCTCGACGTGCCGGGATTGGGAAATCCGAAGAATATCGACTTCTGGACCGCGCTGGAGCAGAAGTCGAAGGAAGCCTGGCTGGGCGGGCTGTCCTGGCTGGACACCGTCGCCAACGCGCAGATGAATTCCGTGGAAATCACCTACCAGCAGGCGATCGACGTGATCCCGCCGACCGCCCTCACTGCGCCGCCGTACCGCGATCCCAACGCGCCGAAGCCACCCGGCACGGACACGAACTCGGGCGACAAGCCCCCGGGCACCGACACCAACTCCGGCGACAAGCCGCCCGGCACGGACACCAACACCGGCGACAAACCCCCGGGCACCGACACCAACTCCGGCGACAAGCCGCCCGGCACGGACACCAACACCGGCGACAAGCCGCCGGGGTCGGCCGTCACCGGGCCGCCGAATACCAACTCCGACATCAAACCCCCGCCGCCGCAGTCGAAGACCACCGGTCCCCCGCAGACCAGCACAGGGAACGGCGCCGGCAACACGCTGCTCGACAAGAACAACCAGCCGATCAAGGACTCAAAGGGCAACGAAACCCAGATCCCGCCCGGGTCCCACATCAACAAAGACGGCACGATCACCGGTCCCGACGGCAAGCTGCTGTTGGGCGCCGACAAGAAGCCCCTCATGGCTCCGCCGAACTCCCACATCGGCCCCAGCTCCACGACCGGCAACAGCAGCAGCAACAGCAAGCAGCAACTGAAGGAACAGCAGGAGCTGCAGGAAAAGCAGCTCAGGCTGCAGAAGGCCAACCAGCAGCAGCAGCTGAAGAACCAGCAGGAACTGCAGGAACAGCAGCTGAAGCAGCGGAAGGCGCAGCAGGCCCGGGAGGTCGAGCAGGAGAAGGCCTACCAGCAGGCCCTCTCCCACGTCCGCGGTCAGGCCCGTACCGAGACCAGCATCAACGGGTACAAGACCGGAGGCGGCGGCAAGAACGGGCTGCACCTGGAGGAGACGCCGCCCCGGGTCAACGAGCGGCTCCCCACCAGCCGGAGCGTCGGCGACCCCAGGACCTCGGTCTCCGAGCGCGTCCGGGCCCGGACCTCGGCCAATGAGCCCAATCTGGCCGCCGCGACCGCGGCCAGGGAGTCCTCCGCGATGAACCGCACCTCGTCCAACGGCCAGCCGATGATGCCTCCCATGGGCGGCGGAGGCGGCGGCGCGGGCGGCGGCGAGCGCGACCGCGAGCGCCGCACCTGGCTGACCGAGGACGAAGAGACCTGGGGCACCTCCCAGGAAGCAGCACCGGGAGTGATCGGCTGATGGGTAACGGATTCCAGGAACAGCTCGACGAGATGATGGGAAAGCTCGCGGAGCACCGCGATTCCCTCCTCGCGACCCAGCGAGAGCTGGCCAAGTACACGGTCACCGTGCAGTCGAAGGACCGGATGCTGACGGTCGTCGCGGGCGCCCAGGGCGACGTGCGGGAGATCAAGTTCCATACGGACGCGTACCGCGATATGGCGCCCGCCGAGCTGGGTGCGGCGCTGGTCGAGGTCATCGGCCAGGCCAGGGAGCAGGCCGGGCAGAAGGTCCGCGAGACCATCTCGCCGTTCCAGGGAGCGGGCGCCGCCCTGCGCAAGTCGATGACGGGCGGCACCGAAATGGACGATTTGATGGGCCCGTTGCGGGAGATGTGGCCGGGGCCGGCGGGGCCTTCTGGCACGCCGGGCGTCGGCCGGAACGGCACGGGCAAGGGGAAGGGCGGTGCCTCGGATGGCTGAGAAGATCAGCACCATCGACCAGCTCAAGCAGCAGTTCGCTCAATACCCGCAGATCGGGTCGCTGATCAAGCAGATCGGCGACTACCTGGCCCAGATCGACAAGATCAATATCGCTGGCGGCGGCAAGGACGACGAGATCGCCAAGCAGTACCACGAGACCATCGACCCCGGCATGACACACCTGCACGACCTGCTGACCCTGCTCAAGACCCTGGTCGAACAGGTCGGGTACACGGGATCCGACGTGATGGGCCTGTTCGACCGGGTCGAGGAAGAAGCCAGGTCACTCGCGAGCAGCTGGTCGAGCGACGCCACATGATGAGAACACGCGGATGCTGACCCCCTCCCCCGCGGTCGAGTGGATAATGCATGCCCTCACGGGCATGAAGTGGCCACAGGCCAACGAGGACGAACTCCGGAACGCAGCGGATCTCTACGACTCCGTGGGCGAGGACTACAAGCAGCTCGACGATCAGCTCGTGCTCTTGCTCCAGAGCATCCAGAACAACTTCGAGGGCGACGCGGCCAATGCGTTCCTCAAGCTGGGCCAGGTCATCGCGGGCGGCGACAGTTCGTTCCTCGACGCGGCGGCCGAGCAGTCCCAGAACATGGCGAAGGTCGCCCGGGACACCGCGAACCAGGCCGAGTACACGAAGTGGATGATGCTCGCCCAGCTCATCGAGCTGCTGGCCGAGTTCATGTATGCCATGGCCTTCTCGTGGGTGCCCGGCTTCGGTGAGGCACTGCTGTCGGGACTGAGCTGGCGCACGCTCTTCACCCGGCTGTTCCTCAAGATGTTGATCAAGGAGCTGCTCAAGAGGATCGCTCAGCACGTCGCCCTCGGGGTCGGCATGGGCATAGCGATGGACCGCATCATCCAGATGATCCAGATAGACCAGGGCAATCGGGACAGCTTCGACAACAAGCTGCTGCTGGACGCGGTCAGGTATGGCGCGATCCAGGGCCTGGTCACCGGGCCGCTCAGCCTGCTCGCCCCAGGGATCGGCAAGTGGCTGGGCAACAAGCTCGGTACGGGCCTGTCGAAGCTCCTCACCAAGGAGCTGAAAACGGCCTTCAAGACCCTGGAGAAGGTCGGGGGCAAGGGCGGGGCTGGTGACCTGGCCAAGAACGTGGCCAAGGTACTCAGCGATCACGACCTCAGCCTCGCCAAGGGCTTCACCAAGGTCGGTGGAAAAGAGGGCGCCAAGGCCGCGAGCGACAACTTCATCAAGAACATGGGCAAGGAGTTCGCCAAATCCCCCTTCAACGGGCTGACGAAGGAGGAGGCCCGTCAGATCGGCAAGACCTGGGCCGAGACCGTCACCAAGCACTGGTCGGGCCCGACCAAGGGTGCGGCGGAAGCGCTCAGCAAGGAACTCACCAAGGAACTGAGCAGCAAGCTCGACAAGACCGCGCTGAAGGCGCTCGCCGACGACATGCCCCGGGCCCTGATGCACGTGGGATTCCAGGGCAACAAGCGCTTCCGACTGGGCATGGTGGGCAGTGGGCTGCTCGTCGAGTCCGTGGGCCAGAACCTCGGTGAGGGTTTCTACAACCTGATCTACCAGGACGGCTTCACCACGTCGTGGGACACCTTCGTCGCGGGCATGCTGACCGGCGGACTGAGCCACGCCGGACACGTGTATCTCGTCCACCCCGTTGTGCACGCCATGTCCCACCACTTCGACACGTCGGCGCTCGACGGCGGGTTCGACAAGGGCCTGGACAAGAACCTCGATGTGAGCGGCGGCGGATCGGACCCACTGAACAACGGGACGAACCCCACGACGACGAACACGACACAGAACACGGCTGCGAATACGACGCAGAGCACGACTGCGAATACGACGCAGAGCACGGAAAGCAACACCTCAAACCACACCACGACCGACGACGCGTCCGACAAAACCTCCGACAGCACGTCCAACCACACGGTCACGTCCCACGACCCGGTGACGCCGGTGAAGCCTGTGGTGACGGCCTCCTCGGACACGACGGTCCAGACCGTCAACCACACGAACGACGTGCAGCACACGGACACTTCGGACTTCCAGCACCAGTCCGAGGCCCCGGTGACGCCGGTCGCTCCGGTCACTTCCGTACCCCCGGCCAACCCGGCATCGACCACCCCGCCGAACCTGTCGTCCACAAACACGTCAACGGTCAACACGCCCAATGCGGCTTCCTCGCCCCGCCGGTCGAACCAATCCCCCCTTCTGCCGAACAATGGCGAAGGCAGCAGCAGCATCGAACTGAAGCCTCTGCGGCGCCCGACTTCCACGCAGACCACTTCCACCGACTTCGACTCGTCGCTCACGCAGACCAATGAATCGGTCTCGGCTCCGAAGTCCACGGCGAACAACGTCACGGAGACGGTCAACCAGACGGTTGATGTCAACGAGACGGTTTCGGAGACGCCGCCCCCTCCGAAGCCGCTGTCCCGCGACAGCGTCGTCTCCAGCGAGCACCGGGACAACTCGGCACTCGACACGGATCAGCTTCGGAACGAGCAGAACAGCCAGAGCAACCAGAGCAACCAGCAGGCCAACGAGCACTCCGTACAACAACAGCAGCAGTCCGACCAGCAGACCAACCAGCAGACGGATCAGCAGCTCAACCAGCACACCGGACAGCAGACCGACCAGCAGTCCAACGACCGGACGAACACGCAGACCAACGACCAGACGAACACGCAGACCAACGACCAGACGAACGAGCAGACGAACGAGCAGACCCCGGATGACGACCCCCGGCACGACGACACCCTGACGCCCCCCACGAATGGCCCCAGAGAGACCCCCGAGGGCGACCCCCGTCCTCCCCTCTGGCAGCACGACGTGAGCCAGTACGTCAAGCCGGCCGCCACGAATCCCCGTCCTCCGGAGACTCTCCCCACCGGCTCCGCCGCAGGCCACAGCAGCACCAAGCTGCTTCAGCCGCGCCAGGGCGCGAGCATCGGCCGGACGCTCCACGACAAGCTCAACGCCGCGCTCAACCGCAAGCTCAACGGCGACCGGGCCGATGACTCCGTGATCAAACAGATCGACGACGAACTGGCCCGGCACCCGGGCTCGTTCCTCGGCGACGGCCGCCGGTTCGTCGTCAAGCACAGCGTGCCCTTCCTCGGGACCAGCCTCACCAAGGCGAAGCGGACCGTGATGACCGTCAAGGCCATTCCGTACGCGGACGTATGGACCCACCACCCGGACTCCGAGGCGCGCGACCCGCACAAGCTGGACACCTCCCAGCAGCTCCAGCAGCAGACCGGTACGAACACCGGCACGTCCCGGGGCACTGGTCTCCAGGTGGGGTTCGCCGTCGGGGCGCTGCCGTCCGACGCCCGGATGCTGCTGGACCTCCGCGGGAGCGCCAGTCACAACCAGAAGCATGTCGTCGGCAGCCACGACCAGCGTTCGTTCCAGCGTGAGACGCGTACGACGGGCGGCAGCGAGTCCTTCCACCAGGACGTCTACTACCAGGTCGAGTTCCACCCGGACGAGCGGATCGAAGCCTTCGGCACGGGCGTCAAGAACGGTATGACGACCCGGGTCTCCAAGGGCTCCGCCGTGCCCAAAAAATCGGAGCTGCGCGTACCGCACAACTTCACCCCGCCGCCCGGCGCGCGCCTCGGCTCGCCGAGCACCGAGGGCTTCGGCCCGGTGAAGTCGCTCTTCGACTGGGCGGTCCAGAAGCTCGGAGCCAGGCCGGGCGGGTACAAGCACAAGCAGCTCAGCGACTACTTCAGCTCCGACCACTTCCACGGCATGTCCGACGAGCTGGCCCGTGGACCGCTGGCACCGCTCGATGTGCGCAGGCGCAACGGCAAGTCCGCGGGCAGCTTCCAGGTGGGCAAGGCGATATCCGGCGAGCACCATCTGATCGAGGTCGCGAACGACGCCGAGATGCGCATCACGGACGCCATCACGGTGAAGAACGAGGTCCTGGTCCAGGACAACCGGCGTTACGTGGTGGCCTTCTTCGGCGGGTCGCGGTTCGCCATCCCGACCGATCAGGCGCCACACATCTTCATGCAGCTCGGGCTCACCCTGCACTACAGCCACGACTCGAGCGAGGTCTCGCTCCAGGGCGGGAGCGTGGGCCGCAAGATCACCGGGCGGGTGAAGGGCAGCGACACGGCCCTCTACCTCCAGGAGCTTCAGGTCCCCGTCACCTTCGAGGGCGAGACGCGGATTCTCGACACCTGGAATCTCGTACGGCTGCCGGTGCGCGAAGCGCGCGAGCGGGCGGGCTGGGACCCCGACACCCACACCCGTCCCGAGGGGAGCGAGCCGCCGCTGCCCGCGCATTGGCGCAACGGCGACTACGACCTGACGCACACCAGGGCCACCGACCTCGTCATCGACAACAGTCACTCCCCGGACCCGACGTCCCCGAACGTACTCGTCGACCGGGTACTCGACTGGATCAACCGGACGCACGGCGACTCGGTGCTGGTCGCCCCGCGCCCGGGTGCGAACACAGCCGATCCGCGCAGCCAATGGACCAGGTTCACGCAGGCCATCAGCGGTGAGCGGGACCGGGCCATGGCCAACACCCGCATCATCATGGCCAAGTTCGACGAGCGGAACCTGGCGGCGACGCTCAACGAACTCGCCCACGACGGGCTGTCCGTCAAGCTGTTCGGCCGCAACCTCACCAAGGAGAACCTCTTCGCGCTGAACCTGAAGGCCGATCTCGATCCGCCGGTCTACCAGGGCACCGACCGTGACCGGATGACCCGCCAGAACAACAACGCCGGTGAGCGCGTGGGCAACGCCCACAGCACCACGCACACCTTCGGGGCCCAGGCGGGCGGCACCGTCGAACTGCGCTCGAACGCAACGTTCCGTACCGGTACGCCGGACCACATCGGTGTACTGGGGGCCAAGGCCGGCGCGAACCGCCAGCACACCCGGGGCAACGGCACCACGTTCACAGCCGGCCGCGAGGACGTGACGGCCACCCCGGCCGGGGTGCATTCCTTCCTGGCGACCGGCCGGTTCAAGGCCGAGCTGGTGGGCGTGCACCAGTGGCACGCGCCGTACCGCGCCCTCACGCTCGGCGGGGCGGGGCGCAAGATCCACGAGCCGGCCACCGTGGGCGGCCCCGAGGCCACGCTCGGGGACTTCAGCGTGATGCTCCATCTGTCGGAGCAGTACATGCCGAAGGTCGACCCGCATGCGGAGGGCGCGGCCAACCCGTTCGTCACCAGCCGCGAGACCACCTCGCGGGAGCTGGACTCGCTGACCGAGACCGAGGACCTGTGGGCGCCCTCGGAGTGGCAGCGCGGCGACTCGCTCAAGAACATCCCGCTCATCACCCTCTACGTGCCGACGGACCATCACCTCCAGCAGGCGGGCCCGCTGGTCGCGAACCGGGCGACCCGCGGTGAGTGGTCGCTGACCACCGAGGGGACCAGCCAGCACCAGCGGATGAAGAACGCCTTCGGTTCGATGTCGCTGACCTCCGACTCCGACCAGGTGTTCTCCCCGACGGGCAAGCAGCTCAACGACGTACGCGCCCCGGGTTTCCTGTACGGCGCGACGGGCGACATACGCCTCGTCGGACGGCGGGGGAACCCGACCGCCGTGGGCGGCCCCGTCGACCTCAAGCCGGAGATGAACCGCACCCTGGACCTGGCGGTCTCGGGCGGCGACAGCAAGGGCTGGGTGCTGTCGTTCGACGTGAACGTGGGGCACTTCCCCGCGCAGCAGACGGGCGTACCCACCACGACGCGTTACGGCTTCGGCGCCACCCCGTACCAGCGCTCCAGCGTGACCTCGAAGGGCGGCGGCAAGACCATCAGCCGGTCCGTCAACATCGTTCCGGAGAACGGGCAGTGGGTGCCGGTCACGACGGACGCCCAGTACCGCGTCGAGATGTCCGCCGACAAGCTCGGCGCTCTCACCCCGTTCCGCTCGAAGCTGCCCGCGTGGACCGGGCAGCTGGTGGACAAGGCGAACGCCTGGCGCGGACTGGTCTCCGAACAGGCGGCGCACGCGCTGAATCTGTTCAACACCGGTATCGCGCGGGTGCCCGGTCTCGCCGACGGGGCCGGGACCTGGTCGCACTCCTCGTGGTTCAAGGAGAGTCCGCTCGGGGTCGTCCCGGTGTCGGCGCCGAGCGGTCACGACGCGGGGCGGGCGCAGTTCATGCAGACCCTGCGCAATCTGCGGTTCACCCGCAACAGCCTGGAGTCCATCAGGACACTGCTGTCCGAACGGCACGGGCAGGCCATGGTCGAGTCCGGCATTCCGCAGCAGTACCGGGGCCGTGCGCCCTGGCGCGGTTTCACCGACAGCCTCCCTCTCGGGGGCAAGGAATACCGGGTGACGGTGAAGCAGGTCCCCGGCACCCGGACGGTCGAGGACTTCGGCTTCGGCGATGTGGAGAACGGCCACTCCGTCACCACCAGCAACAGCGCCTCGCGGGGCGTCACCCGCTCCCGCGGCCTTTCCGCGAACGCCACCGAACGCATCACCGGGCCGAACGGTTCGTCGGGCGGCCCGCTGGGGAACTCCAGCGGCTCGAAGGGGGAGAGCGGCGGCCAGAGCAGCTCTGAGTCGGAGACCGTGGCGCAGGTGACGGTGATTCCCGGCCCGCTCGCCACCGTCTCCACCACGTACGACGTCGTGGTCACGGTGGTGGACAACAAGGGCAACGTCGTCCTGGAACACACCTGGGGCGCCGGCAACGCGAAGAGCCAGGAGCCGCTGGCACTGCTCAAGCCGGGCGGGGAGAACGAGGGCGATGTGTACACACCGCCGCCCGCCGCCGTGGACGTGTGGCCGTCGAACAACGCGACGCCGGACAGGATCGGCCGGCACCTCACCCAGCACGTGTCCGGCGACAACCGGCCCGCCGGGCTGGTCCCCGGCAACGGGGTGCATTTCACGCGGGTACTCGGCTCCAAGAACGTCGAGGACCTGGCCCACATCACCCTGGCGAAGGCCGAGAGCCAGCACCTCAACGGCGGACACGCGGGCAAGGGGGTGGAGACCCAGGGTGTGCTCACCGGTGACCAGCTGGCCGAGGCCCGTGCCAAGGCCGCGAAGGTCAAACTGCTGTCGCCCGGCAAGGGTGGCGGCGACACGCTGACGACCGGCACCAGCGAGATGTCCCTGACCGGTTCGCTCATCGACGGTTCGGCGCTGGACGAGAACGGCTACCAGCCGCTCGGCCTGGTAGACGACACCGTCGTCGGCGGCGCCACCGGCACCCTCCAACTCCACCCGGCCTTCGACCTGTCGGGGGCCAAGCTCCTCGCGACGGCCGATGTGCGGATGGAGTTCGCCACCGGCACGGGTGAGAGCTTCGACGTGGGTGAGGGGCAGTCCCACAGCAAGAACGGCGGGATGGGCGGTGACGCCATCGGGGCCGACTCGCACAAGACGACCTACCAGGTCACCCCGGTCATCGCGCCGGGCGTCGGCTCGTCGGAGGAGTTCAAGTTCAACGAGGCGACCGCCGCCAAGATCAATATGAAGCCGGACACCGGGCGGGCGTTCCTCTTCTCCGTACCCACGAAGTGGCTGGCCGTCGCCGGGGTGCACCATCACATCAAGGACAGCTCGGTCGGCCGGCTGGCAGCCCGCGGGCTGACCTGGGAGGGCTACGACCCGCCGGGTCTCCAGGCCGGTGAGGCGGACACCGAGGTGCTCGCCTGGATCCGCGAGGACGTGGCCCGCGACCTGGGGCTCATCAACGACCAGAACCACCCCGAGGCGCTGTCCAATCAGTGGGACGACGTGACCAAGGGGTGGAAGGCCTGGAAGGCCAACCACGACGCGTACTGGAGCACCTACCGCCCGCTGACCGACCTGGCGTTCGTGGTGCAGGACGCGCAGCACCGGCTGGACGCGGCGACCACCCCCGAAGCCCGGCAGACGGCGCAGCAGGCGCTGGACGCGGCGAACGCCGAACTGAACGCGGTACGGGAGACGGTCCGGCCGAAGCTGGAGTCGCTGGAGCAGAAGCTGAGGGCCGCGGGCGAGCACTACCACGCGCTGCGGTCGGCCGCCGACGCCCTCAACGACTGGCACCGGCTCCCGGCGAACGAGCGCGGTGACACCACTGAGCCCCAGGTGCTGGCCTACGACCCGACCGTGAAGCACGACCACGGCGTGGAGAAGCCCGAACCCCCCGCCGACAGGTACTCGGAGTTCACCGACGACCAGGGTGAACTCCTGGGCGTGGAGGACCTTTCGTCCGGTCGGATCCACCCGGTCGGCCCGGTCTCGCACGACGGCAACGGCTTCTTCCGCTCCCTGGCCGAGCACCTGGTCCGGATCGATCCGAACCTGCTGGCGCAGCAGGGCATCGCCGTCCCGAAGGACCATGACCTCACCGGTGTGGCGAACGAGCTGCGTGCGCTGTTCGGAGAGACCCTCCGCGGGGGCGGGGACAACCCCCTGGCGGACTACACCCACCCGGACCTCACCGACAGGTTCGAGCCCGACGAGGTCCGCGCGGCCGGGCTGGAGAACCTGCTGGACAGGTCGACCCCGCAGGGCCGGGAGTACACCGAGGGCAAGTGGATTCCGCACTCGGCGGGCGCCCCCACCGAGAACCACCGTGCGGTACTGACCCCGGAGCAGCGGACCGCGCTCGCCGCGTCGCAGACGCAGCGGCCCGCCAACGAGGAGTCCGCGGCCAAGGACAGCGCGGGCGACCTGTACCCGCCGTTGGCAGCCCAGCTGTTCGGGGTGCCGGTGACGGTGATGGTGGACGGCAGACGCCATACGTTCCTGCCCGACGGGAGCGAGGCGACGGGCCACGAGGGCGCCGGAGCCGTCGAGCTGCTGCTGAAGGACGGCCACTACCGGCATGTGGATCAGACCAAGGACCTGAAGCCTCCGCAGGACCTGCCGTCCGACAACGACTCGATCTCTGAGAACCACTCCATCTCCGACAAGAATTCGGTGTCCGACAACGATTCGGTCTCCGACAAGCACTCGGTCTCCGACGACGGGTCCGACCTCGAACCCGTGCCGGGTGCGGCCCGCCCGGTGCTCAAGGTGCCGGACGACGCCTACTCGCAGCTCACTTCGCTATTGGTCAGCGCCCCCTCGGCAGTCGGGCCGAAGCTCCCCCACCTCGGGCAGAAGCTGAGGGCACTGGTCGACTCGCCGGACGAACTGCGCGCCACCGCTTCGACCGCGTCCGATGTCGAGAGCCACCAGGACCTGCACACGCTGGTGCTCGGCATGAAGGAGGCCGTGCACGCCCATGTGAGGGATCTGGGCCCGCACGGGCTCGCCGAACTGCTCCCCGATCTTCTCCCGCACACCTCCGTACCGACCAGTGAGGCGGCGGCCCGCAGGGCCCGCAACCTGCTGTTCAAGGAGGTGCAGAGGGCCGTCTCCGAGTGGGAGCACAGTGGGGACTCCCCCTGGTCGAAGAGTTTCCTGCCGCTGCTGGCCGGAACGTTCCACGTGGACCTGACCGTGCACACCCCGCCGTCGGGGACGAACCCCGGCGGGTCGGACCAGTTCCGGCCGGCGCCGGGGGGCGGTGCGCCGCTCTCCGTACACCTTCAGCAGAGCGGCTCGCACTTCGACGGGACGACGGAGCCGACCGCCCAGCAGCGGACCGAGTCGGCCCATGCCCCGAACACCTCGCCGAACGCCCCTCTGCAGACGCAGCACACCAGCCCGCACGATTCCCCGGCACCCGTCCTCCCGCACAAGCCCGCCGCCACGCCCACGCTCACCGCCGACTACTCCGTCGCCGAGCTCCCCCCGGCTCCCCTCCCGAAGCCGGTCACCGACGTCCAGTCGCTGGGCAAGGCCGAGATTCTGCCGCCCAGTGAGCGGACCATGGACAGGGGAGGGGCCGCCGCGTCCGTCTGGGAGCGCGGGTTCGCCGTCGAGCGCACCCTGCTCAGCGACGGCAGTGTGCGCTCCGATGT
Organism: Streptomyces sp. NPDC111516; assembly: GCF_055635345.1. NCBI lineage: Bacteria > Bacillati > Actinomycetota > Actinomycetes > Kitasatosporales > Streptomycetaceae > Streptomyces > Streptomyces sp. NPDC111516. The sequence continues at coordinate 229,382 of NZ_JBVKBV010000006.1, read as the reverse complement.
CACGGTGCGCATCCATCTGGACCTCCAGCCGGGCACCACCAGGAAGCACGTCGAGAACGCCAAGGAAATGGCGAAGCGCGGCGTCGACAAGTACTACAACGACCCGAAACACCGTCTCCCGAACGGTGATCTGCTGCATGTGAAGATAGATTTCGTCTTCGATCCCGCAGACGCGCACCGACAGGTGAAGCTGCACCCGGACCCGGACGGCACGGGCCGCGACAACAGCGCCACCTGGTACGTCTCGGAGGGCGGGGCGGGCTCGATCGACAAGTCGTACGTCATCGCGCACGAGACCGGCCATCTCCTCGGCTTCCAGGACCAGTACCGCGAGGCCATGGAAGGCCGGCCGTTCCGGCCGGTGTACGACGACCATTCGCTGATGTCCGGTTACGGCATCGACGACGCGGGACTCGTGCAGTTCGACATGGACCACATGACGTCCGACCACTACCTCTCGCCGTCACTGCGGATCATGCCGCGGGATCTGCTGCTGCTCTCCACGGCGGTCGACGCCGCCTGGTCGCACACCCCCGGCGTGGGCGCGGGCCCGCACGACAGGGCCAGGGTGCACATCCCGCTCGACGTACGGGAGCGGGTCCTGCGCGGCAGTGCCGGCACCGGCGCCAACGGTCTGCTCGCTCCGCGCGGCCCGTCCGGGCGGGTCCGCCTCGAAGCCACGGGACCGATGAACCCCAATGGCACCTACCAGGCGGGCAAGCGCCCGGACGGCAGCGACCAGACGATGTTCCCGGACCACTGGAGCCCCGAAGAGGTGCTGCACGCGGCCCGCCAGGTCTACCTCGACCACGTCAGGACCGACAGCCTGACCACCGACACCGAACGCTCCGGACGCAGGACGTTCGACGGTGTCTACCAGGGCGTACGGATCAAGGGCACCGCCGACACCATCGGCACCATCATCGACTTCGCGCCCCACTCCGACCAGAGCGGCCTGCTGCCGCCCACCCACCTCGAACCGCCGCCGCCCCGCGAGCTGTCCGACGAACCCGCGTTCAGCGAAGCCTCGATGCGCTTCGTGCTGCGCGGCGACCCCTCGACGCTGACCGGGGTGCAGTACGCACACGGCGAAGAGAAGCGCGAGCTGGCGCAGACGGACCGTGGCATCCGCTTCGAGAAGCTGACGGACCCCGACTTCAACGGCGTGCGCCGGGCCGAAGTGTGGTTCCGGAACCCGCCGACGGGACCGGGTAGGGCGACCCTGAAGGTCGGCGAGGGAGACTCGCCCGACGGGGTCATCCAGGACGGCTGGGGCACCAATCCGCGGATGCTGTTCCCCGAGGAGTGGACCGCCGGTGATCTGCGCGAGGGCGTACGCGACGCACACAACAGCGCCCTGGCCAACGGCCTCTTCGAGGTGCTGCCCGACGGCGGGTACCTGTGGGAGGGCGCGGCGGGCGGCGTGCGGATGCAGGGGGGCGTGAAGGACGGCGCGCACCGCTGGTTCCGTCCGACCCGCTTCCAGCCGCACCCGGAGTGGCACGCCGAGGACATCGTGGCGGTCACCTCCGAGACCCCGATGACATACGCCAGGGCGTCCGGCGGACTCGCCGACTTCCGGGTGTCGCACGTGGTGTTCACCAACGGGGACCGCGGACTGAACCTCACCCGGATCGTCCACTACCCGGGGAACATGCACCCACAGGCCCTCGCCGAACTGCGCGACAAGCTGGACGCGGTGCAGGAGCACATCGACGACACATACAACTCCGGGGAAGAGAGCAAGGAGAACGGCCGGCTCCCCAAGACCCGGTTCACCGTGGAGCTGCGCCCGACGACGCGGCCCGACCAGCCCGAGGACGGCGCGGACATCGGAGCACTGTCCGTGCACAGCCCCGAAGAGGCCGCGGCCCGGCTGCTGGGCTTCGACGTGGACCCGGACGTGGGCCGCCAGAATCTCGTACGCCAGGTCCTTGAGCACCGGCGCCCGACGCCCCAGTCCACCGACTCCTGGATCGCCCCCCACGATCAGCAGGGCGGGATACCGAACCCGCTGCTCACGGCAGACGTCGAGGCCGCGCTGCGCCGCAACACGCACGCCGGGCTCTTCGACGAACCCGGCCTGCTGGAACTGCTGGCCGCCCGCCGGTCCCAGGACCACGCCCCGCACGTCACCAAGGAGTCGACCGAGGCGGCGCTGGCCGCGCTCACCCAGGACGCATTCGCGTCCGACTACACCCACACCCCGGACGGCCGGCTGCCGGACGGCTGGACCCCGGACCGGCTGCGGCTGGCCGCACTGCGGGCGGCCCGGAGCAGCGCACCGCGCACCCCCGACCTGGACCAGCCGGGCACGCTCACCATCGTGACGACGCCCGAGCCGGGCGTGCAGCTCACCACTCGCATCAACAGCACCTCGCTGCTCATTCTCGGGGCCGAGATCGTCGAACTGCCGCAGCCGACGGCCCCGACCGGACACATCGAGGGCCCGGCCACACACCCGAGCGACCACACGCCGGTCAACCTGGACAGCACGGTCACTCCCGTCAACCCGGTCCATCTGGCCGCCGTCTCAAAGGCGTTGGGCCTGCACCCTGGATATCTGCGCAGTGTCCTGCCCGTTCTGTACCATGCCGCCACGCCGAGCGAAGCACTGCACACCCTGCAGACGCTGGCGACACGGCTCGGCGCGGGACCGGAGCTGGGCCCGTTCGTCCGGCGGATGTCGGAACTCGGGGTCTCCGCCGACGACTGGTGGGACCTGTCGACCCACCTGCACAGCCAGGGCGAGAGCATGCGCAGCCTGCTCGGCCCGGACACCCAGGAGAACCAGCGGCGGATCGACCGGTGGCAGCACACCGACGTGGTGGACACCGACGCAGTCACCGACGCCACCGCGCACGAGTTGGGTGTGCATCCGCTCGCCCTCACCCGGATCGCCAACGCCGTTCGGCTGCACACCCCTTCGGACGTGACCCGGCTCAATGTGGATGCCGAGTTCTGGCAGCGCCCCGCCACCCCGGAGGAGCTGGCGCTGGAGTATCTGGTCGACCACCACACGGAGATCGAGGATCTCCGCGCCGAGATCGACCGGCAACGATTCGACGAGGTGGCCGACGAACTCCTCGGCGAGGACCGCCACGAGAACGGCGACGCCGACCTCGACTACCACGGCTTCCTGAACTGGAGCAGGATGTCCCTCGAAGGTCTGCGGCACTTCACCGCAGCCGAGTTGGACTTCCTGGTCGGCAACTGGTCGGCGGTCAGGGACATCGTGCCGCCACCGCCCGGCTTCGACCTCGCTGACCTGCGGAGCAATCTGTACGAGGTGGAACACCTGTGCAACCTGGCCAAGTTCGCGGCCGTCAAGGCGAGCCGGGCCCAGGACCCGGCGGCGCTCGACAGTGCGCGGGACCGCCTGGCTCAGCTGGATCCCTACATCACGGAGCACCGCGCCGAGGTGGAGCAGCGGCTCGCCCAGCTGTGGTCCGAGAACCCCATGACCCCTGCCACTCCGGGCGCACAGACCCCTCCGGCCCACCAGGCCACACAGACGTACCCGGACTTCGACGAGGACACCGTGATGGGCGAGGACGCCCCGGTGGACTCGGACGGGGACATCGTGATGACCCCGAGCCCGCACCGGCCCCATCAGTCCCCGCCCGGGGGCGGTATGCCGCAATCCATACACGTTCAGCAGAGCGGCTCGCCGGTGGCCCCGACACACACCCCCATGCCCGCCCCCACGCCCAGGCTCAGCGCCGACTACTCCGTTGCCGAACTCCCCCCGGCTCCCCGCCCCGAGCCGGTCACCGACGTCCGTTCGCTGGGCACGGCCGAGATCCGGCGGCCCAGCCGCCTGACACAGGAGCTGGGCGGGGCCGCCGCGTCCGTCTGGGAGCGCGGGTTCGCCGTCGAGCGCACCCTGCTCAGCGACGGGAGTGTGCGCTCCGATGTCACGGTGCGCATCCATCTGGGCCTGCAGCCGGGCACCACCGCGAACCACGTCGCGAACGCCAAGGAAATGGCGACGCGTGGCGTCGACAAGTACTACAACGACCCGAACCACCGGTTGCCGAACGGTGATCTGCTGCGGGTGAAGCTGGAGTTCGTCGACGCTCCCGCACTGGCGCACCGAAGGGTGAGGCTGTACCCGGACCCGGACGGCACGGGCCGCGACGACAGCGCCACCTGGTACGTCTCGGAGGGCGGGGAGGGCTCGATCGACAAGTCGTACGTCTTCGCGCACGAGACCGGCCATCTCCTCGGCTTCCAGGACCAGTACCGCGAGGCCGAGCCGGGCGAGCCGTTCCGGCCGGTGTACGACGACCATTCGCTGATGTCCGGTTACGGCATCGACGAGTCGGGGCTCGTACAGTTCGACATGGATCACATGGGCCCCTCCCAGCAGATCTCGCCGACGCTGCGGGTCGTGCCGCGGGATCTGCTGCTGCTCTCCACGGCGGTCGACGCCGCCTGGTCGCGCACTCCGGGCGTGGGCGCGGGCCCGCATGACAAGGCCAGGGTGCACATCCCGCTCGACGTGCGGGAGCGGGTCCTGCGCGGCAGTGCCGGCACCGGCGCCAACGGTCTGCTCGCTCCGCGCGGCCCGTCCGGGCGGGTCCGCCTCGAAGCCACGGGACCGATGAACCCCAACGGCACCTACCAGGCGGGCAAGCGGCCTGATGGCAGCGACCAGACGATGTTCCCGGACCACTGGAGCCCCGAAGAAGTGCTGCACGCGGCCCGCCAGGTCTACCTCGACCACGTCAGGACCGACAGCCTGACCACCGACACCGAACGCTCCGGACGCAGGACGTTCGACGGTGTCTACCAGGGCGTACGGATCAAGGGCACCGCCGACACCATCGGCACCATCATCGACTTCCGCCCCCATCCCGACCAGAGCGGCCTGCTGCCGCCCACCCATCTCGAACCGCCGCCTTCCCGCGAGCTGTCCGACGAACCCGCGTTCAGCGAGGCGTCGATGCGCTTCGTGCTGCGTGGCGACCCCTCGACGCTGACCGGGGTGCAGTACGCCCACAGCGAGGACAGTCGCGAACTGGCGCAGACGGACCGCGGAATCACCTTCGAGAAACTGACGGACCCCGACTCCAATGGTGTGCGCCGGGCGGAAGTGTGGTTCCGGAACCCGCCGACGGGACCGGGGAGGGCGATCCTGAAGGTCGGCCAGGGCGACTCGCCCGAGGTGATCACTCATGACGGGCTCGGCGGCCATCCGCGGATGCTGTTCCCGGAGGCGTGGACCGCCGGTGACCTGCGTGAGGCCGTACGCGACGCACACAACAGCGCCCTGGCCAACGGCCTCTTCGAGGTGCTGCCCGACGGCGGGTACCTGTGGGAGGGCGCGGCGGGCGGCGTGCGGATGCAGGGGGTCGTGAAGGACGGCGCGCACCGCTGGTTCCGTCCGACCCGCTTCCAGCCGCACCCGGAGTGGCACGCCCACGACATCGCGGCAGTCACCTCCGAGACCCCGATGACATACGCCAGGGCCTCCGGCGGACTCGCCGACTTCCGCGTGTCACACGTCGTGTTCACCAACGGGGACCGCGGACTGAACCTCACCCGGATCGTCCGGTATTCGAGGAACATGCACCCGGAGGCCCTCGTCGAACTGCGCGAGAAGATGTCCGACGTACAGGAGCACATCGACGAGACATACAACTCGGGGGAAGAGGCCAACGAGAACGGTCGGCTCCCCAAGACCCGGTTCACCGTGGAACTTCAGGCGACGAAGCGGCCCGGCCAGCGGGAGGACGGCGCGGACATCGGAGCACTGTCCACGCAGAGTGTCGAGGACACGGCGGCCCAGCTGCTGGGCTTCGACGTGGACCCGGACGCGGGCCGTCAGGATCTGGTACGCCAGGTCCTCGAACACCGGCGCCCGATACCGCAGTCCACCGACGCCTGGGACGCCCCGGACGGGCAACAGGGCGGGACACCGAACCCGCTGCTCCCGGCGGACGTGGAGGCCGCGCTGCGCCGCAACACGCACGCCGGGCTGTTCGACGAGCCCGGTCTGCTGGAACTGCTGGCCGCCCGCCGGTCCCAGGACCACGCCCCGCACGTCACCAAGGAGTCGACCGAGGCGGCGCTGGCCGCCCTCACCCAGGACTCGTTCGCGTCCGACTACACCCGAACCTCGGACGATCAGCTGCCGGACGGCTGGACCCCGGACCGGCTGCGGCTGGCCGCACTGCGGGCGGCCCGGAGCAGCGCACCGCGCACCCCCGACCCGCTCCAGCCGGGCACCCTCTCCATCGTGACCACGCCCGAGCCGGGCCTGCAGCTCACGACCCACATCAACAGCACCTCGCTGCTCATTCTCGGGGCCGAGATCGCCAAACTGCCGCAGCCGACGGCCCCGACCGGACACACCCAGGCCCCGGCCACGCACGCGGTCGATCCGGTCACATCCGTCACGCCCGTCAGTCCGATCAACTCGGTCACTCACGTCAACCCGGTCCATCTGGAGGCTGTTTCCCGGGCCTTGGGCCTGACCCCCGCGCAGCTGCACAGCGCCCTGCCCGTACTGCACCATGCCGCCACGCCGAGCGAAGCACTGCATGCCCTGCAGACGCTGGCGGCGCGGGTCGGCTCGGGACCGCAGGTGGGCAGGTTCGTCCGGCGGATGTCGGAACTCCAGGTCCCCGCAGCCGGCTGGTGGGACCTGTCGAGCTTCCTGACCGGCCGGGGCGAGAGCATGCTGAGCCTGCTCGGCCCGTACACCCCGGAGGTCCAGCGGCGGGTCGACGAGTGGCAGCACAGCGATGTGACGCACACCGACGAAGCCACCAACACCACCGCACGCGAGCTGGGGGTGCATCCGCTCGCCCTCACCCGGATCGCCAACGCCGTTCGGCTGCACACCCCGTCGGACGTCTCCCGACTCAATGTGGACGCCGAGTTCTGGCAGGGCGCCGCCAGCCCCGAGGAGCTGGCGCTGGAGTATCTGGTCGGCCACCGCACAGAGATCGAGAACCTCCGCGCCGCGATCGACCGGGACCGGTTCGACGAGGTCGCCGACGACCTCCTCGGCGCGGAACGCCACGACATGGGAGAGAGCGACCTCGACTACCACCGCTTCCTGTACTGGACCGGGGTGGCCCACGAGGGTCTGCGGCCCTTCACCGCAGCCGAGTTGGACTTCCTGGTCGGCAACTGGGCGCCCTACCGGGACACCGGGCCGCAGCCGCCGCCCGGCTTCGACCCCGCCGACTACCGGAGGCATCTGGACGAGCTGGAGCACCGGCGGAACCTGGCCAAGTTCGCCGCCGTCAACGCGGGCCGGGCCGGGGACCGGGCGGCGCTCGACAGGGCGCGGGCCACCCTGAACCAGCTGCGCCCCTACGTCACGAGGCACCGCGCCGACCTGCGGCAGCGGCTCGCCCAGCTGTGGTCGCAGAACCCCATGACCCCCGCCACTCCGGGCGCACAGACCCCTCCCACCCAACCGGCCACGCAGACGCACACGGTCGCCGACGAGGACATCGTGATGGGCGAGAACGCCCCGGTGGACCCGGACGGGGACATCGTGATGACCCCGACCCCGCGCCTGCTCCACCAGTCCCCGCCGGGGGTCGGTGAGCCGCAATCCGTACACCTTCAGCAGAACGGTTCGCACTTCGACGGGACGACGGAGCCGCCCCTCGCCCAGCCGCCCGCCTCGCCGACCGCCCCGCTCCACACGCAGCACACCGGCCCGCAAGAGCCCCCGGCTCCCACCCTCACGCCCACCCTCACACCCGCCGCCAAGTACGCCGTCGTCGAACTCCCCCCGTCCCCCTTCTCCCCGGCCCCCCTCCCCGAGCCGGTCACCGACGTCCGTTCGCTGGGCACGGCCGAGATCCTGCCGCCCAGTAACCGGACCTTGCGCAGGGGCGGGGCCGCCGCGTCCGTCTGGGAGCGCTCGTTCGCCGTCGAGCGCACCCTGCTCAGCGACGGCAGTGTCCGCTCCGATGTCACGGTGCGCATCCATCTGGACCTCCAGCCGGGCACCACCGCGAACCACGTCGCGAACGCCAAGGAAATGGCGAAGCGCGGCGTCGACAAGTACTACAACGTCCCGAAACACCGTCTCCCGAACGGTGATCTGCTGCATGTGAAGATAGATTTCGTCGACGCTCCCGCACTGGCGCACCGACAGGTGAAGCTGCACCCGGACCCGGATGGTACGGGCCGCGACAACAGCGCCACCTGGTACGTCTCGGAGAGCGACAAGAAGGCGACCGACAAGTCGTACGTCATCGCGCACGAGACCGGCCATCTCCTCGGCTTCCAGGACCAGTACCGCGAGGCCGATTCGGGCGAGCCGTTCCGACCGGTGTACGACGACCATTCGCTGATGTCCGGCTACGGCATCGACAACGCGGGACTCGTGCAGTTCGACATGGACCACATGGCTTCCCCCGGACAGCTCTCGCCGACGCTGCGGATCACACCTCGGGATCTGCAACTGCTCTCCACGGCCGTCGACGCCGCCTGGTCACACACCCCCGGCGTGGGCACGGGCCCGCACGACAAGGCCAGGGCGCACATCCCGCTCGACGTACGGGAACAGGTCCTGCGCGGCAACCCCCGCACCGGCACCGCCGGCCTGCTCGCCCCGCGCGGCCCGTCCGGACGGTTCCGCCCCGAACCGACCGGACCGCGCAACCCCAACGGCACCTACCAGGCGGGCAGGCGGCCTGACGGCAGCGACCAGACGATGTTCCCGGACCACTGGAGCCCCGAAGAAGTGCTGCACGCGGCCCGCCAGGTGTACCTCGACCACGTCAGGACCGACAGCCTGACCACCGACACCGAACGCTCCGGACGCAGGACGTTCGACGGTGTCTACCAGGGCGTACGGATCAAGGGCACCGCCGATACCACCGGCACCATCGTCGACTTCGCGCCCCACCCCGATCAGAGCGGCCTGCTGCCACCCACCCACCTCGAACCGCCGCCGCCCCGCAAGCCCACCGACGATCCCGCGATCGGGGACGTCGCGCTGCGCTTCGTGACGTACGGCTCCACCCACAACAGGACCGGCGTCCACTACCAGCTGCCCGGTACGAACGGGACCGACGCGCAGCACGCCCAGGGCGTCTCCATCTACCCGATGTGGACCGCGCACCCGAACGGCACCCGGTGGGCCCAGGTCTGGTTCCAGGACCCGAACCTGCGGGGGCGGACGGAACAGGCCGCCGCCAAGGGCACACCGCCGCCGTCCCCCTATCTGCCCGGCGACCGGGAGAACGAAGCCGTGGTCGGCGTCGACGGCGAGGTGGCCGGCGCCCATCTGCTCTTCCCCTCCAACTGGTCGACGGGGGAGCTCCGGTCGGCGATCGTCAACGCTCACCGCAACGCACAGGCCACCGGTTCGCTGGTGGAGGTCCCGGAGGGCGGCTATCTGTGGGAGGGCGTGCACGACGGCGTACGGATGCACGGGCACGTCCGCGACGGCGAGCAGCTCTGGGTCCGTCCCTCGTCGTTCCAGCCGCCGCCCCCGGACCGCTCGCCCCAGGTGCTCGCGGTCACCACCCCCGTACATTTCTCGATGGGACGACCGGACGGCACGCCGGCTCCGTTCCGCGTCCAGCGGGTGATCCACCAGGACGGCTCCCTGGGGATGCGCATCACCCGGGTCCTGCCGCATCCGGAGCTGACGTCGGAGCAGCGCAACGAACTGTCCGAGCTGCTGCCCGAGATACGGCTGCAGCTGGCCGCCGATTTCAACCGGTCCGACCCGTACGGACGCCGCGAACTGAGCGTGGTCACCTTTGACGTGGAGCTGGCGCCGACTGACGACACAACGATGATCGGGTACAGCACGGAGCTGTCGAACATCGTGGCGGACTTCTCGAACCCGAGCACTGTGGAACACCTGATGGGACTCGACCTCTCCGACCAGCAGGGCGTGGACACCTTCGTGTACCAGGTCGCCGGTCTGCTGCCGCCGGTACCGGAGCTACCGGCCGGCTGGGAGGGCCCGGCGGGTCAGCCGCACCACGAGCAGGGCCCGGTCTGGACCCATGACGTGGCGGCCTCACTGCGCCGCAACACCCCGGCCGGACTGCTCGACGAGCCGGGCGTACGGGGATTGTTGACCCAGTACCGGAGCGAGAGACTGACCGGCCCCGGTACAGGCACGCATACGGGAGCGAGCACGGACACGGGCACGAACACCACCGGGAACGAGAACACCACCGCACCCACCAATGGGCCCACGGACGCGAGCACCGACCGCACGGCGGTGGCGGCCCAGGATCTCGGACTGCTCCCCTCCGACCTGACGAGCATCGCGGTCGCCCTGCGCGGTCCCGCCCCCCTCGGCCCGGCCCTCACCGCGCTCAAAGCCCTGACCGCACGCCTGGGCGCAGGCACCGGGCCACACTCCACGGCCGCACTCGTCCGGCGAATGACGGAAATCGGTGCGCCGCTCTCCTACTGGTGGCAGCTCTCGTCCCATGTGCACACCCAGCAGGGCTCGCTGCCCGGCGGGGCCATCAGGCGGCTCACGATGTCCGACGTGATCAACATGGATCTCGCCGACGCCAGGAGGATGTTCGCGCACTCGCTCGCCCACCAGCCGCCCCCCTTCTCCCAGGAGACAGCGGCTCAGGCCTTCACCCTCGGCGTACATCCGCACTATCTGACACGGTTGGCGGACGCCCTCCACTTGCACACGGACGATGTCATGAAGCTGCCCAGGACCAGGTTCATCTCGCGGCAGGCTCTCTCGCCCGAGCGCGTGGCGCTGGACTACCGGATCAGTGACCGCCGGAGGCTGGGGGATCTCGGCTTCGCCCGCGACCGCACACGGTTCAACGCCATTGCCGACGACGTGCTGGGCAGCGGGAGCGCCCCCTCGGAGGAGCTGTTCCGCTCCTTCATGTACTGGTCCACGGTCGCGGACCTGGGGCTCCACGGCTTCACGGATCAGCGCCTGAGACAGTTGGTGGAGCACTGGTTCATGGGCCCGACGGCCAACACCTCCCCGGTACCCACCGACTTCGACCCGCGGGCGGAACGGGACAGGCACACCGACCTGCTCCACGAGGTGGACCTCGCCGAGCGGTCGGGGCAGATGACCGCCGCACTGGCGAAGAAGCTGAAGGCGTACGAGCACCACGTCGAGCAGCAGTTGAAGCTGCTGGACCTTTGGTTCGAGGGGGGCGTGTTCCGGGAGGAAGGCCCACCCGCGACACTGTCCACGCAGATCTTCGCCGCACTGTCCGGCACGGACGACTGACACACACGACCGACGCACACGACCGACGCACACGACCGACGCACACGACCGACGCACGCCAGCGATGCACGCGACCGACGCACATGAGCGATGCGCTTGAGCAGGACGAGAAGCAGGAGAGGCGAAGTGGCCAAGGGGAACACGGAACCCGAGTCGAACAGCGAGGTGTCCGCTGCTGCGGAGACACCGGAGGAGGCGGTACCGGAAGCGGGTACGGAGACGGGAGCCGGAACACCGAAGCCCGCCGCTGCGACCAGTGCGCCCCCCACGGCCGGTTCCGCCAAGGTGACAGAGTCCGGGGCCGGTTCCTCGCAGGGAGCCGCCGTGGTGCTCGCCGGAGGCGTGATCGGCGCGGAGGTGCCTGCCGCCGCCCGCGTGACGGAGAGCACCGCACCGACGCCGGCACCGGCACCCGACCCCGAGGCCGCGAAGGAGCCCAAGACGGCGAAGGCAGCGACCGCGTCCTCGACGCCCGCAGTCGAGCCGGTTGCCGCCGAGAAGTCCGGGCCGCAGGCCATCGTGCAGCCCGCACCGGCTCCTGAACCGACCACGGAACCAGTCGCCACAGCAGCAGCAAGCGTTCCGGAGGCCACAGCAGCCACCACCACCGCGTCCGCGACGGCCGCCGCCACGACGTCCCGTGGACTTCCGGCACTCACCGCCGTACTGGGCACCCTCACCCGGACCCGGACCCGTACCGCCTCCGCGACCACCGCCATCACCACCGACGGTGCGGGCAACGGCCCCGAAGGCGTCGGCGCGAAGGACGAAGGACCGGCGCCCGGCAAGGTCTCCCGGCCGATGGTCGCGGCTGCCGTGATCGGCGGCGTAGTGCTGCTGTCCCTCCCGTTCGTCGTCGCCTCCTCGACCGGCGGGGACGGCCCCAAGCACAACAGCAGGAACACCGCCGCCGGATACACGGACCCCGCCCCGGGTGCGGACGGCTACGTACCACAGGTGGATGCTTCCAAGGGACCGCTGGGCAAGGGCAGTCCGAAGGCACCAGGAGGCACGGCGGGGACGACGGGCGGCGTGAACGCTCCCCCCATCATCGAAGCCGCGTCTGCGGACAACGTCGGCTCCGGGGAGCTGCCCACCGACACCAAGGCGGGTGACAAGGCCCCGAAGGACAAGGCGGGCGACAAGACCACGCAGACCAAGACGGGCTCCGACTCCGGCAAGCAGACCGGAACGAAGACGGACTCCTCGACGGGAAACAGCGCCGCCCCGACCCCGCAGAAGACGGCGGCCTCACCCACGGTGCTCTTCTCGGCGGTCGGCGGCCTGCACTGCACCAGCAGCGCGGTCACCTTCACCGAACGCGGCAAGTACACCGACGGCCAGAAGGGCTGGACCACTCACGACGGCTCCTACGCCGCAGGCGGCTGCAACGGCTGGTACCGCTCGATTCCCATGTCGGGCGACTCCAACGACAGCGACAACAGCGCGGTCTGGAACTTCCGTACCGGTGACGTGAGTTCGGGCAGTTGCAAGGTCAGCGTCTACATACCGAACGACAGCAACATCGGCCACGTCGGTGGCCAGCCCACGTACTACACCGTCCACGACGGCACGAGCACCGCGGGCTCCACCCAGCTCGGCCACTTCACGATCAACCAGGTGAGCCACCTCGGCCAGTGGATCGCAGCCCCCTCGTACAAGATCAACAGCGGCGTGCTGAGCGTCAAACTGCACGACCGCGGCGACGACTGGAGCTCGCCGTCACGGGCGAACGCCCACAACGCCGCCGCACCGATCCGGGTGGAGTGCACCAAGTAGCCGGACAGGACAGGGCCCAGGCCCTGTCCTGCAACGGTGTTTGCCGTGAACGGGTGGGCAGGTCGGTCGCTGGTGTTGTCATGAGTGGAGATCTTGCCGAGGTCGGTTCGTGGGCCGGTGAATTGAGTGCGGTGCAGGGGCGGTTCCTGCACCGATTCAGCAGGTCAGGGCCGCGCGAGTCCGGAGAGGGTCAGTGCCGCCCCGCCAGCCGGTCCGCGGCCTTCGCGACGGGGTCCGTGCCGGGACGGGGCGAGGTGAGTTCGCGGCGGTCGGCGGCCCGGTATGCGGCGTACATGCCGTGGACGCCGAGCCAGCGGAAGGGTTCCGGTTCCCACCGACGGACCTTGTGGTTGACCCAGGGGAGGGTGGTCAGGTCGGTGGGGCCCGACTGGCCGGAGTCCTGCTGGATCAGGTCGCGCAGGGTGCGGGCGGCGAGGTTGGTGGTGGCGACGCCGGAGCCGACGTAGCCGCCGGCCCAGCCGAGTCCGGTGGAGCGGTCGAGGGTGACCGTGGCGCACCAGTCGCGGGGGACGCCGAGGACGCCGGACCAGGCGTGGTCGATGCGGGCGCCCGCGGTGGTGGGGAAGAAGCGGACCAGGATCTCGCGGAGGGCCTCGATGGTTGCGGGCTGGGTGCGCCCGTCATTGTCGGTGCCGGAGCCGAAGCGGTACGGGACGCCCCGGCCGCCGAGTGCGATGCGGTCGTCGGCGGTGCGCTGGGCGTACATGTAGGCGTGGGCCATGTCGCCGAGCGTCTCGCGGCCGTCCCAGCCGATGGTGTCCCAGACCGACTTCGGGAGCGGTTCGGTGGCGATCATCGAGGAGTTCATCGGGAGCCAGGTGCGCTTCTGGCCCTTGAGGTTGGCCGTGAAGCCCTCGGTGCAGCGCAGGATGTACGGGGCGCGGACGGTGCCGTACGGGGTGTGGGCGTGCTTGGGCTTGATCTCGGTGACGGGGGTCGACTCGTGGATGGTGACGCCGAGCGCCTCGACGACGTCGGCGAGCCCCTTGACGAGTTTGACCGGGTGCAGGCGGGCGCCGTGCGGCGTCCAGGAGGAGCCGACGGCTCCGGTGACGCGGATGCGTTCGGCGGTCTCGCGGGCGCCGCGCAGGACCCGGCCGGTCTCACCGAAGGCGATCTCGACGGAGTGGAAGTCCTTGAGGCGGGCCAGCTGGGCCGGCGTGTAGGCCACTTCGAGTACGCCGCCCTGGTGGATGTCGGCGTCGATGTTCTCCTCGGCGGCCACACGGACGACTTCGCCGACGGTGTCGTTCATCGCCTGCTGGAGGCGTACGGCGGCTTCGTGGCCGTGGAGTTTCGCGTAGCGGTCGCGGCCCGCGATGCCGTTGTAGAGCCAGCCGCCGTTGCGCCCGGACGCGCCGTAGCCGCAGAACTTGGCTTCGAGAAGAGTGATGTTGAGGAAAGGGACGGCCTTCTTCAGGTAGTAGGCGGTCCACAGACCGGTGTATCCGCCGCCGACGATGCAGACGTCGGCGGTGGTGTCGCCGGGCAGGGGTTCCCGGGGGGCTGGGGTGCCCTGGTCCGCGTACCAGAACGATATGCCGCCGTTGGCGGTGTTGACGGTGCTCATGTTGCCCCTGCTTTGTCCGGTGTGAAGCCGTGGTTGCAGCTGTTCTCTATGGGCGGGAGGTTACTGCGCCGGAAGGGTCTTCGTCTGCGGCCGGGACCGGGACCTTGCCAGTGGGTAGCAGGCCAGGCCGATGAGTACGGAGGTGAAGTGGCCGAGGTCGGTGAAGGTGCGGCCGGTGATGAGCGGGATGCCGTAGAAGACGACGACGGCGAAGAGGTACACGTACCGCCAGGGATGCGGGACACGGTACGTGAGGATGGCGATGACGCCCGCGAGCGCGTAACTGACCCCGATGTCGAGCGTGTTGGCGGCGGACTCCGGTACCTGGCTGTGCCGGACGGCCCAGGCGAGGACGCCTTCGCTGACGAGGGTGGCGAGGATATGGGCGGCGATGACGACGGCGAGCCAGCGCAGGGTGCCGAGCCAGCGTTCGGCGGTGGCGTGGAAGACGGTGTAGAGCGCGGCGTAGGGGACCCAGTGGCCGCTGTCGATCCAGAAGGCGCTGGCGATCAGTGCGCGTACGGGGTCCCGGGAGAGTTCGTGGATGTTGGTCGAGCGCTGGCGCAGGAAGTCCTCTTCGAAGTCCGGTGACATCTGGTGGATGATCACGGTGGTGATGAAGAGTGCGGTCAGCCAGATGTAGGTGCCGGGTGCGCTGCGGATCCATGAGCCGGCGCTGCGGATCCACGAACCGACGGTGGTACGGCGCCGGGTGGGCGGGGCGGGGCTGCTCGGAGTCATATCCGATTGACGCACGGCTTTACGATCGTCCGCGTGATTGACATTCCGGCCGAGCTGATCGAGACCCAGTCCGCATACAACGGAGCGGCCGGGCGGGCCTTCGTCGCGGCGCTGCCGGGGTTGGCGGCGGAGTTTCTGGAACGGTGGGGGCTCCGTCGGGACGGTGCGGCGTTCCACGGGGTGTGCGCGCTGGTGCTTCCGGTCGTGCGGGTGGCGGACGGCCGCCGGGCGGCGTTGAAGCTGCAGCCGGTGGACGAGGAGACGGTGGGGGAGCCGGTCGCACTGCGGGTGTGGGGCGAGGCGGGTGCGGGGGCCGTGGAGCTGCTGGACCACGACGCAGCGACGGGGACGCTGCTGCTGGAGCGGCTGGACGGTCACCGCTCGTTGACGGGTGTGGCGGATGAGCGGGAGGCGGTGCGGATCCTGGCGGGGCTGCTGGGCCGGCTGTCGTCCGTACCGGCTCCGGCGGATCGCGGGCTACGGGGGCTCGGGGACATCGCGGCATGGATGCTGGAGGCGGCGCCGGGGGCGGTGGCGGAGTCGCCGGACGCTCAGGAGCGGCGGCTGCTGGCGGACTGCGCGGCGGCGGTGCGGGAGGTCGCGGGGGAGCCGGGGGACCGGTTGCTGCACTGGGACCTGCATTACGGGAATGTGCTGGCCGGGACGGAGGAGGCGCACCGGTGGGTGGCCATCGACCCGAAGCCGCTGGTCGGCGATCCGGGGTTCGAGCTGCTTCCGGCGCTGGCCAACAGGTTCGACGCGGCGGCGGTGCGGTGGCGGTTCGATCTGATGACGGAGGCGCTGGGCCTGGACCGGGAGCGGGCGCGGGCGTGGACGCTGGGGCGGCTGCTGCAGAACGGTCTGTGGGCGGTGCCCGGTGGGGTGCGGCGGCTGCAGCCGCACCAGGCCGAGATCGCCCGGCAGTTGCTGGGGCGGGTGTAGCGGGATACGCGCCCGTGTTTACGCTGCCCTCATGATTCGTACCGCTACCCCTGCCGATGTCCCCGTCATCCACGCCATGATCCGTGAGCTGGCCGACTACGAGAAGGCCCTGCACGAGGTGAAGGCCACCGAGGAGCAGCTGCACGAGGCGCTGTTCGGCGAGCGGCCCGCCGCGTACGCGCACATGGCCGAGTCGGACGAGGACGGCGAGGTGGTCGGCTTCGCGCTGTGGTTCCTGAACTTCTCCACGTGGCGCGGGGTGCACGGCATCTACCTGGAGGACCTGTACGTACGTCCGGAGCGGCGTGGCGGCGGGCACGGGAAGGCGCTGCTGACGGAGCTGGCGCGGATCTGCGTGGAGCGCGGCTACGAGCGTCTGGAGTGGTCGGTGCTGAACTGGAACGCCCCGTCCATCGCGTTCTACGAGTCGCTGGGCGCACGGCCGCAGGACGAGTGGACGGTGTACCGGCTGACGGACGGGGCGCTGGCGAAGCTCGGCGCACGGTAGGTCGCCGGCCTGGCATTGTCAGTGGCGTGGTTCACGATGGGGCCATGGCACGAAGCAGCAGGAAGACGGACACCATCGCAGCGGCGCGGCGGCCGGAGGTGCGGCTGCCGCCGCTCGTTCCGTACGAGGGGAACGGACTGGAGCCCGACGGGGACTACGACGGGGTGCGCTTCGAGGGGACGGATCTCGCGGACGAGTCGGGTCCGGGGGCCCGGTTCATGGACTGCGCGCTGGACGGCTGCGCGCTGGACCGTACGGAGCTGGTCAGGTCCCGCTTCATCGACTCGGTGCTGACGGGGGTACGGGGGGTGGGCACCGATCTCGCGGGGGCGTCACTGCGCGACGTGGAGGTGGTGGACGCTCGGCTGGGCGGGGTGCAGCTGCACGGTGCGGTGCTGGAACGGGTGCTGGTGCGCGGCGGGAAGATCGACTACCTGAATCTGCGGAAGGCGCGGCTGAAGGACGTGGTGTTCGAGGGCTGTGTGCTGTCCGAGCCGGATTTCGGGGATGCGCAGCTGGTGCGGGTGGAGTTCCGTGACTGTGTGCTGAAGCGGGCCGACTTCGGTTCCGTGCGGATGGAGTCGGTGGACCTGCGGACGGTCGCGGAGCTGGACATCGCGCGCGGGGTCGAGCGGCTGGCGGGTGCGGTGATCAGCCCGGCGCAGCTGATGGAGCTGGCACCGGCGTTCGCGGCGCAGATCGGGGTGCGGGTGGAGGCGTAGGGCCCGAGCGGGGGCAGGGGGGTCAGACCCGGGGGAAGCGGGCCTGGAGGTCCCAGATCACGGGGTTGTCGGCGAGACCGTCGTGCATGTCGGCGAGGTCGGCGATCAGATCGTGCAGGAAGTCGCGGGCCTCGCGGCGCAGCAGCGAGTGGCTGAAGGTGAGCGGGGGCTCGTCGCCGGGCATCCAGTCGGCCTCGACGTCGACCCAGCCGAAGCGGCGCTCGAAGAGCATCCGGTCGGTCGACTCGGTGAAGTCCAGCTCGGCGAACTGCTGCCGGTGCGAGCGGTTGCCGCGCGGGTCCTGGTCGATCTGCTCGACGATGTCGCACAGTGCCCACGCGAAGTCGAGCACCGGCACCCATCCCCAGGCTGTGGACACCTCGCGGTCCGCCTTGGTGTCCGCCAGGTAGACGTCCCCGGAGAACAGATCGTGCCGCAGGGCGTGGACGTCCGCGCGGCGGTAGTCGGTCTGCGGGGGATCGGGAAAGCGTCGGGAGAGGGAGTAACCGATGTCGAGCACAGTTCGATGGTGTCATGCCCGAAGGCGCCTCGACGCCTACGGCAGCAGCCGCTGCTCCTTCGCCACGGCGACGGCGCCGGCGCGGGTGTCGACGCCGAGCTTGTCGTAGATGCGGCCCAGGTGGGTCTTGACCGTGGCCTCGCTGATGAACAGGGCGCGGGCGATGTCCCGGTTGCCCAGGCCCTGGGAGAGCTGGGCCAGGATGTCGCGTTCGCGGTCGGTCAGGGTGGGCCGGGGCTTGCGCATGCGGGCCATGACGCGGCTGGCCACGGGCGGGGAGAGCGTCGTGCGGCCCTGCGCGGCCGAGCGGATCGCGGCGAACAGTTCCTCGGGGCGCTCGGCCTTCAGCAGGTAGCCGGTGGCGCCCGCCTCGATGGCGCGGGTGATGTCGGCGTCCGTGTCGTACGTGGTGAGGACCAGGACATGGGCGTCGGTGGCGGCGATCCGGCGGGTCGCCTCGACGCCGTCGATGCCTTCGCCGAGCTGGAGGTCCATCAGAACGACTTCCGGGGCGAGCTTGGCGGCCAGGGCGACGGCCTCCTCGCCGCTGCCGGCCTCCCCGACGACCTCGATGTCCGGTTCGCTGCCGAGGAGGGCGAGCAGCCCGGCGCGTACGACGGCGTGGTCGTCGCAGAGCAGGATGCGTACGGGCGGCGTCGCGTTCATGCGAGGTCCTCCGGGGCGGGGGTGAGGGGGACTGCGGCGGACAGGACCGTACCCTCGCCCGGTGCCGACTCGATCGTCAGTGTGCCGCCGAGCTGATGGAGCCTGGCACGCATCGCGGGCAGCCCGTGCCCGCGTACGCCACCGGTGGCCGTCCCGGTGCGCCCGGCGGGCGTGAAGCTCTGCCCGTTGTCGGCGATGTCCAGGACGACCCGGTCGCCGAGATGGGTCAGCGTCAGCGCGGCCTCCGTCGCGTGCGCGTGTTCCCGAACATTGGCCAGTGCCCCCTGCGCGATGCGCAGCAGCGCGGACTGCACACGGTCGGGCAGTGCGGTGTGCCGCTCGCCCTCCACATGGCAGCGGACGGTGAGCCGCCCCTGCGCCTGGGCCGTCTCGCGTGCGGCCAGCGCGTGCAGGGCCGCCTCCAGACCGCCGCCCTCCGCGAGATCGGCCGGGGCCAGGTCGTGGACGAAGCGGCGGGCCTCGGCGAGATTGCGCTCCGCGATGCCCGTCGCCGTACGGACATGGCGGCGGGCGGTCGCCGGGTCGGCGTCCCAGGTGCGGTCGGCGGCCTGGAGCAGCATCTGCTGGCTGGACAGGCCCTGCGCGAGGGTGTCGTGGATCTCCATCGAGAGCCGTTGGCGCTCGGCGAGGGTTCCCTCGCGGCGCTCGGTGGCGGCCAGTTCGCGGCGGGTGCGCAGCAGGTCGTCGATCAGTTCGCCCTGCCGCTCGGACAGTTCGCGCTGGCGCACGGCCTGCCGCTGCATGTGGACGAAGACCGCTGTCGCGACGGCCGCCACCGCGGGCGGGGCCAGCACCAGGTTCGGGTCGAAACCGTGGGCCAGCCGCAGTTGCGCGGCGACGACGAACACGGTGAGCAGGGCGACGAGCACGAGCGCCGCACGTGGCGGAAGGATCCGCAGCCCGGTGTAGAACAGCGGGACCGCGCACCACGCGAAGCTCGGCGCGAGGACGACCAGCACCATCCACACGGCGACCAGCACTCCCAGCCACACCACACTGCGCGGCGTCGGACGCGAACCGAGCACCGGCCCGAGCACGTACAGGACCGCGAGGGCGACGGACAGCGCGATGATCCACGGGGTGCGGGCCTCGCCGGGGTGCCGCAGCAGGAAGCGGGCGAGCGAGGCGCCGAGCAGCAGGAAGAACGCGGCATGCATCAGGAGCGTGAGCCGGCGCGCATCAGGGTCGCCGGCCCCGGAGCCGCCGTCCCCGCTCACGAGGGCGCCGGAGCCGCCGGTCCGCCCTGTGACGGTGCCGCGTGCCGGCCGGGTTCGGTGTTCCACCTCGTCCCCCTCGCTCCTCACCGTCATCAGCTCTGCTGACCTGCACAGGCACATCCATGGTCACCCCGGCTGACCACTCCCGCATCAACCGATCGGCCGATGGGACCGTCGGCCGTCCCGCGCGCCGCGTCGAGCCGGTTCGTCGACCGTACGGCCCCGGACACGGCAGGAGGATCGATCACAGAGCCGAACGGGCTCATCCAGTTCAACCACCGCACCGCACCGCTGCCGAAGGAGCCCACCATGAAGAAGCCGTCGCTGCGCACCCGCGTCCTGACCGGTGCCGTTGTCGCCGCCGCCCTCGGCGCCGGAACCTTCGGCGCCATGTCCGCAGGCGCCTCCACCCCGGCCGCCGCGCCCGCCGCCGCCGTCCAGGCCGACGCCGCGAACCGGAACCTCCAGCAGACCACCCACCTGACCGTGGCCGCCGCCACCAGGGCCGCACAGGCCACCCTCGACGCCGCGCAGAAGGAGAACCAGCGCGTCTCCGTCGCCGTCGTCGACCGCAACGGCAACACCATCGTCACGCTGCGCGGCGACGGCGCGGGCCCGCAGGCGTACGAGTCGGCCGTGAAGAAGGCGTACACCGCCGTCTCCTGGAACGCGCCCACCTCCGAGCTGGCCAAGCGCCTGGAGCAGGCCCCGAACCTCAAGGACATCCCCGGCACCCTGTTCCTCGCGGGCGGCGCCCCGGTCACCACCAAGGGCGCGCCGATCGCCGGCATCGGCGTGGCCGGAGCCCCCAGCGGCGACCTCGACGAGAAGTTCGCGAACGCCGGCGTCGCCGCCCTCGCGAAGTAGGTTCCCGGCGTGCCGACGTACCGCCGTTCAGAGGTTCCGCCCCCGGGGTCGGCCTAGGATCACAGGCGTGAACCAGCGAACACCAGTACGCCGCACGGCCTGCGCCGCAGTCCTCGGCCTGCTGGTTCTGACGACCTCCACCGGTTGCGTCGGCGGCGTCGAGGGCACCCCCGGCGCCGCCGGTCTGCGCGACCCGTACTTCCCGAAGCTCGGCAACGGCGGCTACGACGTCACGCACTACGACCTCGTCCTCGACATCGACCCGGTCGCCCACCACCTGAGCGGCACCGCCACGATCACCGCGCGCGCCACCCAGGACCTCAGCTCCTTCAACCTCGACCTCGCCGGGCTCACCGTCCGGTCCGCGATCGTCGAGGGCCGTCCGGCCCTCGTCAACCGGGCGGGCCACGAGCTGACGCTGCGGCCCGCCGCCGACGTCGGGAGCCGGCTCCGCAAGGGCAGGACGTTCCGTACGGTCGTCCGCTACTCCGGCACTCTGCAGACCCTCACCGACCCGGACAATTCGAAGGAGGGCTGGCTGAGGACCGCGGACGGATCGGTCGCGCTCGGCGAGCCGACCGGGTCCATGGCCTGGTTCCCCGGAAACAACCACCCGAGCGACAAGGCGTCGTACGACATCACCGTCACCGTCCCGAAGAGTCTGACGGCCGTCTCCAACGGAGAGCTGACATCGCGTAGGACCGCGGACGGCACCGCCACGTACCACTGGCACGTCGCCGAACCGATGGCGAGCTATCTCGCGACGGTCGCCATCGGCCGGTTCGACACGAAGACGTCGACCACGCCGGACGGCATCAAGGTGTTCACCGCCGCGGACACGAAGGTGGCGGCGGACAGCGCGCGGGTGCTCGTCCGCGTTCCGGAGGTCGTGAAGTGGGAGGCGGAACGTTTCGGCCCGTACCCCTTCTCCGCCACGGGCGCGATCGTCGGGCGGCCCGGGGACGCCGGATACGCGCTGGAGACCCAGAATCGGCCGTACTTCCCGGGACCGCCGAGCGCCGGGCTGCTCGTCCACGAGATGGCCCACCAGTGGTTCGGGAACTCCGTCACGCCCGAGAGCTGGCGGGACATGTGGCTCAACGAGGGCTTCGCGACCTACGCGGACTGGCTGTGGGAGGACGACAAGGAGGGCAAGCCGGTCCAGGGCCTGTTCGACGCGGCCTTCGAGGACGACGCCAACTGGGCCTTCCCGCCCGCCGATCCGCCGACCGCCGCGGACATCTCGCAGGCGCCGGTGTACGGGCGCGGTGCGATGGTCATCCACAAGATCCGGCAGGCCGTGCACGACGACAAGCGGTTCTTCGCGCTCATCAAGGGCTGGACGAAGGCCCACCGGCACGGCAACGCGTCGACCGCCGACTTCACCGCGTACGTGGAGAAGACGACCGGGCAGGATCTGACGGAGCTGTGGAACACCTGGCTGTACGGGAAGAGCCGGCCCGCCTCGAAGGGCTGACCGGCTCCCGCGTACAAGAAGTACGGCAGTGACGCTACTTCACGTTGACGCCGCTCCAGGCGGCGTCGACGGCCGCGAGCTCGGCGCTGTCGGCCCCGTACAGATCGGTCGCCGCCTTCTCGGTCGCCGTGCGGGCGGCCGCGTAGTCGGTGGTCGACGTCATGTACTCGGAGAGGGCCTTGTACCAGATCCGGACGGCCTTGTCCCGGCCGATGCCGGTGACCGTGGAGCCGTCGATGGTCGGGGAGTCGTAGTCGACGCCGTTGATCGTCTTCGCGCCGCTGCCCTCGGACAGCAGGTAGAAGAAGTGGTTGGCGACGCCGGAGGAGTAGTGCACGTCGAGGTCGCCGACGCTGCTGTCCCAGTAGTCCGCGGAGCCGCCGTCCTTGCTCGGCTCGTCCATGTAGCGCAGCGGGGTGCCGTCGCCGTTGATGTCGATCTTCTCGCCGATGAGGTAGTCGCCGACGTCCGTGCTGTTGTCGGCGGCGAACTCCACCGCGGTGCCGAGGATGTCGCTGGTCGCCTCGTTCAGGCCGCCGGACTCCCCGTAGTAGTCGAGGTTGGCGGTGGACGCGGTCAGACCGTGGCTCATCTCGTGGCCCGCGACGTCGAGAGCGGTGAGGGCGCTCTTGTTGTCGGCGCCGTCGCCGTACGTCATGCAGAAGCAGCTGTCGTCCCAGAACGCGTTGACGTACGCGTCGCCGTAGTGGACCCGCGAGTACGCGGCCTTGCCGTCACCGGCGATGCCGTCGCGGCCGAACGCCGACTTGTAGAAGTCCCAGGTCTTCGCG
Organism: Streptomyces sp. NPDC111516; assembly: GCF_055635345.1. Lineage (NCBI taxonomy): Bacteria > Bacillati > Actinomycetota > Actinomycetes > Kitasatosporales > Streptomycetaceae > Streptomyces > Streptomyces sp. NPDC111516. Next base: position 206,322 of record NZ_JBVKBV010000006.1, on the reverse strand, counting down.
GCGCCGTAGGCGGCGTCGACGGCGGCGGTCTGGCGGTCGTTGCCGGTGCCGTCGCCCCAGGTGTCGTCGTCGTCCGTGACGAGGTCGCCGGTGCCGCTCTCGCCCTGGTTGAGGTCGTACGTCTTGTGGCCGCCGCGGTCGCCGTCGGTCAGCTCGAACCCGGAGCCGGACTTGGTGGTCGTCAGGTCGACCTGGCCGCTGTACTGGCTGTTGCCGACGCCGGTCTCGATCGCCTCGTAGCTCTGGAGCTTCTTGCCGGTGGTCGCGTCGGTGATGATGTGCAGCCTGCTGGGCGTGCCGTCCTTCTGTACCCCGGTCTTCACCGTCTCGAAGGCGAGGACGGGCTTGGAGCCGCCCGCCCAGATCACCTTGCGGGCGGCGGCCGCGGTCTTGATCTTCGCCGTCGTCGACGGCACCGCTATCCGGGCCCTGGTCGCCTTGGTGACGCCCTTGAGCTTTCCGCCGCGGGCGGTGTGGGTGACGAGATCGCCGCCGAGGACCGGGAGTCCGTCGTAGGTGCGCTCGTAGCGGGTGTGGACGGTGCCGTCGGCGTCCTTGATCACATCACGGACGATCAGCTTCTCCTGGCTGCCGAGCCCGAGGGACTCGGCGGTCGAGGAGGCGTCGGTCTGCGCCGACTTGATGGCGGCGGTGCGCTGTGCGGCGTTGTTCGCGCCGAAGGGGACGACGCTGCGAGTGGCGGAGGGGCCGGCGTTGCCGTTGTCGGGTGCGGCGTCGGCCGAACCGGTCTGGACGCCGACGACGACCATCGCGGCCACGGCGGCCAGGGCTGCGGCGCGACGGGTGTTCATGTGGGGGGTCATGCGTTCTCCGTTGCTCGTTCCGTGGGGGGTTACGAGCCGAGAGCGTGCCACCGAATGAGCGAAATTGACGGTGCACTAACAAATACCTCACATTTTTTTGACCACTTCTTGTCCGAATGGGGTTCGCCTGTGTTCGCTATGCGGCGGCAGAAACTGACGCCGCGTCCGGCCGGTCCCGAGGACCGGTCGGACGCGGCGTACCGCTCATCCACTGGCTCGCCTGATTGCCTAGTTGACGTTGATCCCTGACCAGGCGGCGGCGACGGCCGTGTACTCCGCGCTGCCCGCCCCGTACAGATCGGTCGCCGCCTTGAGGGTGGCGACGCGTGCCGCGGCGTAGTCGGTGGACGACGTCATGTACGTGGTGAGCGCCTTGTACCAGATCTGGACGGCCTTGGCGCGCCCGATCCCCGTGACGGTGGAGCCGTTGGAGGTCGGGGAGTTGTAGGAGACGCCGTTGATGGTCTTCGCGCCGCTGCCCTCCGACAGCAGGTAGAAGAAGTGGTTGGCGGGCCCGGACGAGTAGTGGACGTCGAGCCGGCCGACCGTCTTCGACCAGTAGTCGGCCGAGGCGCCGTCCTTGCTGGGCTTGTCCATGTAGCGCAGCGGGGTGCCGTTGCCCCTGATGTCGATCTTCTCGCCGATGAGGTAGTCGCCACTGTCGCTGCTGTTGTTGGCGTAGAACTCGACCGCGGTGCCGAACATGTCGCTGGTCGCCTCGTTGAGCCCGCCCGACTCACGGCTGTACTTCAGTCCGGCGGTGGACGCGGTCAGGCCGTGGCTCATTTCGTGTCCGGCGACATCCAGCGAGGTGAGCGGCTTGAGGTTGCCCGAACCGTCGCCGTACGTCATGCAGAAGCAGCTGTCCGACCAGAAGGCGTTGACGTACGCGTTGCCGTAGTGGACCCGGGAGTACGCGGCCTTGCCGTCGCCGGCGATGCCGTTGCGCCCCAGCTCGTTCTTGTAGAAGTCCCAGGTCATGGCGGCGCCGTAGTGGGCGTCGACCGCGGCGGTCTGACGGTTGGTGGGCAGACCGTTGCCCCAGAGGTCGTCGGCGTCGGTGAAGAGCGTCCCGGTGCCGGTGGTGGAGCCGTTCAGGTCGTACGTGGTGTGGCCGCCGCGACCGCCGTCGGTCAGGTTGTAACCGGACCCGGAGGCCGTGGTTCCGAGAGGCACGGTGCCGCTGTACTGGCTGGTTCCGGAGCCCGTGTCGATGGCCTCGTACGCGTAGAGCTCCTTGCCGCTGGTGGCGTCGGTGATGACGTGGCGCTCGCTGGGTGTCCCGTCCGGCTGGGTGCCCGTGACCACGTTCTCGTACGCGAGTGCGGGCTTTCCGGTGGCGGCCCAGATCACCTTCCGCGCACCGGCCTTGGCGCTGAGGGCGGCGTCCGACGACGCCACGGATATCGTGGCCGACGTCGCCCGGGACACTCCCTTGAGGGAGCCGTCCTTCCTGGCGTGGGTGACGAGATCGCCACCGAGCACGGGCAGTCCGTCGTAGGTGCGCTCGTAGCGGGTGTGGACGGTGCCGTCGGCGTCCTTGATCACATCGCGGACGACGAGCTTCTCCTTGCCGCCCAGCTTGATCTGCGCGGCGACGGAATCGGCCCGGCCCTGGGCCTCCTTGATGGCCGTGGCGCGCTGAGAGGCGCTGAGCGGCAGGGCGCTGGCGCCGGCCGCACGGTCCGGGGCGGCTCCTGCCGAACCTGCCTGTACTCCGACGACGACCATGGCGGCGGACGCGGCGATCGCAGCAGTACGCAGAGCGATTCTCACTCGGTCTCCTTCGCTTGGCACACACGATTCGTGAGGGGGGCCCGGAGAGAGTGGCACCGGTCGCCGCAAATTTGACAGTGGTCGGTCAATCTCTTGACCGGATCTTGTCCGAAGTCCGTTACCCGGTGTTCGCTATGCGGTCAACTGTGATTGTTCGCAGATTACTTGCGCAGAGCAGGCCGGGATCAAACCCGCTCGGCGCACACGAACCCCCCGGCCGTGACGGCCGGGGGGTTCGTGGGAGAGCTCTCGCGTCAGAGGCTGACGCCGCGGGTCAGAGGTTGACGCCGAAGTCCTGGGCGATGCCGCGCAGACCGGAGGCGTAACCCTGGCCGACGGCGCGGAACTTCCACTCCGCGCCGTTGCGGTAGAGCTCGCCGAAGACCATGGCGGTCTCGGTGGCGGCGTCCTCGCTCAGGTCGTAGCGGGCGATCTCGGTGCCGCCGGCCTGGTTGATGATGCGGATGAACGCGTTGCGCACCTGGCCGAAGTTCTGGCTGCGGGTCTCGGCGTCGTAGATCGAGACCGGGAAGACGATCTTGTCGACCTCGGCCGGCAGGCCCGCCAGGTTGACGTTGATCTGCTCGTCGTCGCCCTCGCCCTGGCCCGTGACGTTGTCACCGGTGTGGACGATGGTCTGATCCGGCGTCGACTTGTTGTTGAAGAAGACGAAGTGGCCGTCGGAGACGACCTTGCCGGCCGGGTCGACCGCGATCGCCGAGGCGTCGAGGTCGAAGTCGGTACCGGTGGTGGTGCGGACGTCCCAGCCGAGGCCGACCGTGACGGCGGTCAGGCCCGGGGCCTCCTTGGTGAGCGAGACGTTGCCGCCCTTGGACAGGCTTACAGCCATGGGAAGTCCCTTTCATCGTCGAGTGCGGGCTTCGTGCCATCACGAAGCTACCGTCACAGGTCATAACGCGGACAAGGGACCGGGAGGTTCCTGCTCCCTTTGCTTTCTTTACCGAAGCCCCCCGGCCGGCCCGACGGCCGATGCGGCCCGCACGGCACCCGTAAGGGCGCCCGCACGGCACCCGGACGGCAAAAGAAGGTGACGAACGCCCGGTGGGACGGGGAACATGGGTGCCATGTCCGGGCCCTATGTCATCCGCGGTTCGGTCTCCCTGCCGGAGGCCGAGCTCATGTGGCGTTTCTCGCGGTCCTCCGGGCCCGGCGGGCAGCACGTCAACACCAGTGACTCCCAGGTGGAGCTCCGCTTCGACCTCGCGGCGACCGAATCGCTCCCCCCGGTGTGGAAGGAGCGGGCGCTCCAGCGTCTGGAGGGCAGGCTCGTGGACGGGGTGATCGCGGTACGGGCGTCCGAGCACCGCTCCCAGTGGCGCAACCGCGAGACGGCTCTCGTACGGCTCGCCTCCCTGCTGGCCGAGGCCACGGCGCCGCCCCCCAGGCCGCGCCGCAAGACCAGGATTCCGCGCGGCATCAACGAACGCCGCCTGCGCGAGAAGAAGCAACGCGGCGAGACGAAGCGCGGCCGCTCCGGCCGCGACTGGTAACCGCGCCCCCTCACCTCGGCCCGGCGATTCCGGCGAGCCCCGTCACCTCAGCCGTCGACGCGACGCCCCGTCACCCCAGCTGCCGGTACCGCCCCCGGAAGTACGTCAGCGGCGAACCGTCCCCGCTCGGCAGGTCCGCGCTCAGCACCCGGCCGATCACCAGCGTGTGGTCGCCCGCCAGGACCCGCTGCTCGGTGCGGCACTCCAGCGTTGCCAGTGCGCCGCCGACCAGCGGTGCGCCGGTGACCTCTCCCCTCTTGTAGGGGATGTCCTCGAACAGCAGCCGGTCGCTGATCCGGCCCTTCATCGCGAACCGTCCGGCGATGTGCCGCTGGCTCTCGGCGAGCACCGAGACCGCCCACAGCGGCTGCTCGGACAGCAGATCGTCCATCCGTGAGTCGTTGCGCAGGCTGACCAGGACCAGCGGCGGGTCGAGCGACACGGACATGAAGGCGGTCGCCGTCATCCCGACGTCCTCGCCCCGGCCGCACTCGTCGAGCGGCGGCTCCTCGGCGGTGATCAGCACGACACCGGCGGCCAGCCGGGCAAGGGCGGCCCGGAACTCATCGTTGCTCACCCCCTCAGCATGGGGGATGGACTCGGAACGCGGGGCGGGGGGCTTCGTCTGCAACACATCCGGCACGCTAGCCGCGGATGGCGCGCCGTCGCATCGGGCCAGGGGACCAGACCGGTCCTAGGACTCCGGGCCCGGAGCGCCGCAGCACCGGCACTGCAACGCCCGGATTTGCGTTCAAGAAAAGGACGGACCGCAGTCACGCACCGCCGGAACTCCTTTACCATCTGTTGTGACTTGAGTCACAGAGCGCAATATTTGCTGACCCTGTGTACCGGCTGCACAGCTCACTGTGATTCAGTGACCGTGACACTGCGGTAAGTGCGTCGATATGAAACCTGGAGTGCTGTCGAGGTCTCGGGGAGTGCGAGCGATGGAGGCCGAGTCGGAGCCGTACGTCCGTCTTGCGACGATGCGGCAGCTGCACCAGGCCGTGGCCGATCTCAACACGGCGCGGAGCCTGGCCGACACACTGCAGACCGTGGCCGACGGAATCGTCGCCGGTCTCGGCTACGAGCTTGCCTGCGTGAACCTCGTCCGACCCGACGGTGATCTCGTCGTCGCCTCCTTCGCCGGCAACAGCGCAGCGGAAACGCTGATCACCGGCCGCGTCGGCTCGCGCAGCTCCTGGGAGCGCAGGCTGTCGATGGGTGAGGCCTGGGACGAGCTCCGTTTCATACCCCACACCGATGGCTGGGTCCTCCTCGACGACGACGTACCGCAGTGGCACACCGAGGGTCCCGAGCCCCGTTTCGAGGACGAGTGGCACCCCGAGGACCGGCTCTACGCCCCGATGTATGCGTCCGGCGGCGGCCTCGATCTCCTGGGCGTCATCTCCGTCGACCGCCCGCGCAACGGCCGCCGCCCCGGCGCCTGGGGCCGTGAGGCCCTCCAGATGTACGCGTCGCAGGCGGCCATTGCGATCAGCAACGCCCGGCTGAGAGCAAACATGCAGCGCGCCCTGGTCCGTCTGGAGCGTGAGCAGCAGGCGCTGCGGGCCAGCGAGGAATCCTTCCGTCAGGCCTTCGAGTACGCGCCCAGCGGCATGGCCATCGCCGAGATGGGCGGCGACCAGCACGGCCGGCTGCTGCGCACCAACGACGCCCTGTGCCGACTGCTCGGCCGCCCCGCGTCCGTCCTGCGCCGCTACTCCTTCGCCGACCTCGTCCACCCCGAGGACATCGGCACCCTGCTGCGCACCTCCGCCGAGGGCGGCCGCGCCGAGCTGCGGCTGGGGCGGCGGGACGGCACCTACCTCTGGGTCTCGCTGCGCAACTCCGTCGTCGCCGACACCACGGACGGTCCCCGCTTTCTGCTCACCCACGTCGAGGACATAGAGGAGCGCAAGCGCCACGAGCTGCATCTCGCGCACCGTGCCTCGCACGACGCGCTCACCGGCCTGCCCAACAGCGCCGAGCTGCGCTCCCGGCTCAGCTCCCGGCTCTGCGAGCGTCCGCACTCCGTGGCCACCACCGCGGTCGAGGCGCTGGACGCGGCGTACGGCGACGTCGACGATCCGGACACGCGGACGCACGGCTACGACGTGGACCCGGCGCCCGCCGGCCCGTACGACCACCATGTGCACGCCGTCGCACCCGACACCGGGCACGACGACGGCGCCAAGGGCCTCGCGGTCCTCTTCTGCGACCTCGACGGCTTCAAGTCCATCAACGACCGCTTCGGCCACCACACCGGTGACGCCGTACTGATCGAGGTCGCCCGCCGCCTCACCACCTGTGTCCGCGACGGCGACACCGTCGCCCGGCTCGGGGGTGACGAATTCGTCGTCCTCGCCGACGGACTCGGTGCCGCGGACGCCGCGGACCTGGCCGTACGCCTGCGTAACGCCATCATTCCGCCCATTCGGGTCGACGGCCGGGCGGTGCGCGTCGGGGCGAGTTTCGGTATCGGCTGGGCCGCCTGCGGGATGACGGCCGAAGAGGTGCTGCGCTCCGCCGACCAGCGGATGTACGTGGAGAAGCGGTCGCGGTCGAAGGTTCACCGCAGGGCCGGCTGACGTTCACGGCGGCGCTGCTCCGCTACTCGGGGGCGATTCCGGGACGGGCGACGGCAATTCTTGGTGCGGTCCGTTCGGGGTAGGCTCGGCCGGTCGGCCACGGCTGGCGATATTCGGCGACGGCTGGCGACATGGTGAGGAGTGACCAGGGATGACGGCCGGGAACAACGGCGCAAACAAGCCCGAGGACGACGATCCGTTCGGCTATCTGTATGAGGACGGACAGGCAGCGGGCGCCCAGCCGCCGCGAACGGGCGGCTACGGCTACCCGGGTCCGGCGGCCCCGCAGCCCGGGGTGCCCCGGACCTCGTACAACCAGGTGCGGACCGTCGGTGAGCGCCAGTACGGGCAGCAGGTGCCGCACCAGCAGCCGTACGGCCAGCCGAACGCGCAGTACGCCGCCCCGGAGACGTACCCCGGTGCCCCCACCGCGCAGGTTTCGCAGCAGGGCGGCCGCGGCCGCACCGGCGGTCCCGGCAAGGGCGGCCCGAACACCAAGGGCCTGCTGATCGGCGCGGTCGCGGTGGTCCTGGTCGTGCTCATCGGCATCGGCGCGGCGCTGCTCACGGACAACGGCAAGAAGGACAAGAAGAAGGACGAGGCCACCACCTCCGCCGGTCCCGCAGGTCAGGTCGAGGAGTCCCCGAAGCCGAAGCAGTCCGAGACGTCCTCCGAGGCCCCGGCGGAGCTGCCGAAGCAGGACGCGGCGACGCTGAAGCTCGGCGGTACGGCCCAGCTGGACAACACGACCAAGGGCGCCGAGAGCGCCAACGGCCAGTACATCAACCTCAACGAGGTCGGCAGGTCGGCGACCTGGTCGGTCGAGGTGCCGGAGGCGGGTGCGTACACGCTGTTCGTGACGTACGGCGTGCCGGGCAAGGACGCCAAGACGTCCCTCACGGTCAATGCCGAGGCTCCCCGGTCCATCAGTATGAAGAATTTCGCGAACGCGCCGGAGGGCGACCTGGAGAAGGGCTGGACGACCACGTTCGCCTGGATCCAGCTCAACAAGGGCCCGAACACGATCATGATCTCGTGCAACGAGGGTGACCAGTGCGACGCCAACCTGGATCAGCTGTCGCTGAAGGCCGGTCACGTGAAGCGCTGACCGTCCCCGGACGCACTCCGGCCCCCCTTGCCTCCGGGCGAGGGGGGCCGGACCGTTTTCCGGGCGCGGAGCGGGTCAGCCCATCAGGCTCAGGAACCCCGCCACCGTCGCGGCCATCGCCTCGCGGCCCGGGGCGATGTACTTGCGCGGGTCCACACCCGTGGTGTTCTCGGCCAGGTACGCCCGTACCGCGCCGGTGAACGCGGTGTTCAGCGCCGTGCCCACGTTGATCTTGACCATGCCGGAGGAGGCGACGGCCTGGCGGATCTCCTCGTCCGGGACGCCGCTGGAGCCGTGCAGCACCAGCGGGACGGGGACCGCGTCGCGCAGCCGGCCGATCAGGGCGTGGTCCAGGGCGGCGGTGCGCTCGGTCATGGCGTGCGAGGAGCCGACCGCGACGGCCAGCGCGTCCACACCGGTGTCGCGGACGTACGCGGCGGCCTCGGCCGGGTCGGTGCGGACGCCCGGGGCATGGGCGTCGAGCGGCGCCTCGCCCTCCTTGCCGCCGACCTTGCCGAGCTCGGCCTCGATCCAGATGCCGCGCTCGTGCCCCCAGGCCACCGCCTCGGCCGTGGCCCGCACGTTCTCCTCGTAACCGAGCTTGGAGGCGTCGAACATCACCGATCCGAAGCCCTCCGTGTGCGCCTGGTGCAGCAGCTCCACGGACTCGACGTGGTCGAGGTGGAGTGCGAGGGGGGCGGCGGAGGCGCGGGCGACGGCGGCGGCCGCGGCGGCGATCGCGGAGAGCCGGCCGCCGTGGAACTTCACGGCGTTCTCGGAGATCTGCAGGATGGCGGGTGCTCCGGCGCGCTCGGCGCCGGCCGCGATCGCCTCCGCGTGCTCCAGCGTGATGACATTGAAGGCGGCGATTCCGCGTCCCTGGGCCTGTGCGGCGGAGACGAGTTCACCAGTGCTGACGAGCGGCATGCTGACCCCTGTTGCTTCTGCTGAACGGACCGGTCGGGCGGTCCGGTACGGGTGGCGGCTCAGGCCGCCGCGGTGTGTTCCTCGACGTCGACGCCCGGCAGCAGCTCCTCGTACGCCGCGCGGTCGAAGTCACCGGCCGTCGGGGAGAGCACGGTCGCCGTCGACAGTGCCACCGCCCGCCGCAGCCGGTCCGGCCAGCTCAGCCCCTCGACGAGGCCGGACAGCAGCCCCGCCACCGCGGAGTCGCCCGCCCCGGTCGGATTGCCCAGGACCCTGGCGGGCGGCGACGCCCGCCAGACGCCGTCGGGGGTGACCGCCAGCATGCCGTCCGGGCCCAGTGACGCGATGACGCCGTGCGCGCCGCGGCGGCGGGCGTCGCGGGTGGCGCGCAGCGGTTCGCGGGAGCCGGTGAGCTGGGTGAGCTCCTCGGCGTTGGGCTTGATCAGGTCGGGGCGGGCGGCGATGCCGCGGCGCAGCGGTTCGCCGCTGGTGTCCAGGAGCACGGGGACGCCCGCCGTGCGGGCCAGCCGGACCAGTTCGGCGTAGGCGCCGACGTGGATGCCGGGCGGCAGGCTGCCGCAGAGGGCGACGGCGTCGGCCCCGGTGAGGAGCTCCTCGTACCGGCCGAGGAGGGCGGCCCATTCGTCGGCGGTGACGAGCGGGCCGGGTTCGTTGAGCTGGGTGGTGTCGCCGGTGGCCCGGTCGACGACGGCGATCGTGCGACGGGTGTTCCCGGCGACGGTGACGAGTGCGTCGGTGATCGGCGCGGGGACGGGTATGGCGGTTGCGATGGCGGCGGCCTCGGTGTCCGTTCCCGTCGTGTCCCCCGGTGGGAGTTGCGCCAGCAGTTCGCGCAGTACGGCTCCGGTGGAGCCTCCGGCGAAGCCGGTGACCACGGTCGGCCGGCCGAGGGCGGAGAGCACCCGGGCCACGTTGAGGCCCTTGCCGCCGGGCCGTTCGGCTATGTCGCTGACGCGGTGGCTGGCGTGCGGGACGAGCTCCGGGACGCCGTACGTCAGGTCGAGTGCCGTATTCAGTGTGACCGTGAGGATCACTGCGGCCGCTCCCTCGATCCCTGCTCCGAGCGCGAATCCGTGGCTGGAATGCGCTTTCTCTTTCCGAGGCGATCATGCCAAAGAGGTGGTGGTCGGCCCAGGCCTCCGGACCAACCGCCGTCTCTTCGTTACGTATTCGGCTCACCGCCAATAGCGGGTCAACTCAACCGATATGGGGCTCGATGATCCATTCGCCCTTGCGCATGACGCCCTTGAGCGTGAAGTCCGCGTCCAGGACCACCAGGTCCGCGTCCTTGCCCGGTTCCAGCGAGCCGACCCTGTCGTAGACGCCGAGCAGCCGGGCCGGGTTGGCTGAGATGGACCGCACGACATCCCCGACCGGGATCCTGTCGATCGTCACGGCACGGTGGAACGCGGTGTCCAGGGTGAGCGTGGAGCCCGCGATCGAGTTGCCCTCCACCAGCCGCGCTACGCCGTCCTTGACCTCGACGGCGAGCGGGCCGAGCTGGTAGCGGCCGTCGCCGAAGCCCGCCGCGTCCATGGCGTCGGTGATCAGCGCGACGCGGTGGGCGCCCGCGTGGTGGTAGGCCAGCTCCAGGGCGGCGGGGTGCAGATGCGTACCGTCGTTGATCAGCTCGACGGTGATCCGCTCGTCCTCCAGCAGCGCCGCGATCGGGCCGGGTGCGCGGTGGGCGAGCGGCGGCATCGCGTTGTAGAGGTGCGTGGCGACGGTGGCGCCCGCGTCGATCGCCTCGACGGTCTGCTCGTACGTGGCGTCGGTGTGCCCGATCGCGGCGATGACGCCGTGCTCGGCGAGCAGCCGCACCGACTCGATGCCGCCCGGGAGTTCGGTGGCGAGCGTGAACATCTTCGCGGTGCCGCGCGCCGCGTCCATCAGCTTGCGGACCTCGGCCGGGTCCGGGTGGCGCAGCAGATCCTCGCTGTGCGCGCCCTTGCGGCACGGCGAGATGAACGGCCCCTCGAAGTGGATGCCGGCCAGGTCGCCCTGCTCGACCAGCTCGGAGAGGATGCCGGCCCGCTGGGCGAGGAAGTCCATCTCGCCGGTGACGGTGGAGGCGACCAGCGTGGTCGTGCCGTGCTCGCGGTGGGTGCGGATGCCGGTGAGGACCTCGTCCACGGTGCCGGAGGTGAAGGACGCGCCGCCGCCGCCGTGGTTGTGCATGTCGACGAAGCCGGGGACCACCCAGTGGCCGCTCAGGTCGATGGCCTGAGCGCCCTCCGGCGTCGAGCCGGCGATCCGGGTGCCTTCGACGGTCACCCGGCCGTCCTCGACGGTCCCGGTGGGAAGCACCACCCGGGCACCTGTGAGAACGGTGCTGTCTGCGCGTCCGGCCATCAGGCGGATACCTCCGTGGAGAGAAGATCCCAGGCGAGCAGCCCTGCGCCCAGGCATCCGGCGGTGTCCCCGAGGGCCGCCGGGACGATGTGGGGCAGCTTCTGGAACGTGACACGTTCCTCGACGGCCGCACGGAGTGGTGTGAACAAGGTTTCCCCGGCCTCGGCGAGTCCGCCACCGATGATGAGCATGCGGGGATCGAGCAGGGTCAGCGCCGTGACCAGCCCGGCGGCGAGCGCGTCGACGGCGTTCCGCCAGACCTCCACGGCAGTCGGGTCGCCCGACTCGACGGCCTTCGCGCAGTCCGCGGAGTCCGCCGTCGGATCGCCGGACGCGGCGGCCCAGGCCCGGGTCACGGCGGCGGCGGATGCCAGGGTCTCCAGGCAGCCGCGCTGGCCGCAGCCGCAGTCCGGGCCGTCCGGCCGGACCACGATGTGGCCGATCTCGCCCGCGTACCCGTGCGCGCCGGACTCGATGGTGCCCGCGATGCCGATGGCACCGGCGATTCCGGTGCCCAGCGGTACGAAGAGGAAGCGGTCGGCGTCCTTGCCGGCGCCGATCCGGCCCTCGGCGAGGCCGCCGGTGCGCACATCGTGGCCGAGCGCGACGGGGACGCCGCCGAGCCGCTTGCCGAGCAGTTCCCGCATGGGTACGTCGCGCCAGCCCAGGTTCGAGGCGTAGACCGCGATCCCGTTCTCGGCGTCGACGATGCCGGGCACGGCGACACCGGCCGCGACGGCGCTCTCGCCGAAGTGCTCCTCGCCGTACGCCCGCAGGGCCGCGGCGAAAGCGAGGATCGACTCCACGACGGCGTCGGGACCGCGCTCTCTGCCGGTCGCCCGCCGCGCCTCGTGCAGCAGGGTGCCGTCGGCCCCGACCAGTGCGGCCTTCATTCCGGTGCCGCCCACATCGAGGGCGATGACGTGTTTCACGGGAAACAGTTTCGCCCGAGGAATCAAAAAGGTCTAGTCCACTATTGGGGTTTGTTGCGCATCCATACAAAATCGGCGCGCCGCGAAAGCGACACACCGATGGTGTAGACCTCCGGGGATCGTCCGGGAGGGGATCGCGGCTCATTCGGAAGCCCCACAAGGGCGAACCGGTGGCGCCCGCCCGGCCGGGCGATATGTTGGCTGATATGACCACCCCCCCGAATGGCCCCGACGCCACGGACGGCCCCGGCGGCCTCTCGGACCGGGATCGTGCTGTGCTCTCCGTCGAGCGGCAGTCGTGGGCCGGGCCCGGGGCGAAGGACCGCGCGATCCGCGAACAGCTCGGCATCTCGCCCACGCGCTACTACCAGTTGCTGAACGCCCTCCTCGACGACCGCCGCGCCCTGGAGGCCGACCCGGTGACGGTGAACCGCCTGCGCCGGGTACGGGAGGCGAGGCGGGGGCGGCGCTGACCGGGACTCCGCCCCGGGAACGCCCACAGGGCACCCCGGCGCCGCGCCCCGCTATAGGCTCGCCCCATGGGCAGCAACCCGCACGCACCCACGCCGAGCGAAACCCCGTCCGAGTTCCCCGCCCCCACCACCCCACCCGGCCGAGAAGCCCTCGCCGCGATCCTCGCGCGCCCCGACCGCGCCGTCATCGCGGTCGACTTCGACGGGACCCTCGCCGACATCGTCCCGGACCCGGAGCAGGCCCGCGCCCACCCCGGAGCCGTCGACGCGCTCGTCGCGCTCGCCCCGAAAGTGGCGTCCATCGCCGTGATCACCGGCCGCCCGGCGGGCGTCGCGGTCCGGCACGGCGGCTTCGCCGGAGTGCGGGGACTGGACCACCTCGTCGTCCTCGGCCACTACGGCACCGAACGCTGGGACGCCGTGTCCGGCACCGTCCGCACCCCCGCCCCGCACCCCGGCGTCGCCGCGGTCCGCGCCGAACTCCCGGGCGTGCTCGACCGGTTCGACGCATGGCACGGCGCCTGGATCGAGGAGAAGGGCCAGGCGCTCGCCGTCCACACCCGCCGCGCCGCCGACCCGCAGGCCGCGTTCGACGCCCTGCGCGAACCCCTCGGCGAGCTCGCCGCCCGGCACGGGCTGATCGTCGAACCGGGCCGCCTGGTCCTGGAGTTGCGCCCGCCGGGCATGGACAAGGGCGTGGCGCTCGCACAGTACGTGCGGGAGACCGACGCCGAGTCCGTCCTGTACGCGGGCGACGACCTGGGCGACCTCGCCGCGTACGCCGCGGTGGAGAAGCTCCGCGCCGAGGGCCCCGACGGCATCCCCGGCCTCCTGGTCTGCAGCGGCAGCGCGGAAGTGCCCGAGCTGGCCGAACGCGCGGATCTGCTGCTGAACGGCCCCGGAGCCGTTGTCGGCTTCCTGGCGGCCCTGGCCGAACGGATCTGACCGGCTCACTCCCGCCGCAGCGCGTCCAGCTGATCGAGGAACCACTGCTGCGGCGGGAGCGCCACCGCCGCCGCGGCCAGCCGTTCCGTGCGCGCCGCCCGTTCGTCGTCCGCCATGGTGAGCGCCTCGTGCAGCGCCGCGGCCGTCGCGGACACGTCGTACGGGTTCACCACGACCGCGTCGCTGCCCAGCTCCTCGTACGCCCCCGCCTCCCGCGACAGCACCAGCGCGCAGCCGTGGTCGGAGACCACAGGGACCTCCTTGGCGACCAGGTTCATGCCGTCGCGGATCGGGTTGACGAGCGCCACGTCGGCCAGCCGGTACGCGGCGAGCGAGCGGGCGAAGTCGTCCTTGACGTGGAGCACGACCGGCGTCCAGCCCGCCGTGCCGTACGCGGCGTTGATGTCGTCGGCGACCTGCCGCACCTCGGCCGTGTAGTCGCGGTACACCGCCAGGTCCTGCCGCGAGGGGTACGCGAAGGCGACGTGGACGACGCGCTCGCGCCATTCGGGCCGCTCCTCGAGGAGCGTGCGGTAGGCGAGCAGCCCGCGCACGATGTTCTTGGACAGTTCCGTCCGGTCCACTCGTACGATCGTCCTGCGCCCGGGGCCGATCTGCTCCCGCAGCGCCGCCATCCGCTCGTCCACGTCCGCCTCGTGCGCGCGGCGGCGCAGGAAGTCGGCGTCCGCCCCGAGCCCGTGCACCCCGATCCTGGTCCGCCCGGTGCCGCCCAGGAGCTCCGTGCAGCAGCCGATGAAGGCATCCGCCCAGCGCCGGGTCAGGAAGGCCGCCCGGTCGGCGCCCAGGATGCCGTGCAGCAGCTGCTCGGCGATGTCGTCGGGGAGCAGGCGGAAGTAGTCGACGGGCGCCCACGGGGTGTGCGAGAAGTGGCCGATCCGCAGGTCGGGGCGGAGGCCGCGGAGCATGCCGGGCACCAGCGCCAGGTGGTAGTCCTGAACCAGCACCGCCGCCCCGGGGCCCGCCTCCTCGGCGAGCGCCTCGGCGAAGGCCCGGTTGTACGTCTCGAACGACGCCCACAGCCGCCGGAACTCGGCGTCGAAGACCGGCTCCAGCGGGGTCTGGTACAGCATGTGGTGGACGAACCAGAGCACCGAATTCGCGATGCCGTTGTACGCGTCCGCGTGGACGGCCGCGTCGATGTCGAGCATCCGTACGCCGGGCTCACCGACCCCGCGCCGGACCGCCTCCCGGTCCCCGTCACCGAGCGCGGCGCACACCCACAGCTTTTCCTTGACGGCGCTCAGCCCGGAGACGAGCCCGCCGCCGCCCCGCTTCGCGTCGAGTGATCCGTCCGTGCCCAGCGTGTACGACACCGGGCCGCGATTGGACGCGACGAGGACCTGGGCGGCGGACTGGGCTTCGTGCTCGGAGACCATATTGCGGAATCTAGCCAGATCACGGACCGCCCAAACGTGCAAACGTGCGAAGTCGGGCCACGTCAGGCCGCGCGGCGCGAAACGTACTCCTCGATCTCACGCATCGGAGGCCGCTCCTCGGTGTCCACCGCATGGGTGCGCGGTACGAAACCGTCCTCGCCGCGCTCGAACTGGGTGAGCGAAGGCCGTACCAGGTGCCCGCGGGACAGCCGGAGTTGCGCGGTCCGGTAGATCGCCGCCGCCATCCGGCCGAGCGCCTGCCCGTCCTGGTGGCGGTGCCTGCGCACCCCCACGTCGACCTGGGCCAGCGCGTCCAGACCCACGGTGTGCAGCGCGTCGACCAGGAGGCCCAGCTCCACTCCGTACCCCACGGGGAAGGGCAGCTGTTCGAGGAGGGAGCGGCGTACGGCGTACTCGCCGCCCAGCGGCTGGACGAAGCCGGCCAGCTGCGGCCAGTGCAGATTGAGCAGCGGACGGGCCACCAGCTCGGTGACGCGACCGCCCTGACCTGCTGTGTCACCGAGCGGGCGGTCGTACATCGCCTTGACGAACCGGACGTCCGGATCGGTCAGCAGCGGGCCGACGATGCCGGAGACGAAGTCGGCCGAGAATTCCTTCAGGTCGGCGTCCACGAAGCAGACGATGTCCCCGCCGGTCACCAGGAGCGACCGCCAGAGCACCTCGCCCTTGCCGGGCACGGCGGGTATCCGGGGGAGTATGTCGTCCCGGTGCACCACTCGTGCGCCGGCCTCCCGGGCCACCTTCGCGGTGGCGTCCGTGGAACCGGAATCGATCACCACGAGTTCGTCGACCAGCTGGACCTTCTCCATCAGCTCGCGCCGGATCGTCGCGACGATCGCACCGACCGTCGCCTCTTCGTCCAGCGCGGGCAGCACGACACTCACGCTCCCGCGACGCGGGTCCCGGGCCTTGGCGGCGAGGAGCCGGTCCAGCGGGCGGTCGGCGGCCGACCAGGAACGCCTGGCCAGCCAGCTTTCGACCTCTTCCAGCACGGTCGATACTCCCTGCATGTGATCCATCTCGCGGTTCGGACGACTATCTCAACCGTCCGGAGCTTCGGTTACAGTCTTGAACAACGCGGACGGCCGTCGCATGTCGGGGTCGGTCCGCCAATAAACGCCTGGATCGGAGATCCAGCGCCATAGCGCTCATCCAGAGGGACTGAGGGAACGGCCCGTTGAAGTCCCGGCAACCCTCCTGCCGACCGCGAGGTCAGGTGGGGAAGGTGCCAATTCCGTCTCGTGGCGAAATGCGCCGCGAGGAAGATGAGGAGAAAGGGCCTCGCCTCCATGGCTGCGCAGACTGTTGCAGTAAGCACCGACTCTTCCGCCGAGGTTGTCGATCTGGGCCCCGCCGCGGCGCTTTCCTGCCGCGAGTGCGGCGAGCGTTTCGAACTCGGTCCCATTTTCGCCTGTGCGTCCTGTTTCGGGCCGCTCGAAGTGGCGTACGACCTGCCGAGCGGCTCCCCCGACGAGCTGAAGAAGCGCATCGAGGCCGGACCCGACAACATCTGGCGTTACGCGCCGCTGCTGCCGGTCCCCGCCGATGTCGCGGACAAGCCCAACATCAACCCCGGCTTCACCAAGCTGGTCAAGGCCGACAACCTCGCCCGTGAGCTCGGTGTCACCGGCGGTCTGTACGTCAAGGACGACTCCGGCAACCCGACGCACTCCTTCAAGGACCGCGTCGTCGCCATCGCCGTCGAGGCCGCCCGCGCCTTCGGTTTCACCACCCTCTCCTGCTCCTCCACCGGCAACCTCGCCGGCGCGGTGGGCGCCGCCGCCGCCCGCGCCGGTTTCCGCTCCTGCGTGTTCATCCCGCACGACCTGGAGCAGGGCAAGGTCGTCATGGCCGCGGTGTACGGCGGTGAACTGGTCGGCATCGAGGGCAACTACGACGACGTCAACCGCTTCTGCTCGGAGCTCATCGGCGACCCGCTCGGCGAGGGCTGGGGCTTCGTCAACGTCAACCTGCGCCCCTACTACGGCGAGGGCTCCAAGACCCTGGCGTACGAGATCTGCGAGCAGCTCGGCTGGCGGCTGCCCGACCAGATCGTCATCCCGGTCGCGTCCGGCTCGCAGCTCACGAAGATCGACAAGGGTCTCCAGGAGCTGATCAAGCTGGGCCTGGTCGAGGACAAGCCGTACAAGATCTTCGGCGCCCAGGCAGAGGGCTGCTCCCCGGTCTCCACCGCCTTCAAGGCCGGTCACGACGTCGTACGGCCCCAGAAGCCGAACACCATCGCCAAGTCCCTGGCGATCGGCAACCCGGCCGACGGCCCGTACGTCCTGGACATCGCCCGCCGCACCGGCGGCGCGGTCGAGGACGTCGACGACGAGCAGGTCGTCGACGCGATCAAGCTCCTCGCCCGCACCGAGGGCATCTTCGCGGAGACGGCGGGCGGCGTGACGGTCGGCGTCACGAAGAAGCTGATCGAGGCCGGTCTGATCGACCCGGCGCTGACCACCGTCGTCCTCAACACGGGTGACGGCCTCAAGACCCTGGACGCGGTGGCCGCCACCTCGCAGGCGACCGCCACGATCCGCCCGAGCCTGGACGCGTTCCGCGCCGCCGGACTCGCCACCAGCTGACCACCCGAGACTCCAGGAAGGGCACCCACCATGAGCGTCAAGGTCCGTATCCCCACCATCCTCCGCACCTACACGGGCGGCCAGGCCGAGGTCCCGGCCGAGGGCTCGACCCTCTCCCAGGTCATCGCGTCCCTGGAGCAGAACCACCCGGGCATCGCCGCACGCGTCCTCGACGACCAGGGCAAGCTGCGCCGCTTCGTGAACGTGTACGTCAACGACGACGACGTGCGCTTCGAGGGCGGCCTGGAGACGGCCACGCCGGACGGTGCCGGCATCTCGATCATCCCGGCGGTCGCGGGCGGCTGCTGATCCCCCGTCCGGCTTCACCGCGTCACCGGAATTGCCCCCTCCGCGAGAGAAACGGAGGGGGCAATTCTGCATGGTTGAGCGCGGTACAGTGTGGGAAGTCCCTCCAGCTGCCCGTGCCGCCCGCATATGAGAATGCGCCCGGCCGCGACAAGAAGCAGCCAAAGTGCTCGATCCCCTTGCGCCATAAGTCGCCTTTGCCCGGCCCGACTTGCCCTGGAACCGTATGAATTCCTCATATTCGGGCGTTCGGTGCTGCCCAGAATTCTCGTCCGATTGACCTGTTGCAGAGGGCAGTTGGGCAGATACATTCGGCCGCGGTCGACGCGTTCCGGCGCACGCACCCTCTCCTGTCGGAGGGTGAGTTCTGACCCGGGTCCGCGAAGTGCGGTCCTGTGCAAGGGCCAGTAATAGGGGAGTTAGGCATGGCTCAGGGCACCGTCAAGTGGTTCAACGCGGAGAAGGGGTACGGCTTCATCGCGGTCGACGGTGGTGCGGATGTTTTCGTCCACTACAGCGCGATCCAGATGGACGGGTACCGCACCCTCGAAGAGGGTCAGCGAGTTGAATTCGAGATCTCGCAGGGCCAGAAGGGGCCGCAGGCGGACATGGTCAAGCTCGCCGTCGGCTGAGCTCGACGCGGTCGGCCAACGACACTACTCACGCACGGAGGGCCCGTACCCCTGGGGTACGGGCCCTCCGTGCGTCCGTGTCGTCCGGGGCCGTCCGAGGGCGGTCGTCGCTGTCCACATCCCGAGGCGGACGCGTCGAAGGCGCTTGCACTCTCCGGGGTCGAGTGCTAATCATTGGCGTTAGCACTCTCCAGGTGAGAGTGACAGAACTTGGACCGGGCCGGTGAGGCCCGCAGGTCCGGTGGGGCAAGGAACCACCGGTCAGGCAGGCCGTCCGTCGCGGGCGCCACTCGGTCCGGAGCAATCCACCCCTGTCCGGGAGGACCACTTCACATGGCCAAGATCATCGCGTTCGACGAGGAGGCCCGGCGCGGTCTCGAGCGCGGCATGAACCAGCTCGCCGACGCCGTCAAGGTCACCCTTGGCCCCAAGGGTCGCAACGTCGTCCTTGAGAAGAAGTGGGGCGCCCCCACGATCACCAACGATGGTGTGTCCATCGCCAAGGAGATCGAGCTGGAGGACCCGTACGAGAAGATCGGTGCGGAGCTGGTCAAGGAGGTCGCCAAGAAGACGGACGACGTCGCCGGCGACGGTACGACCACCGCCACCGTTCTCGCCCAGGCTCTCGTCCGCGAGGGCCTGCGCAACGTCGCCGCGGGTGCCAACCCGATGGCCCTCAAGCGGGGCATCGAGAAGGCCGTCGAGGCCGTCTCCGCCGCCCTCCTGGAGCAGGCCAAGGACGTGGAGACCAAGGAGCAGATCGCTTCGACCGCCTCCATCTCCGCCGCCGACACCCAGATCGGCGAGCTCATCGCCGAGGCCATGGACAAGGTCGGCAAGGAAGGCGTCATCACCGTCGAGGAGTCCCAGACCTTCGGTCTGGAGCTGGAGCTCACCGAGGGTATGCGCTTCGACAAGGGCTACATCTCGGCGTACTTCGCCACGGACATGGAGCGCATGGAGTCGTCGCTCGACGACCCGTACATCCTGATCGTGAACTCCAAGGTCAGCAACGTGAAGGACCTCCTTCCGCTGCTGGAGAAGGTCATGCAGTCCGGCAAGCCGCTGCTGATCATCGCCGAGGACGTCGAGGGCGAGGCCCTGTCGACCCTGGTCGTCAACAAGATCCGTGGCACCTTCAAGTCCGTTGCCGTCAAGGCCCCGGGCTTCGGTGACCGCCGCAAGGCCATGCTCGGCGACATCGCCATCCTCACCGGTGGCACCGTCATCTCCGAGGAGGTCGGCCTCAAGCTGGAGAACGCCGGTCTCGACCTGCTCGGCCGCGCCCGCAAGGTCGTCATCACCAAGGACGAGACGACGATCGTCGACGGCGCCGGTGACACCGACCAGGTCCAGGGTCGCGTCAACCAGATCCGTGCCGAGATCGAGAACTCCGACTCGGACTACGACCGCGAGAAGCTCCAGGAGCGCCTCGCGAAGCTGGCCGGCGGCGTGGCCGTCATCAAGGCCGGTGCCGCGACCGAGGTCGAGCTCAAGGAGCGCAAGCACCGCATCGAGGACGCGGTGCGCAACGCCAAGGCCGCCGTCGAGGAGGGCATCGTCGCCGGTGGTGGCGTGGCTCTGCTCCAGGCCTCGGCCGTCTTCGAGAAGCTGGAGCTCTCGGGTGACGAGGCGACCGGCGCCAACGCCGTCAAGCTGGCGCTGGAGGCCCCGCTGAAGCAGATCGCCGTCAACGGTGGTCTTGAGGGCGGCGTCGTCGTCGAGAAGGTGCGCAACCTGGCCGTCGGCCACGGTCTGAACGCCGCGACCGGCGAGTACGTCGACATGATCGCCGAGGGCATTCTCGACCCGGCGAAGGTCACGCGCTCCGCCCTGCAGAACGCCGCGTCCATCGCCGCGCTGTTCCTCACCACCGAGGCCGTCATCGCCGACAAGCCGGAGAAGGCCGCCGCGGCCGCCCCGGGCGGCATGCCGGGCGGTGACATGGACTTCTGATCCTGACGGATCGGTAGTTCCTGTACAGCTCTGCCACATCGACCCCCGGGACCGACAGGTCCCGGGGGTCGATGTCGTTTCGTCGGTGTCTGTCGCAGTCCGTTGCGGTCCGTCGTCGTTACGGCAGCCGGTCGAGGAGCCAGGTGCTGAGTTCCTCCGTCACGAGGGTGTGCCCCTCGTTGCGGGACGCGAGTTTGAACTCGTCCAGCCCGCTCTCCTCCTCCGGGAGCGAGGAGATGTCCGCGTACAGCTCCTCGTCCGTGTCCAGATCGCGGATGTCGACCGCGCTGACCGCCGGTACGAAGCAGTGCGAGCGGATACGTACGTCGGTCTTGAAGCCGAGGATGGGGTTGAGGGCGTTGAAGGCGTCGGCGAGGATGCCGAAGCCTTCCAGCGAGCCGCCGGGTGCGCCATCGATCGACGGGAGTCCGGACGTATGCACCTCGTTGGTCTTGAGCGTCACCACCCGCAGCTTCGCGACGAGTTCCTCGTCGCCGGGGGACTGGGTGTAGAGCTTGGTGCCGACGACCGACAGGCCCTTGCCCTCCAGGGCCAGTTCGCCCGCCCGCACGTCGGTGCCGGTGCCGTCGGCCACGCCGTTGGCGACACCGATCAGCCGCGGCCGCCGCGGCCATTCGCCGACGGCCGCCATCTCCGCGAGGAACGCGGCGCGCTCGGCACTCCGGTCCGGCGTCCCGTCCCACTTCGCGATGTGCCGCCACAGCAGCTGACGCGCGGCGGGGCTGTTGATCTGGTCGTAGAACCGGCTGTCGAGATCGCGGATGTAGTGCGCGAACGCCTGGAGCGCGATCGGGATCCAGGCGCCGCGGTGCGGGCTGTCGTACGAGAAGTACAGCGCGGTCTGGTGGTCGATGCGCCGGCTCTCCATCTTGGCCAGCGCGTGCCGGGTGACGAGCCCGCCCATGCTGAACCCGCCGACGGCCAGCGGTGTGTCGCCCTGCCGCTCCATGACGGCCTGCATGACTGCCGCCTGCGCGGTGACGGAGTTGTCCAGAATCGATGCACTGCGTTCGTGGAAGCCGAGCAGGATGACGTCGTGTCCACGGCGGCGCAGTTCGCTGATGAGCGCGTAGTCGCCGAACTCCATGACCTCCCAGGAGAAGTCCAGGCTGCTCGGCCCGGTGTTGAATCCGTCGGCGAAGATCACGGGTCGTACGAGGCCCGGGTTCCCCTCGCCGTAGTAGACCCACGCGGTGCCGCCCGGCAGGTCCCACACGGTGCTGGGCGGCAACGGGAGCGCACCGTGCGGCTCGGCTTCCAGGCGGGGGCCGGGGGCCAGGGTGATGGCGGGCTTGCGGTGGAGCTCCGAGACGATTTGCTCGCGGGTCGGTTCGGACATGGGGCGTCCCCTTTCGGTCGATTGGTTACGATGTGCGCCGAGATGGACACGCAGCGTAGCGACCAAATGGGGAAAGTGGATCAAACCACTCCCAGGTGGGAGCCGGTTTCGGACACCCGGTGAGCTCGGGAGGGAGGCTCCCGTCCTATGCCCTTGGCGAGCGCCCGTGGATCGAGCGGGTCGAAGTCCAGGCCGCCACCCGCCACTCACAAACGATCAGGCATCCCCGCGGGCGCGCGAACGTGCGGTGATGCTCCGAGCTTTCCGGGCGCTCGGCGCCGACCGCTTACCGGACGAGTTCCCGTTCCGCGAGGATCAGGTCGAGCAGTTCGTGTGGGGCGACCTCGTCCGGCCATGCGCTCAGGGGCAGGGTCGGCGACCAGCGCAGGATGAACGAGGTGCGCTCCTCGGGGGTGTCGCCGCCGTGGCCTCCTTCGTCGCGGTGGCCGTGGTCGGCTACGACCACGACGAGCCAGTGTTCCCCGTGCTCGTTCGCGCGGGCGTGTACGGCGTGGGTGAGCCTGGCCACGTGACGGTCGACGCGGCCGAGCGCCGCTTGGTATTCCTCGGTCAGTGCGCCGTAGATGTGACCGGCGTCGTCCACGTCGCAGAAGTAGACGAACGAGACGTCCGGCGCCTGCTGGGACGCGAGCGCTTCCCTTGAGAAGTCGGCGACTTCGGCGTCGATCCGGATGTAGCCGTGCACCTCGCCGTCACGGGCGACGACGGTGTGCAGTCCGGCTTTCTGCTGTTCCGTGCGCTGGTGGATGACCGGGCCCAGGTCGTCCGGGGAGACCAGCGGGGGCCATCCGGCCGCTGCGAACGTCCGGGTGTTCTGATCCTGGTAGTAGGCCCGCGACAGCAGGTCGGGGTGGTGGTGGAGCCGGTGGCCGATGAAGGTGTTGTCCTGGACGCCGTGTTGGGAGTGGGTGGTCCCGGTGAGGATCGAGGACCAGCCCGGTCCGGAGATGGTCGGCACTTCCATGGTCATGGGCATCAGGTGTCCTTCGCCTGCCATGGCGCGGAGCGTGGGAGCGGCAGGTGAGTCGGCGCACAGGTCCCAGCGGAGTCCGTCGATGCCGATCAGGAGGACGCGGGTTCGGGCAGGGGACGATGTCGATCGAGTGGGCATGGGTGGTTCAGCTTTCTACGATGGTGCGGGTGCGGGTGACGCCGAGGGCCACGCGGGTGCCCACGGGGTAGGAACAGGCCGTCGGCGTGGCCAGGTCGACCCGGAGGTCATGGGCGCCCTGGCGTACGACGAGCGAGCTGAGGGGCCCGCGCAGGATGTGCTCGACGACGACTCCTGCGGTATCCCCGGCTCCGGCGGGCTTCACGGAGATGTCCTCGGGGCGGATCAGGGCGGTTGCCCGGGCCGAGGTGACGGGGTCGCGGTTGGCGATCTGGAGGCCGGCTCCGAGCACGGTGATCCGGCCGTTCTCCACCAGTCCCTGGATGCGGTTGACGACGCCGACGAACTGCGCGACGAACGGTGTCTCGGGTTCGTTGTAGAGGGTTTCGGAGGTGGCCAGCTGTTCGATGCGCCCGTCGAGCATGACTCCCACCCGGTCGGCCATGGTGAGCGCCTCTTCCTGATCGTGGGTGACCATCAGCGTGGTGATTCCCTCCTGGCGCTGGATCCGGCGGATCTCGTCCCTCAGGCGCCCGCGGACGCTCGCGTCGAGGGCGCTGAGGGGCTCGTCGAGCAGGAGCAGCTGGGGCTGGATCGCGAGGGCGCGGGCCAGGGCGACACGCTGCTGCTGCCCGCCGGAGAGCTGGTGGGGAAACTTGGCGCCGTGCTCGGCGAGCCCGACCAACTCAAGGAGCTCCTCGGCCCGTTGTGCGCGTTCGCGGCGGTCCATGCGCCGGATGCGCAGCCCGTAGGCGACGTTCTCGCGGGCGGAGAGGTGGGGGAAGAGTGAGTAGTTCTGGAAGACGACGCCGATGTTGCGTGAGCGCGCAGGTGCCGTGGTCACGTCACTGCCGGCGATGGTGACGCGTCCGGCATCGGGCCGCTCCAGCCCGGCCAGGATCCGCAGGGTGGTGGTCTTGCCGCAGCCCGAGGGGCCGAGCAGCGCCACCATCTCGCCCTGGACGAGGTCCAGGTTCAGGTCGTCGAGCACGGTCCGGCCGGCGTAGGCCTTGCGGACCGCGGCCAGCGAGACGTGCCCCGGACGGGCTTCGGTGCCCGCCGAGCGGGCCGCACCAAGGGCATCGAGGGAACTCATGTTTCGGTTCGTTTCTGTCGTTGGGCGAGCCACGAGATGCCCGACAGGAGCAGCCACGTGAGCATCATGGTCAGGAAGGACAGGGCGGCGGCGCCCCGCGGAGAGTCGGCGCCCGCCTGCACGGTGTAGACCGGGAGCGTGAAGTGCAGCAGGAGGGAGGCCACGGCGAATTCACTGAGCACGAGCGCGATGCACATGAGCGAGGCGGACAGCAGCGCGGTGCGCATGAGGGGCAGCACGACGCGTACCAGGGTGCGGAGGCTTCCTGCGCCCAGCGAGCTGCTCGCCGCCCAGAGGGTGGGCAGATTGCCCGAGCGCATCTGGGCGTCGAGGGCGCGGTACGCCAGCGGCAGGCACAGCACCACGTAGAACGGCACCAGCGAGAGCGGCGAGACCAGGAATCCGGGCATCGTGGCTCGGAAGAACAGCCCGGCCCCGGAGACCAGCGTCACGGCGGGCACCACCAGCGGGAGCAGCGAGAGCGACTCCGCCAGGTGACGCAGCTTGGCCGATCCGTGCAGATGGAGGACCAACAGCGTCGGCAGCAGCAGCCCGAGCGTCGCGAGGGTGGACAGGACGGCGAGCATCGCCGTCGTGCTCAGCGCCTCGCTGGCGCCCGCCGCGGTGAAGATGGTGGCGAGATTGTCGAGCGTCACGCCGGACTTGCCCGGAACCGTGAACCCGAAGACTGCGGCTCCGGCCACGGGCACGAGGAATCCGATGAGGGCGACGGCCAGAACTGTGGTGCGCAGCGCGCTCCGGCCGCGGGACGTCAGTGGCTGAGCCATGCTCGGCTCCTTCGCTCGAGAAGCGCCCGCGCGCTCATCGCGACCACGATGACGAGCATCATGACCGTGGCGAGGGCGGCTGCGAACGAGTCGTCGATCATCACGTTCCCGGAGATGAAGAACCCGATGACCAGCGGTACGAGATTCAGGCTGCCGCCGGCCAGGGCGTACGCGGTGGCGTACGACGAGAACGCGTTGGCGAAGAGCAGCAGCAGGGCCCCGCCGAGCGAGGGGGCGAGCACGGGCAGGGCGATGTCCTTCGCGTACCTCCATCCGGTGGCGCCAAGGGTGGTCGCGGCCTCGTGCCATTCGCGGCGCAGGCCCGCGAGCGCGGGCAGCATCAGCACAGCCATGAGCGGAATCTGGAAGTACAGGTAGACCAGTGCGACGGCCAGGAACGAGTCAAGGCGGATTCCCTGGAACAGACCGGGCAGCAGCCAGGTCAGGAGACCCTGCCCGCCGATCGTGGCGATGAAGGAGAACGCCAGCGGCACGCCGCCGGACTGCGAGGCCATGGCCGCATAGGACATGACCAGGTTCTTCAGCCACCGCGGACGGTCCGCCCCGACCAGCGCCCAGGCAAGGACGAGGCCGGCCGCGCCGCCGACGACAGCCGTCAGCAGGGACAGGTTCGTGGTCAGGACGAAAGCGTCGAAGTACTGGGGCTCGAAGACCCGGGCCACCGACTCGGTCGACCACGCCCCGGAGACGTTGAATGCCTGGAGCACATTCGCCCCGACCGGCAGGGCCAGGAACACCATGAGGAATACGAAATAGGGCAGGGTGCCCACGACCGGGCGCCGCAGCCCGAGGGCTGCGGCCTTCGTACCCGCCATCAGACCCGAACCTTCGCAGCCCAGGTGTCGGTCACGAGCTTGGCGGCCTTCTGGCCCTGCTCGATGGTCGGGAACGACACCTTGCGGAGGATCTCCGGCGACGGAAGGCCGGCCAGCGCTTCCTTGGACAGCTTGCCGGCCTGCGCCAGCTCGGTGAAGCGCGCGGGCACCGCGCCACCGAGGGCGAACTGCTCGGAGCCCTCGTCGCTCGTGAGCCAATCGATCCACAGGCGCGCCGCGTTCGGCTGCGGCGAGGCCTTCGTGACGGGCTGCGCGTAGTACGTGCCGAAAACGCCCTCGGCCGGGACGAAGAATTCGAGGTCCACGCCGCTGCGCTTCATCTCGGCGCTCATGCCCGTGAAGTTGTAGTTCCAGTCGAAGACGACGGCCGCCTGTCCGGAGGCGAGCCCGGTGGACGTCTCGGAGATGATCACGAGGTTGCCACGCTTGGCGAGGTCCGCGAAGTATTCGATTCCGGGCGTGATGTCATCCGCCGAACCGCCGTAGGCAATGGCGGCGGCGAACACCGCGGCGATGGAGCCGGCGCCGGTCCGCGGGTCGCCCGGGAGCGCCACCTTGCCCTTGTACTCGGGGCGCTTGAGATCCTCGAAACTCGCCGGGCGCCGGGTGGTCTTGGTGTTGACGCCGATCGAGACCACCCCGTAGTAGGCGCCGACCCACAGGCCGTTCGGGTCCTTGAGGCCGGCCGGGATCTTGTCGAAGTTGCTCGGCTTGTAAGCCTCGATCAGTCCCTGGTCGGCCGCGGGCTTCGTGAAGGAGTAGCCGATGTCGATCGTGTCCGGCTGGGAAGCCTGCCCGAGAAGGGTCTTGACGGCCTTGATCTCTTCCGCAGAAGAAGCGTCCGGCGACGCGACAGGGGTCGCGATGCCGTACTTGGCGTGGAACTTCTCCAGATGCCCCTTGTAGTTCGCCCACGTGTCCGGCAGGGCGATGAGCTGGACCTTGCCCTCCTTCTTCGCGAGCTCGGTGATTTCGGCCAAGGACGTTCCGACAGTCTTCCGCGAACCGGCGGACGAGCCGCTGGAGCACCCGGCAAGTGATCCGATGGCGGCCGCCCCCAGGCCGAGTGCGGACAGGCGCAGCAGACTGCGGCGGGAGGGGCTGAACTCGGACAGCTTGGACATGGTGACGCCGTTCTCTCGGACGGAAGGTGAGCTGATCGCCCGCCACCATGCTGTTCGCCGACCGTGACCAGTGGCCGTTGTCAAGGCGAACAGCCGGCAAACTTTGGTCTAGACCGAAAACTGCTATGCTCGCTCGCGCCACAGCCAGGCCTCAGAGGCGAAGGAGCCCCATGCCAGCCCCCACCATCGACCTCGACGCCGCCCTCGCCGTGCTCCGCGGGGCGCACGGCGTGCTGTTCGACTTCAACGGCACGCTCTCCCTCGATGAGGACCTTGTCGGGCTGCTGTATGCGGACGCGGCCAGGGAGCTGTGCGGCATCGAGTTGGGATGGGACGAGTACGAGCGTCGCTTCGTAGGCATCAGCGACCTCGAGATCTGCGCCGCGCTCTCGCGCGGCGACGCGCGCCTCGCCGACCGGATCCTCGACCACATGTGTGCGGCCTACGCGCGCGAAGTGTCCGAACGACCGCGCATCCCTGCCGAGCACGTCCGACTCGTTGAGGCCCTGACACGGGCGGGCGTCGAGGTCGCCGTGGTCACCGGGACCATGCGGCGGCTCCTCGAACCGGCCCTCGCCTCGACCGGCCTGGACCGCGTCATCAAGGCCACGGTGTGCTGCGAGGACGTCTCCGTCGGAAAGCCGAGCCCGGAAGGCTTCCTGCGCGGAGCCGCCCTTCTGGGCGTGTCTCCTGAGCACACCGTCGTCTTCGAGGACTCCCGTGCGGGAATCGGCGCCGCACACGCCGCAGGCATGGCGTGCATCCTCGTCGGACCGCTCGCGCACAGCGCGCCCGAGGGCACCTACCCCGTCGGCGAACTCGCAGCGCTCGCCCGTTAGAGCTCCGGCGCAGTCCCGCTGGTCACGCGCACGCGCAGGGCATCCGTCCGATAGACGTCGTGCGAGTACTCGACCGCCCGGCCGTCCGACCGGTAGGAGGTACGCACCACCCGCAGTACTGGATTACGGGCACCCACGCCCAGCAGCTCCCGCTCCTCGACCGAGGTGACAGCCGGCAGCAGGTCCTCGACCTTCCGGACCGGCGCGGAACCGTTCTCTGCCAGCACCGCATACACCGAACCCGTGATCCGCGAGAGAGGGAACCCCGGCAGGAGCACCCCCGGAAACCACGAATCCTCGATCGCGACCGCCTCGTCATCCGCGAACCGAAGCCGCCACAGATGATGCACCTCGTCCCCGACCGCCAGCCCGAGCGCGGCCGCGACCTCGGGCGACGCCTGCACACTCTCCGCGTCGAGGATTTTCGATACGACCTCGACCCCCTCCACGGCAAGCTGCTGGACCAAGCCCACCATGGAGGCGAGTTCAAGTACCGGGGCCCCGGCGGAGACGAAGGTCCCCCCGGCACGGCCAGGGCGTCGCTTCACAAGGCCCCGGAACTGCAGCGACTCCACCGCTTGGCGCAGCGTCATCCGACTGACACTCAAATCCGCAGCCAGCTCACGCTCTGCCGGAAGCCTCGCTCCTGACGCGTACTGCCCCGACACGATCCGAGCACGAAGGATGTCCTCGATCCGCTGCACTGAAGAATCCGAGGTCACAGCCGCACTTTACCCGGCAACGTGCACGGGCTTATCACGGGCCTCACGGGCACGGGGTGGCTTCTCAGACGTCAGGGCCCGGGGCTCAAGCCCCGGGCCCTGACGTGTGCTGACCTGTGCGGTGCGCGGTTACCGGTGACGGGCCTCGAACGTGGCGAAGGCCGTCTCCTGGCGCCACTCGGTCGCCGCCTTCGGGTTGTCGGCGAGGTAGCGGGCGCAGCGGGCGCTCGGGTGGGCGGTGCCCGGCCGGTTGCCCTTGCAGGCGGCGACCAGGCGGTAGCCGGAGGGGGCGGAGCCGGTGGCCCACAGGCTGCGGCCGTTGCGGAACGCGTACTCCAGCGAGGCGCGCGCCAGGTCCTTCAGTTCGGTGTAGCGCAGGCCGTACGTCCTGGCCGCGTACTGGTACTCGTGGCTGATGTCGATCCGCGAGACCCCCGGGTCGTCCGTGGCCAGGACCACCGGAACGCCGTAGCGGCGGTACGCGTTGAACGGGTGGTCGGCGCCCGCGATACCGAGGATCTGCTTGTTGCTGGAGAACGGCACCTCGACTGCGATCTTGCGCCGTGCCATCGTCCGGGCGAGCTGCCGCCAGTCGTCCTCGTGGACCAGGTCCACGCCGTGTCCGATGCGTTCGGCTCCGGCGACGAGCACGGCCTCGCGGATGTGGAACGTCAGGTCCTCGGGCTTGACCAATCCGGGGGCCAACTCGCCGGCGTGCAGGGTGAGGTGAGCGCCGGGATACTGGCCGCGCAGGTACTTCAGCATCCGCATCTGGAGGCTGTAGTTGGCCAGCGAGCTGTCCCAGTCCTCGGGCTGTACGAGGTTGACGGCGACGAACCTCGGGTCGCGCTCGGCCAGCCGCATGCCGAGCGCCATCTGCGTGAACACCCGTGCCGGGGAACTGCCCCGGGACACCTGGGAGATCCACCTGACGGGGAGCCGGCAGCCCGGGTCGGGGCGCGCGGTGTCGCAGTGCGCGGCTTTGCGGAACTGGACGTTGCTGTCGTCCGCCTCCTGCACCGCCTCGTCGACGACCCGGTCGAGCTTCCCGTCGGCCAGCAGCTTGCGGTGGAACGCCGCCAGGTCGGCGTCGTAACCCACGGACTCGGCAAGCGCCTTGGCGCTGTCCGACGCGGGGGAGACCATGGTCTCCAGATAGAACTGGTTCTGTTCGACGACGGTGTTGGCCACGTTGGCGAGCATCTTGCCGCGGGCGTACCAGGTCGCCATGCCGAACTTGTTGAACGTGTCGAAGAAGTGGTCGTGCCCGGACTGACCGGCCGGGAAGTCCTGCATCGACCAGGCCCGGATGATCTCCCGCTTGAACGCGGCGTCGGTCCGCGCGTCGGCTGCGGGCCTCGTGCCCGGTCCGCAGGGCGGCGCGACCGCCGTCATCGTCGCGTCGATGCACAGGCCGTTCTCGGTCGCGAGCTTGATCAGGTACTCGGTGGTGACCGCGCCGGAGAGGTGGTTGTGGAGGTCGCCCCCCTTGGGCAGCGCCCTGAAGAAGGACTTCAGCCTCTCGGGCCTGTTCCGCAACGAGTCGAGATACGCGGAGGTCCTGCGCTCGGCGGCTGTCACCACGCGGGGCGACGCGTACGCGGCGACGCGCGACGAGGAGTCCTTCGCGGGTGCGGCGGTGGCCGGGATCGCCGGAAGCAGGGTCAGCACGGCGAGTGCGCCGAGCCCGGCCGGGAGCAGTGACTTGGGACGGTGAGACGTCCGGTTTGATGAGATCACGGCCGAATGATTGCGTTCTGAGGAGTCGCTCGGGACCCGAATCACGTTGGTGGCCGGGAACGTTCACCCGATCGAGGAGCCTGGCCCGTGAGCCGAGAGTCCGATTATTTGACAACCAGTGGCCCGCCCAGGCTGACCGTACGTTCGCAAAACCGGTGAGCAGCTGCGGGGTCTCGCCCCGATGTAGCCGGCGAATCATCAAAGTGCGGCCCATCACATTTTCCCCGCATCCACGTTTCCTCGCCATCACATCCATACGATGAGTGATCGCTGACGGGAAGCACGCAGGGAGTTCGGTGTTCACCGGTCAAGCGCGTCACGACGCGTGAGGCACGAGGCCTGGCGTCCAGGTCTCGGAGCGTGCTCTGTGTCAAAGGTGTCCCGTCGGGCTGCACTCGGGGCTGTGGGGCTCGGTGCGGTGGCGATTGCCGGATATCAGCTGCGTGGTGAAGAAGCCGCGCCACTTGTGCGAAGACCGGCGGCACGTACCGGGAACAACCCCGTGGTCCGGGAGAACCGTGCGGCCGGTTCCGACGGGTGGGCACTGGGCCGTGGCGGCACGAGCGGTGTCACGGACATATTGGCCCAGATTCAGGGCTTCGCGTCGAAGACGTCGGTGGAGCATGGTGAGTCCATCGCTTTCCACCTGGCGTCCCACATCGCCCAGAAGTGCACGGTGGCGATATACCGCGTCGGGCACTACGGGGGCGCCGGCGCACGGCACCTGACGACCAGTGAGCCAGTGGCCGTGGATCCCCAGGCCAAGCCGAGTGCGGATGCCGCCACCGGGCTCATCGCCTGCGACTGGCCGGCTTCCTGGACCCTGGACATACCGAACACCTGGGTGTCAGGGATATACCTGGCCGTGTTCACGTCCGAGGACGGCCATCGCAGCTACACACCCTTCGTCGTACGCGACACCGCCCGCCGTTCCGACATCCTGATGGTCGTCCCCTTCACCACGTACCAGGCCTACAACATCTGGCCGCTCGACGGACGCACCGGCAAGAACCTGTACAAGGGCTACACCCCCGAGGGCGAGGTGGGCGGAAATGCCGAACGCGCCTTAAAGGTGTCGTTCGACCGGCCCTATGCACAGGCCGGTCTGCCTCGCTGGTTCGACATGGACACCAGCGCCGCACGATGGGCGGAGAGCGTCGGTTACGACATCACTTACGCCGGCAGCATTGACCTGCACGACGGACGGATCGACCCGTCGAAGTACACCGCCATCGTGTTCTCCGGGCACGACGAATACTGGTCCGAAGGCATGCGCGACTGCGCGGAGGAAGCGGTCGGAGCCGGGACCCATCTCGCCTTCCTCGCCTCGAACAACATCTACTTCCACATACGCCTCGAACCCAATGCCGAGGGACAGCCGGACCGCGTGGTGACCTGCTACAAGGAAGCCCCCGACCCCGAACCCGGCACAGCCGGGCCCACCGTGCGCTGGCGCCACCTCGGCAAACGGCACCGCAAGGCGGAACAAGGGCTGCTGGGCGTGCAGTACAACGGCATCCTCAAGGCCCCCGTGCCGCTCGTGGTCCGCGAAAGCAGTCACTGGTTCTGGTCGGGCACCGGCCTGCGGGACGGCGACGAGATCCCGGACCTGATCGCCGTCGAGGCCGACGGCTTCGACCCGTCCATGCCCCGCCCCGACGGGCGGCAGACGCTGCTTTCCGCGTCCCCGTACGTCGACAGCTGGGGCCGCGGCCGCACCGTCCAGAACACCAGCCTGTGCGAGAACAAACAGGGCACGCTCGTCTTCGTCGCCGGGACCTTCCACTGGCCACTGGCCCTCAACGACTCCGAACACATCAACCCACAGGTCCAGCGGGCCACCCGCAACCTCCTGACTCGCATGCTGGAGCCGAGGAACACCTGACGCCCTGGCACACATAGCGCTGTCGCGCGCCAGGACGCGCCTCGAAGCCCAAGGACTTCTTGGGGCCTGGCATGACAACTCCCGGTGACACACGTGCGTTTGTTGGTTCTGCGCCCCTTCCAGGCCGGCCGCGCGTTGGACACGCTGGGTATGCATTGTCATTACTCAGCGTGGAAAGGGATGGGGCATGACCATCAAGGAACGGCGCAGGGCGGCAGAGGGCGGAGTGCGGGCGGCGGAGGACGCCGTGGCGCGGCTGAAGGAGGGGTTCTCGGGGGTGGGGATCACGTTGCCTTCGCTGCGGGTCGACCCGGTGACGTGTGCGGGGAGCGAATCGGCGTCGCCGCTGGTGGACCTCGGCCGGTGCAACCTCGACACGGCGCTGCGGCTGAGTGTGGTGCTGGAGGCGCAGGGGTTGGCCGGTCATGACGGGTGAGGCGCTTGAGCCGTGCGGGCCGGAGCCCGGGTCGTTCGCGGTGGACACCCGGGACGGGCGGGTGGGGCGCGTGATGGGGCGCGTCGGGCCGTACGTACAACTGCGGGCTCCGGGCGGCGGGGAGGAGTGGGACTGTCCGCCGGAGTCGCTGCGCCCGGCCCCGCTCGGGGAAGTGCTGCGGGCCAGGGTCAGGGAGGTCAACCGGGAGGGGCGGCTGCCGTGAGGGTGTCGGTCGGGGAAGGGGCGCCGTCCTGCTGCCGGGCGCCGTTCGGCGCGCAAGGGCGCCGGAAAGGGTGAACCGCGCCGGGCCGTGACCCGCCCCGGGCGCGAAGCGTTGAACCCGTGGGTCGAGTTGCGGCAGCAGGGCACCCACGAAGCAAGGCGTCCAATGTTTTCGGACGGACCGTCCGGACTTGTTGGACGCTAGCGTGTCCGGTGCCTCGCCGCAAGCCGGTTTCAGGAGTTGTGGTCAGCCGATGTGTCGGAAGGAAGAATCCCTCGCGTGGCCAATGCACTGCAGGAATTGGTGAAGAGCCGGCTGGAGCAGCAGGGCTGGTCCTATGGCGACGTGGCCCGGCGCGGCGGCATTCCGCGGTCCACCGTGCATCATCTGGCCACTGTCGAGCGGGTGACCCGCATGCCTCAGCAGGCCACCCTGGAGGGTCTTGCCAGGGGACTGGAACTGCCCCTGGACTCCATACGCAGAGCGGCCGCCGAGGCCTGCGGGATCCATCTGTACTTCGAGGAACCGGCCCCCACCGCCACCGACCCCGAGGTCGCCACCCTCATCGCCAGCCTCCAACAACTGTCCGTCACCGACCGCCGACACGTCACCGCGCTCGTCGAATCCCTCCTGCGCAACACCTCAACCCCCGACACCGAAACCAACCCCGGATCCGACACCGCCGCCGACCCCGGATCCGACGCAGGCACCGACGACGACTCCGTTTCCCGCGAGCGCTCTTGATCGGTGGCCGGCCGTCGCGTGCGGTTGGTGTCCCCGGTCGGTGTCCCATGACGTGCCCACGGCCTGCGGGGCTGCCTGTGCCTCATGTGGCCATGGAGATCGGGGACTTGGGGTCGGCGGCGCCCATTGCATATCCAGACATGCATATGTCCTGGCGAAACAGTAGATCAGGCAAGAAATAGGCTTGATTGGGGCTACTCTCGTCCCCTGCGGGTGGGGTGGACCGCCCGGTTCCTCCGCGAGAGGGGTGCACGTGCTTGTCGTTCCAGAAGCCGGCGCGACCGCCGTCGTCCGCGACAGGACAGGAGAGCCGATCGTGCTGCTCTCCGGCGAACTCCCCGCAGCTCTCACCCCCTCCGGCGTGAACGATCTGCTGAACCTGGCCGCCGCCGTGCTCGATGCCGAGGAACTGGCACTCTTCCGCAGCTGCCTCGCGGCAATGCGCTGCGGCGAAAGACTCGAGGAAAGACATATTGAGGTGAGCGGCGCCATGCTGACCATCTACCGCAGCTGACCACGGAACAGCAGTGGGCTCCCGGGAGTTCTCCCGGGAGCCCACGCTCGGTTCCGATCCGAGCAAGATCCGGAGCAAGGCCCGGGGCAAGCCTGCTCAAGCCGACTCAGCGGCGGCGATAGCAGTCCCTCGTGTAGTCCCCTCCGTATCCGTTGTAGTCGCGGTAGCTCCCGTAGCCGTAGTTCCAGTGCCAACGGTGCGCGCCCCGGTGGTCCGAGCGGTTGCGGCAGTCATCGGCCCAGCGGTTCCCGCGGTGGTCCCAGTCGTTGTGCCCGAGTCGCCGGTGGTCGAAGTCGACGCACCGGAAGTCGAAGTGGCGAACGCTGTGCACCTGCACCGGCGAATGGGCTGGGGCGGCCATGGCCGTGCCCGTCAGAGGAATGGCGATTGCGGTCACGGCCAGGGTCGCCGTCGCAGCGGCCCGCGCGAATGCTCTCACTACGTTTCTCCTTGGTTCGAATTGATTTCCTGCTGGCCCTCCGGACATTACTCTGAGCCTGCAGTCGATTCCATCGAGTAATCGGGCCGTGGGGGCTTGTCGGCGCATTGCCGATTTCTGCTCAAGATGTGCTGAAAACCAGCTCCGAGCTCTTCTTCGTGATGTTTCAAAAAATTGCGGATGTGGTGCCGGCAAACACCCGCCAGGGTTACTCGACTGCGGTGTGTTGTTGGCTGGTTGCGGGCTTGGACGGATGTGCTGAAAGGATTCGGGGGTGCACCGTGTTATGCGTTGAAGAATTCATGTGCTTTGCCGTTCGAGGCGGGGCCGGCCTGCGGGAATCCCCGGTTCGAACGGCATTTTGCCCCGTGTTCTGCGCAGGCGGGTCCGTGGTCAGCTGCGGTAGATGGTCAGCATGGCGCCGCTCACCTCAATACGTCTTTCCTCGAGTCTTTCGCCGCAGCGCAGTGCCGCGAGGCAGCTGCGGAAGAGTGCCAGTTCCTCGGCATCGAGCACGGCGGCGGCCAGGTTCAGCAGATCGTTCACGCCGGAGGGGGTGAGAGCTGCCGGGAGTTCGCCGGAGAGCAGCACGATCGGCTCTCCTGTCCTGTCGCGGACGACGGCGGTCGCGCCGGCTTCTGGAACGACAAGCACGTGCACCCCTCTCGCGGAGGAACCGGGCGGTCCACCCGCCCGGAGCGACGAGAGAATAGCCATCGAAGGCCAGGGGGTTGCCGGTCGGGATGCGCCGGACTGGGCCGATCGGGTGAGGGTGGACGGGTGCCGGCATCCACTGCCGCCTCGCCCGTCACCCCTCCTGCCTGCTGTTTTCGTGGATGTGCTGCGTATCCGGTGGCGAGCGCAAAGTGTGAGTCGCTTGTCCGGGGCGGTCCGGCACCCCTAGTGTCCAATCTCGTCAGACAGATTGTCCGGCATGGCTGGACGCGTTCGGATCGGGCGCCGTCCGTCCATGCCCTACATGCAAAGGACCCCACATGCTTGGCATTCGAGAGCTGGACGCCGAGGCGGCCGCGGAACTGCTGCCCGGTCGCGAGGCCCTGGGCCGGCTCCGGTTCAACTTCGCCAGGACCACGAACGTGACGAAGCACATCGCCTACGTCAACGCCCACAACGAGTCGCTCGCGGCCAACGTCTGCTCCCCGGACGCCATCGCGGCGTCCACGGCCAACCAGTCCATCAACGTCAGCCAGTAGCGAGCGCTTCTTTCCCGGAAGGGTTTCACCATGACCAACGATCAGCTCATTGCCGAGGCGGCCGCGGAACTGCTGCCCGGTCGCGAGGCCCTGGGCCGGCTCCGGTTCAACTTCGCCAGGACCACGAACGTGACGAAGCACATCGCCTACGTCAACGCCCACAACGAGTCGCTCGCGACCAACGTCAGCTCCCCGGACGCCATCGCGGGATCCGAGGCCAACCAGTCCATCAGCATCAGGCAGTAACAACGCCCGGAAGCGTGCGGGCCGCGTTCTTGGGGGCGCGGCCCGCCCCGGGAGGAAGAGCAGGGCGGTGACCGAAAGCCAAAGGGTTCACCCCGGTCCCGCGGGGGCAGTGGCCTGCGACGCGGACGAAACGTATCCGTCGTACGAGTACACGGAGATACTGTTTCCCGTTCCGCGACTCGGCGCGGGACTTCAACTCCTCGGCGAGTACAAGGGATCCGGCTCCACGGAGCGCAAGTACCTGGTCCGCCGGGGGGACGGGCAAGTGGTCCAGCTGTCCCGGTTGCTCTACCTGGTGACCGAAGCCATCGACGGTGTACGGAACACCGATACCATCTCGCACCGGGTCAGCGGGCGCTTCGGGCGTGAGGTCAGCGCGGACAACATCGAGTACCTCATCGAGCAGAAGCTCGAACCGCTCGGCGTCACCGTCCCGTTCGGCCAGGAGGGCGACCAGGTCCGCGGCCCCACCAACGATCTCCTCCTGGTCCTCAAGGGCCATCGGGTGATATTCCGCGAGCAGCAGGTCGCCCGCATCGCGAAGGCACTCGCGTGGCTGCACCGGCCGCCGGTGGTGGTTCTGGTGCTGCTGGCAGCCCTGTGCATCGACTTCTGGCTCTTCGCCGTTCACGGCGCCATTCAGCCGGTGCTGCAGGTGCTCGAGCAGCCGGTGCTGATGCTGGCCGTCTTCGTGCTGATCGTGGCATCGCTGGTCTTCCACGAGTTCGGCCATGCCTCGGCGTGCAGATACGGTGGCGCGCGGCCCGGATGCATCGGATGCGGTCTCTTCCTGATCTGGCCGTCGATGTACACCGAAGTCACCGATGTCTACCGCATCGGGCGGGCCGGCCGGCTCCGGACCGACCTGGGCGGGGTCTACTTCAACATCGTGTACGTGCTGGGCCTCGCCTGCGCGTACTTCCTCACCGGTCAGCCGTTCTTCCTCGCCGCGATCTACCTGGTGCACTTCGAGATCCTCGAACAGCTGCTGCCGGCGGTCCGGTTGGACGGCTACTACATCCTCGGGGACCTTGCCGGAATCCCCGACCTCTTCGGCAAGATCAAGCCCATCCTCCGGAGCATGTGGCCGGGCCGTCCGGTGCCTTCGGAGGTGGCCGCTCTCAAGCGCCCCGCGAGGATCATCGTCACGGTCTGGGTGCTGACCATGGTGCCGCTGATCGTCGCCGAGCTCGCCTACATGCTCTGGAACCTCCCGCGTCTGCTCAGCACCGGCCTGCGCTCCCTGACGGAGCAGCTGGGTGGGACCTGGTTCGCCTTCGTCGACGGTGAGATCGCCGCAGGACTCGTCGGCGTCGTCGGAAGCTTCATGCTCGTCTGCCCTCTGGCCGGCGCGGCGTACCTCACCGTGCGCCTGGTGGGACGGCTCGTGAAGGTCACCGCCCGTGCCACGGAGGGCAACACCTGGCTGCGCCTGGCCGTCTGCGGCGGCGTGGTGGCGGGGGGCGGCGCACTCTGCGCGGCGTGGCTCGCCGGCATGACCCCCGAGGCGCTCCCGCGGCAGCCACCTATCACCCCCATCATCCAGCCCGGCGTCCCCACGGCCCGCCCGACGCCGTCGGCACCTGCCGAAGGACGGCCGAGCCCGGCCCCGACCGACCCGTTCGTCCCCGCCGACTCGCCGTCCGAGGCGCCCGCTCCGGAGTCCGGTCCCGAGGACAGCGTCTCCGGCGAGGCCGCCGGCGCGAGCGGTTCCCCGTCCGCGAGCCCCGCTTTGACCACTCCGAAGCCCACGCGGACGAGCCCGACGCCGAAGGGCGGCCGCGCCTCGGGATCAACGTCGCCGTCGGCCGGCGTCAGCTCTTCCCCCAAGCCGTCGAGCCCCACGTCGTCCGGATCCCCCTCGCCCTCGGAGACCCCCTCGGAGACCCCCTCGGAGTCACCGGGCCTCCCGGAGAACTGACACCCGCCTCTCCCCATCGAGAACCCCTGATTCTTCCCGTACGTCCGCAAAGGAGCACCCAGTGACGCACCGAAAGCCACGCACCAGCCAGGTCGGCCGCACTGCCGCACGGTTGGGGATGCTGGCCGTCGCCTGCACGGCAG
Source organism: Streptomyces sp. NPDC111516 (assembly GCF_055635345.1). NCBI lineage: Bacteria > Bacillati > Actinomycetota > Actinomycetes > Kitasatosporales > Streptomycetaceae > Streptomyces > Streptomyces sp. NPDC111516. Next base: position 168,536 of record NZ_JBVKBV010000006.1, on the reverse strand, counting down.
GCATCGCCACGACCGCGAGTTCGGCCGGAGCAACCTCATCCGCATCGACGGTCACCCGCGACGTCGGCATCGCGATGGACGAGGCGCACGCCAAAGCCACCCCCAGGAACCGCTTCGACTACGACGACGAGTTCGCGATCCGCGAACTCGGAACGCGTATCGGCGTCGGTGCGCGGAACAGGGCGGTCGCCCGCTCCGTGGGCTGCTCGCTCGACAACCCGTGCCGGTCAATCGCCCTGTCCTTCCAGGTCGTCACCACGAACGGCGCCCTCACGCACCTCAACGCCGCGAACACCAGCCGCGCGGTCAACGACCACTGCGAGGGCTGCCAGACGTTCGCCGGTGCCTACCAGTTCATCGTCTCCACCCCGTACTCGTTCACCCTGAGCCGCTCGACCAGGGACGAACTCGCCCGGCTGGAGAGGCGACTGGGCGAACTGGAGCGCAGCCGTGAGGCGATCCACGTCGTCAAGGCTCGCACCGACTCCCTCGCAGCCGAGGTCGTGACCCTGCTCCGGCAGGCGATGGCCGCCGCACCGCGCGGCGCGAACGTGAGCCCGCCGGGCAGCTTCACGCCCACGGTCACCATGCGGCGGCACATCGACTAGGACCGCCCGGCCGGTCGGGCCGGGCGGGCGCCTGTGGCCCCGTACCGAACCTCGACGACTCCCGGGCTCGGGGACCCGTTCCCCGGGCCCCGGAGTCGGACCTCGTCTCCCCGTCTCCCGGAGGGCTGACATCCATGAGCCACCCACCCGAGCTGCGTCGTCGGGCCCTTGACCTGCTCGCCGTGGGCGAGCCCGTGAAGAAGGTCGCCGTCGAGCTCGGCCTCAAGGAGCGGACGGTCTACCAGTGGCGGCGCAGATACCTGCCGCACCTCCGGAACGGGCGGTCCGTCCCGTACGCCGGGTCCGAACTCAAGGCCGCGCGCAAACGCATCGCCGAGCTGGAGACCGAGCTCGCCGTCCTCCGACGCGCGACCGAGCTGCTGTGCGGTGCGGCCGCCCCAAAAGGCGATTCGCCGCGGTGCACGTGATGGTCTGCGAAGGCTTACCCGTGCGGACCGCCACGAGTGCCCTGGGGGTGACGGAGTCCGGGTACTTCACGTGGCGCTCCCGCCCTCCCTCCGCGAGGTCCGTTCGCCACTCCTGGCTCACCGAAGTCATCACCACGATCCACACCGCGTCGCACGGGACCTACGGGTACCGGCGCATTCACGAAGAACTCGCCCTCGGGTACGGCATCACGGTCAGCCACGGAACGGTGCAGCTCCTCATGCGCCGGGCCGGCCTCCAGGGTGCCGGCGGGCGTTCGAGGCTTCGTAAGTGAGAGAGCAATTGGAGCATGACCATGGACCATCCCGCATTCCCGACACCCCCGCTGCCCATCTCCGCATTCCTGCGTCCCTGCCTGCGCGTGGGTGAGCACCTGTCGGCCGCTCAGGCGCACCAGGTGATGCTGCACTGCGCGCTGGACGCGGCATGCCTTCCCGTACGGCTGAACGACGCCCAGGCCGTTGCCCGGATCGCCGAGCTCGACTATCGGACGGTGAACGCCGTGATCAGCTGGCTGCGGGCCCTGAGCGATCGGTGAGCGTCCGGAAGTCTCGCTCAGTCGGAGTCGGCGTCGGTGCCTGCGTCGGATCCGGGGTCGGCGGCGGTGTCGGATCCGGGGTTGGTTTCGGTGTCGGGGGTTGAGGTGTTGCGCAGGAGGGATTCGACGAGCGCGGTGACGTGTCGGCGGTCGGTGACGGACAGTTGTTGGAGGCTGGCGATGAGGGTGGCGACCTCGGGGTCGGTGGCGGTGGGGGCCGGTTCCTCGAAGTACAGATGGATCCCGCAGGCCTCGGCGGCCGCTCTGCGTATGGAGTCCAGGGGCAGTTCCAGTCCCCTGGCAAGACCCTCCAGGGTGGCCTGCTGAGGCATGCGGGTCACCCGCTCGACAGTGGCCAGATGATGCACGGTGGACCGCGGAATGCCGCCGCGCCGGGCCACGTCGCCATAGGACCAGCCCTGCTGCTCCAGCCGGCTCTTCACCAATTCCTGCAGTGCATTGGCCACGGGAGGGTTCTCTCCTGTTAGCGACGGATTGACGCGTACGGGCGAGGCCGAGTCTATCCCGGACAAACGCGAAAGGGCGTTCTCGCAATCCGAGAACGTCAAGGTCAGCGACCTAATCGCTTGAGGAGTGTGCGGCCACTGATCGACAAGCGAGTCGGGTGCCGTGCGCAGTCAGGAAAATTTCAGGGAGACCCTGCCAGCGTGCCGTTCCATGACAACCGACACGACTGACACGTATGCGCCCGGCACACGCTCCCGGGCGCGGCAGATGCTGAACAAGGTCCCGGAAGTAACCCTCTACTTCTGGGTGATCAAGGTGCTGTGCACCACCGTGGGCGAGACCGCGGCCGATCTGCTCAACAGCAACCTGGGCATGGGGCTGACCAACACCTCGTACCTGATGAGTGCGCTGCTGCTCGTCACCCTGTTCTTCCAGTTCCGGGCGCGTAAGTATGTGCCGAGCCTGTACTGGCTGTCCGTGGTCCTGATCAGCGTCGTCGGCACGCTGATCAGCGACAACCTGACCGACAACCTCGGCGTTCCGCTCCAGACCACGACCGTGGTGTTCGCGGTGGCGCTCGCCGTCACGTTCTTCGCCTGGTACGCGAGCGAGCGGACGCTGTCCATCCACTCGATCCGGACGACGCGCCGTGAGGCGTTCTACTGGCTGGCGATCCTGTTCACGTTCGCGCTGGGCACGTCCGCGGGCGACCTCACGGCGGAGAAGCTGAACCTGGGGTACTGGCTCTCCGCGGTCGTGTTCGCCGCGCTGATCGCGGCCGTGGCGCTCGCGCACCGCACGCTGGACTTCAACGCGGTGTGGTCGTTCTGGATCGCGTACGTCCTGACCAGGCCGCTCGGTGCGTCGCTGGGCGACTACCTGTCTCAGCCCACGGCGGACGGCGGGCTGGGGCTGGGCACGGTCGGCACCAGCCTCCTGTTCCTCGTCGTCATCCTCGGCCTGGTCGTCTTCCTGACCCGGACCCGGCGGGATGTGGCGGAGGAGGGCGTCGCCGAGACGGGCGGCGCACGGGAGGTCAGCCCGCGGGAATGGTGACGACGAAGCGTGCGCCGGGGGCGGCGGTATCCAGCGCGATGTCGCCGCCCGCGGCCCTGGCCAGACGGCGGGCCAGGGCCAGACCGAGCCCCGCGCCGTCGTGTCCGTCCTCGGGGTGGGCGCGGCGGCCGGGCTCGAAGAGCGAGGCGGCGAAGTCCTCGGGGACCCCGGGGCCGTCGTCGCTGACGTACACCGTGACCTCGCCCGCGCTCGCCGCGCAGGTGAGGGTGATCGAGTGGGCGGCGTAGCGGCGGGCGTTGTCCAGGAGCGGGGTCAGGATGCGCTCGGCGACGTCCTGCGAGACGCCGATGGTCACGTCGGGCGGCGGTGTGCCGGGCGGTGCTGTGCCGTCCGCCGCGACGGTCACCGGCGGGGCTGCGGGAAACAGGGTCGCGTTGCGTTCTGCCAGTCGGTGTGCGATGTCGGCGAAGCGGGAGCGGCCGGGGGTCTGCGCGTTGCGGGTACGGACCTCCGAGAGCAGCGAGTCGCAGATCTGCTGCATGGTCGCGGCGGCGCCCGCAATGGCCTCCAGGGAGGTCCCCCGCTCCTGCGCGGAGCGCGGGCGTCCGGTCAGCCACTCGGTTTCGGCGGCGATGCGGGCGAGCGGGGTGCGCAGTTCGTGGGAGAGCTCGGCGGCCTGCTCCTGCTCGTGGCGCAGGACGGCGGCCAGCCGGTCCAGCAGGGCGTCCAGGCTGGTCGCGAACGCGGCGAGTTCGGCGGGCCGGCCCTCGGCACCGAACCGTTCGGGGGCGCCCGCGGCGCTCCACCGGTTGGCCTGCTCGCTCATCGAGGCGACGGGACGCAGGGCCCGTCGTACGACGAGGCGGGTCAGCAGATAGATGGTGGCGAGCAGGAGTACGGCCAGTGCGATCGACCCGACCAGGGCGGTGTCCGCCGTGCTGCGGTACGGGTCGAGGCTCACGGAGCTCACGACGGTGCCGGCCTGCGTGGGCGGGTGCCCCGGCCGGGCGGGAGTGTCGACGGGGAACGCGTACAGCCGCCATGACCCGGGGCCCTCGGTGTCGGTGAACGTCTCGCGCCGTCCCGCGAGCCGGGCCGCCCGGGTCTCCAGGCCGCTGGGTGCGGTGGGGGGCTTCTCGACCACCGTGTCGCCCTGGAAGATCCAGACCCCGACGTCCAGGGCCCGGTCCTCGGTGGGCTCCCGGACGACGAGCCGGCCGTCCGGGCGCACGTCCACCGTCGCCGCCACGGCCTCGGCGCGGGTGCGCAGGATGTCGTCGGCCTGTGCGTGCAGCCGGTTGTCGAGGGTGATGTTGAAGACGGTGGTCAGGACGCCGATCCACAGGGCGCTGGTGGCGAGGGCCATCAGGGCGAGGCGACCGCGGAGGGTGCGGGGGGTGAAGTAGCGGTTCATCAGCCGAAGCGGTAGCCGATGCCGCGGACGGTGCCGATGGTCTGCGGGCTGTCCGCCTCGCGGAGCTTGCGGCGCAGGCGGGTCAGGTACTGGTCCAGGGTGTTGTCGCTGACCTGCGCCCCCTCCGGCCAGCCCGCCCGCAGCAGGGCCCGGCGGCGTACCACGCTCCCGGGTCCGGACATCAGGCACGCCAGCAGGCGGAACTCGGTCGGCGTCAGGGCCACGGGCCGGCCGTGGACCGTCAGCTCGTGCTTCATCGGGTTCAGCCGCATCGAGCCCGCGCTGTCGGCGAGGGCGCCGCCGTGGTGACCGGTGCGGTTCAGGACGGCGCGGACGCGGGCCGCGAGCTCACTGAGGTGGAACGGTTTCACCAGGTAGTCGTCGCCGCCCGAGGCGAACCCGGAGAGCCGGTCGGTGAGATTGCCGTGTGCAGTGAGGAAAATCACCGGAACGGTGACCCCCGCACCGCGCATCGCCTGGCACACATCGCGCCCGTCCGAGTCCGGCAGCCCCACGTCGAGCACGACCGCGTGCACCGACTCGTCGACGGTCTTCAGTGCGGTGGCGCCGTCGACGGCGGTCACGACGTCGAAGTCCTCGTCGCGCAGGCCACGGGCCAGGACATCGCGCAGGCCGTGGTCGTCCTCGACGACGAGAATGCGTGCAGCGGTCACCCGGCCAGTATTACCCGACCCGCACGGGGCACCCCAGCGCGTTCAGGTTCCGTTCAGGTGGCGTGCGACACCATCGGGCCGTGGCCGGGGCGGAGCAGTATGTGCGGACGGACCGGCGCCGGCCGGTCGCGGTAGCGTGACGGGGTGGCGCGCATCGTGGTCATCGAGGACGACCCGGCGATCGGCAGTCGGCTGGTCGCCACCCTGCGGGTGCTGGGCCACGACAGCCAGTGGTGCCCCGACGGCGCGAGCGCCCTCGCCGTCACGGAGCGGCTACCCGCCGCCGATCTCTTCCTCGCCGATCTGGGGCTGCCGGACATCGACGGCTTCGAACTCTGCCGCAGACTCCGTGAGCGGGCGCCGGACGCGGTGCTGGTCGTGCTGACCGCCCGTACCGGGGAAATGGATGTGATCCAGGCGCTGGAGTGCGGCGCCGACGACTACCTGACCAAGCCGTTCCGGCTCGCCGAACTCCAGGCTCGGGTCAGCGCCCATCTGCGGCGCGCCGCGCCGCACACGAACGGCGGTGCACCTCACCTCCGTGTCGGGGCGCTGGTGATCGACCGGTCGGCGCGGCGCTGCACCACCCCGATGGGCGAGGTGGAACTCAGGCCCCGCGAATTCGACCTGCTGGTGCGTCTCGCGGTCCGCCCGGGGCAGGCGGTGAGCCGGGAGGATCTGATGAGCGACGTGTGGGACGAGAATTGGTTCGGCCCCACCAAGACCCTCGACGTCCATGTGGCCGCCCTCCGCCGCAAGCTCGGCGACCAGGTGCGCATCACGACGCTGCGGCAGTTCGGGTACCGGCTGGAGGACCCCACCGGGCCATGACCGTGGCCCGGTCACGAGAAGCCATGACCGTAGCCCGGTAGGTGGAGGAAGGGCGTGCCGTGCGTCGTCGCATTCTGAGAGCCACCGTTCTCGCCGTGGCGTGCGCGGTGCTGCTCTTCGCGCTGCCGCTCGGTTACGCGGCGCTGCGGCTGTACCAGCAGGACGAGGAGCGGGAGGCGCAGTCGCTGGGCGAACAGGTCGCGCTCAGCCTGCCCGAGCGGATCACCGCCACGGGCGACCCGATCGAGCTGCCGCGCGTCGAGTCCGGTACGGACATCGCGGTGTACGGGACCGACGCCCGCCGCATCCTCGGGGCGGGTCCGGGCGCGGGTGATGCCCCGGTACGGGAGGCGAAGGCGGGCCGGGTCGTCACCCGGGAGATCGGCGACAGCCTGGTCGCGGCCGTTCCCGTGGGGGGATCGGAGCAGGTGCGGGCGGTCGTACGGGTCGCCTCACCGGCCTCCGAGCCCTTGCGGCGGGCCGCGCTGACCTGGGCCGGAATGCTGGCGCCGGCGGCGGTCGCGGTGGGTGGGGGAGCCCTGCTGGCCGTACGGTCGAGCAGACGGCTGGCCCGCCCGCTGGAGGAACTGGCCGGGGTCGCCCGGGAGATGGAGGGCGGCGATCTGACGGCCAGGGCGGAGCCGTCCGGGCTTCCGGAGCCGGACGCGGTCGGCCATGCGCTGGCGCGGGCTGCAGCGCGCATCGATGAACTCCTGCGCCGGGAGCGGGCGTTCAGCGCGGACGCCTCGCATCAGCTGCGTACGGCACTGACCGGCGTACGACTGGAACTGGAGATGTCCGTCGCGGCCGGTCCGGACGCTGATGTTCCGGACGCTGATGTGGAGGGCGGTGCGGATGCCGGTGTGGGTGCCGGGCCACGCGCGGCCGTCCGCTCGGCCCTGGCGCAGCTCGAACGCATGGAAACCACCCTGGACGATCTGCTCGCCCTCGCCAGGGACGTACCCGAACGGGCGCCGCTCGACCTCGCGGCCCTGCTCGCCCGTGCCGAGGGGGACTGGCACGGGCCGCTCGCCGCAAAGGGGCGGCGCCTGGAGATCAGGATCGACGACGCCCTGCCGCAGGCGCTCGGCTCGCGGCGGGCCGCCCGGCAGATCCTCGACGTGCTGCTCTCCAACGCGGTGACGCACGGCAGGGGCACGGTGACCGTGCACGCGAAGGAGACGGCCGGGGTCGTCGCCGTCGATGTCGAGGACGAGGGGGACGGCATCCCCGAAGCGGCTACGGACGGTGTCTTCGAGCGGCGGGGTGGTGAGGCCGCGCGGGCGGGCGGACCGGCCGCCGGAGGCCACGGGATCGGACTCGCGCTGGCCCGGTCACTGGCCGAGGCCGAGGGCGGGAGGCTGTTCGTCTCCCGGCCCCGGCCCCGGCCCCGGTTCACCTGGCTCCTGGCGGCGTCACCGGTGGAGGAGCAAGAAGCCTCACAGTTCCCGTAGTTCGGTCAGCGGAGGTCTGCGTGCGTGTCGCGCCGCCGCCCAGGCCGCCACCGCCAGCGTGGCCGCGGTGATGCCGGCCAGCGCGACGAGATACGCCCACGGCACCGCCACCTGGTCCGGGGGCGGGTCGAAGACCCCGGAGAGCACCTTCACCAGCATCTGCGACAGGGCCCATCCCACGACCGCACCGGCCGCGCCACCCGCCACCGCGACCAGCGCCGCCTCGCTCCACACGAACCCGGACAGTTGCCGGCCCCTGGCCCCCAGCACCGAGGCCAGCGCCAGCGTGCGACGCCGTTCGGCCAGGCCCAGAGCCAGGACGAGACCGCCCGCCGCCGCACCGATCACCAGGGCGAAGCCCAGCTCGACCCGGGTGAGTCCGGCGAGATCGACCGCGGTCAGGCTGGAGCCGACGACGGTCTGCGACGACGGCAGATCCGTGACATGGGCGCTCGGGCCCAACGCCTTCTTCGCCAGGTCGGCCACCTGACGCTGGCCGGTGCCCCCGGTGTCGGCGAGCAGCGTCCCGGCGGCGCCGCTGCCCGTCGTACGCGCGATGTACGAGGCGTTGGCGACCAGGAAGCTGTCCTTCGGGGCCGTCGGGAACTCCTTGACGACACCCTGGAAGTGGAAGGGGATCGTCCGCAGTTGGCCGGTCCGCGCGTCGGTCAGACGCAGGCGCACCTGATCGCCGGGGTGCAACTGGAAGTCGTGCGCCGTCTCCGCGCTGACCAGCAGCCCGTCCGGGCGCTGAGCCAGACGGTCCATCAGGGACCGTGCGGTGCCGCCGGAGAAATAGGCGTCCTGGAGCCGCCCCGCCGACACGATGCTCGCGGGTCGCACCCCGTACAGATCCTGCAAGTCGGCGCCCACATAGGCGAACCGGTGCTGGAGCGGTTCCACATGCCGTACCCCCGGCACCGCCGCCAGCTTCGCGGTGTCCGCCGCGGAGAGGGCAGGCTGGGTGACCGTGACATCGGCGCCGTTGGTCAACATCGCGTCCACCGACGCCTGTTGGCGGTACGTGGAGTTGAAGACGCCGGTCGACACGGCGAACGCGCAGGCCAGTGCCAGCAGCACCACCGAGCGGACCACGGTGCCGCGCTGCCGGGACAGGCCGGCCGCGACCGTGCCGGACAGGACCCCGGCCGCCGGGCGGAACAGCCGGGCGAGGACCGGCCTGCCGCGGCGCAGCAGCAGATCCACCAGCAGCCAGACCACCACCGCGCCGCCCGCCCACAGCAGCGCGGGACCGGCGAACGCCCAGTAGTCGACCGACAGGGTCGGGGTGCCTTCGGGCGCCAGGACCAGGGCGTAGTTGGTGCCGCTCGTGGCGCGGAAGACGGCCAGCGAACCGGCGAGCAGGCCGAGCCCCAGCACCCACCACGCGGTACGCGGCACCGTACGCCGCTCGACCGCGGTGCGCCCCGAGACGATCGTCGCCCGGCGGGCGTCGTATCCGGCGGGCATCAGCACGGTCGCCGCCGCGACGAGGGCGCCGACGACGCACCCGATCAGCATCCAGGACAGTGGAATGCCCTTGCCGTGGAAGGCCCAGCGGTCCACCAGCGTGGCCAGCCCCAGACCACCGGCCGCGCCGAGCACCGCGACCACGGCCGCCTCCACACCGGCCAGGCCCATCAGCCGGCCGACGGTCGCGCCGCGCGTCCGCAGCAGCGCCTGCTCCTTGCGGCGACGGCCCGCACCGGACTGGGCGACCGCCCAGGTCAGGGCCGCGGCCAGCACGGCCCCGGGCACGCCGAGGAAGAGGAAGAGCAGCTGTGCGTACAGGGCGTCGGACCGGGCGGCGTCCAGGACCGAACCGAGATTGTCGCCGACCAGGCCGGTACCGGCGAGCTGCACCTCGGCGTGGTGTGCGTTGCCGGTGGCCGTCGAGTACGCGGCGGCCGGGTCGGACGGCAGGGAGTGGGTGCGCAGGGTGTGGACCTGCGACTGCACCAGGTCGGGGCGGGCCGAGGCGAGCGGACCGAAGACCGTGTCCCAGGTCTGCCGGGGCATCAGGACGACATTGTCCGGCGGCGCGGAGGGCTGCGACTGGGGCGGGGCGCCCACCTTCTGGAACAACGAGTCCGCGAACGGCAGATCGACGACACCGGCCACCTTCACCGGCACGGGCGGCAGACCGCCCGCCCGCTTGACGGTGATCGTGTCACCGGGGGCCGCGTGCAGATTGGCGGCGGTCTGCTGGGCGAGGAGCACGCCCTGCTCCCGGCCGGCCAGCAGCCGTATCTCGCCGGGGAACGTGGCGGCGTAACCGGGAGGCAGGCCGAGGACCGAACCCGCGCCGGTGTTCTGTGTCGTTCCGCCGGTGTGCGCGCCCAGACCACCGGTCTGTGCGTACCCGACCGGCAGGGCCGCCCTGGTGCCGGGCAGGCCCCGTACGGTGGACAGCACGTGCTGCGCGTCCGCGCCGGTGGCCACCTGCACCTGCCAGTCCACGGACACCGAACGCACCGACTGGGACGTCATGGTGGCGCGGGTCGTGGACAGGAAACCGCCGAGCGCCGCGAGCAGCGCGACGGCGACCATGACACCGAGCGCCGTCCCGATCAGGCGTCCGCTGCGCACTCGCAGCAGGCCCGAGAGCCAGATTCCGATCATCGCAACTCACGTTCCCGGTCGGGGGTTTCGGGCTGTACGAGACGGCCGTCGGCCATGTACCAGCGCTCGTCGAGGGCGCCCGCCACCCGGGCGTCATGGGTGGTGATCAGGACGGCCGCGCCGAGCGAGTCGGCGGCCGACAGCAGCACCTCCAGCACGTGCCGGGCGGTCTCGCGGTCGAGCTGGCCGGTCGGCTCGTCGGCCAGGATCAGCCGCGGCCGGCGGGCCAGCATCCGGGCGACCGCGACGCGTTGCGCCTGACCCGCGGACATCTCGTCCGGGAGTTTGGCGGCCAGCGTTCCGAGCTCCAGCTCGGCCAGGGCGGCGGACGCCCGGCCGGCGGCCTCGTCCGCCGTGAGGCCGTCGATGAGCAGGGGCAGGGAGACGTTCTCCAGGGCGGTGAGCGGCGGCAGCAGGCTGGGCCCCTGGAAGACGACCCCGATGTCCCGGGCCTGCAGGATGTCCGCAGCGCCTTCGGGGTCGGCGGTCAGCCCGGGGTGGCTGACCGTACCGGCCGTGGGCCGGTCGAGGGCCGCCATCAGATGCAGCAGGGTCGACTTGCCGGAGCCGGAGGGGCCGACCACGGCGATCCGCGCACCGGCGGGGACGACGCAGTTCGCCCCGTGCACGGCGACGACGGCGTTCGGCCCCGAGCCGTAGGTACGGGCCGCGTCCACGCAGACGACGAGCGGCTTCGCGGCCGTGGGACCGACGCCGGTCATCGCACCCACCTCCCGTCACGCAGCCGGAGCACCCGGTCGGCGACGGCGGCCACCGCGCGCGAGTGGGTGACCAGCACCATCGCCGTGCCCGCACGCGCGCGTTCGCGCAGCAGCGCGAGGACGCGGCGCTCCGTCTCCCCGTCGACCTCGCCGGTCAGCTCGTCGGCCAGCAGAACGGCCGGGTTGTTGGCCAGTGCGACGGCCAGCCCGGCGCGAGCGGCTTCACCGCCCGACAGCTGCCGGGGCAGTGCGCCCGCACGGGGGGCGATGCCGACGTCCCGGAGCAGCTCGTGCACACCGGGGCGGTCCGTGCCGCCCGAAATTCCCTGCACCAGCCGGATGTTGTCGCGGACGGTGAGGTGTTCCAGCAGGTTGCCGGACTGGAACAACACGCCGATGTAGCGGGCGCGGAGCCGGCTGCGCAGGTGTTCCTGCTGGTGGGAGAGGCGTTCACCAGCGATGTGCACGGTGCCGCCGTCGGGTTCGTCGAGCCCGGCCAGACAGCTCAGCAACGTGGTCTTCCCGGAACCGGAAGGGCCGGTCACCGCGACGATCTCGCCCCTCTCGACCTGGAGCCCCACGCCCTGGAGCGCGAACGTCTCCTCCTCGCCCGCGCGGAAGAACCGGTACAGGGAATCGGCGGTGAGCCGGGTCTCGGTCATCACGCCCACCGGAAGGAGTCCGTCACGATCTGCCACGGATCGACGTTGTCGGCGCCCACCGCACCGGACAGGGTCAGCACGACCTGCGTGCCGTTCTTCCAGAACGCGTACCGCTCGACATCCTGGCGCACGCTCTTCCCGGTCACCTGGTCGGGCGCCGAGTCGGCCCGGTAGGTGGCCAGCACGGCGGTTCCGCCAGAGCGCTTCACGGTGCTGACCTTCTCCACCGTGACGTTCTTCGCGCTGCGCTGGACGGCCGGCAGATCGGCCGAGCGGACCGACTGGACGGTGGGGGCCTTGTTCGCCGGACTCCGGTCGATCCGGACGCTGTTGAACTTGTCGCTGAACACCGTGGCCCCGCCCACCTGCTGGCGGGCCCACCCCTCGGGCACCTTCACCGTGTAGCCGCCGCCGGACGGCGACCACGCGACGAACACCTGGTCGTCGGGGATGTCACCGGCCGGATTCACCTCCTTCGGGGGCGCGACCGTGGAGGAGGACGACGAGTGCGAGGAACCGGACGAACCGGAGGAGGAACAGGCCGCGGCCCCGGTGACGACCACAAGGCCGGTCACCACGGCTGACAAGGTACGACGCATGGGGAACACCTCTGCGCGAGCGAAGGAGCCGACCGGGATGCCGACCCCACTGCGACGCTAGAAACCCACCGGCCAGCGCCGTGGTCGTGGAGGGTTAGCGGGAGGTTAACGCCGACTAGCGCACGGCGGAGGGTCGCTGCGCACGTCACACGATCGTGGGACGCTGGTGGGAGCGGCGAACCGCCGCAGAACCGTCGATCTACGCTCCTTTGACAGGCCACAGGAGAAGGGACCCGCGATGACTGCCGCGATGGTCGAGAACGACCAGGCCTCTGAGGGCCGCCCGTGGGACTACCTGCTGCAGACATGGCGTGAACTGGACGTGCCCGAGGGGTGGCGCGCCGAGATCGACGAAGGGCAGATCGTCTTGGTACCTCCGCCTCATGCGCATCACAACGCCATCGCCGAAATGGTGCAGCATCGCCTGTATCGGGCGCTCCCCGAAGAGTTGGGCATCTACCAGACCCTCGGCGTCCACGTTGCGCCACTCGACAGGCTCTACGTCCCCGATCTGGTCATCATGGAGCGCGAACTGATCATGGCCGCCGACCCGGAGACCAGCGATCCGATGGACGCGTCGGACGCGTTGCTCATCGTCGAGATCACCTCGAAGGGCAATGCCCGGGACGACCGGACGAAGAAGTACCGCGCCTATGCGCGCGCGGGCGTACCCATGTACCTGTTGATCGACCGGTTCGACACGCGTGGCGCCATGGCCACCCTGTTCACCGAGCCGAACGAGGACGGGACGTACAAGCACTCCGACCCGGTGCCGTTCGGGAAGCCGCTCACGTTGCCGGAGCCGTTCGGGACGACGCTTCTCACCGAGGAGTTCCCGGTCTGAGAAGACATGGAAGCGGCGGCACCCGATGGCCGGGTGCCGCCCACTTCCATGTGCTGGGGTCAGACCCCTGCCGGTTCCTTCGCCGGGGTGTCGGGGCCGGCCGTCGGTGCGGCCGGCCCGCCCGTGGCCGTGACCGCGGGGGCCGCCGGTTCCTGGGAGACGTTGAACTCCGTCAGCAGGTCCTTGCTGAAGCCGAAGAAGTACGTCGCCAGGAATCCGGCGAAGTAGCCGACCAGCAGGCCGCCCGCGTAGATCGCGATCGTACTGCCCAGGCCGTGGTTGCCGTCGAGGAGGGGGAACAGGGCCCAACCGGACGGGCCGATGGCCGTGGAGCCGACCTTGTCGCCGAGCTGGTTGAACAGGCCGATGAAGCCGCCACCGAACGCACCGCCCACGCACGCCGTGATGAACGGGCGGCCCAGCGGGAGGCTGACGCCGTAGATCAGCGGTTCGCCGACGCCGAGCAGACCGGCCGGCAGCGCGGACTTGATCGTCCGGCGGATCGACTCGTTGCGGGGGAGACGGAAGTAGACCGCCGCGGCCGCGCCGACCTGGCCGGCGCCCGCCATCGCGAGGATCGGGAGCAGGACCGTGTAGCCCTGCTGCTCGATCAGGGTGGTGTGGATCGGGATGAGTGCCTGGTGCAGGCCCAGCATCACCAGGGGCAGGAAGAGTCCGCCGAGCACGAAGCCCGCGCCCGCGCCGCCGTTGGAGAGCAGCCAGTCGGCGAACGTACCGATGGCGGTGGAGACCTCACCGGCCACGTACATCAGACCGAAGATCGTCACCAGACCGGAGACCAGGACCGTGAGCGTCGGCGTGACCAGCACGTCCAGGGCCTCGGGCACCCAGCGGCGACACCACTTCTCCACGTACACCGCCAGCACCGCCGCGCCCAGCGCACCCAGCACACCGCCCTGGCCGGGGGAGAGCTTCTGGCCGAACGCCTCGATGTTCGCGACGCCCGGGAAGACGATGATCGCGGCGACCGCACCGCCCAGGATCGGCGTACCGCCGAACTCCTTCGCCGTGTTGAACCCGACGAACACGGCGATCAACGCCATGAATCCGGACGCGATCGCGGCCAGCGCGGGCGTGACCGAGGTCAGCCAGCCGAGGTTCACCAGCAGGCCGTTGAGACCGGCGATGATGCCGCAGCCGATGAGGGCCGGGATCAGCGGGACGAAGATGTTCGCGACCCGGCGCAGGAACAGCTTGAACGGCGTGGCGTTCTTCGCCTTCCGCGCCGCCCTTATCGCTGCGCCCTGGGCGGCCAGCTCGTCCGCCGAAACGGAGGGCGAGGGCGAGGGGGAAGCGGGGGCGGTTGCGGGTTCGGGGGCTGCTGCCTTGCCCTCTTCCACCAGCTGCTCGAACTCCGGCGTGACCCGGGCGACGGTGCCCGGGCCGAGGACGATCTGGTACGTGTCGTCCTCGACCACGCCCATGACGGCGGGTATCGCCTTCAGGGCCTCGTCGTCGACGAGCGAGCGGTCGTGCAGGCCCAGCCGGAGCCGGGTCATGCAGTGGGCGATGGAGCTGACGTTCGCGGCGCCACCGACGAGCGGAAGGATCGCGGCGGCGGTGGCGCGGTTCTTGTCTTCTGTTGCCATGGTGCGTGGTGCCTTGCTGTGCGGGGGTACGGGGTGGAGCCGGTGGGTCAGGTGGTGCGGGGGGCGGTGGCGAGGGCGGCGCGGAGGTGGCCGCCGGACGCGGTCAGCAGGGTGGCGGCGGTGGGGCCGTCGATCTGGCCGAGGATGGTGAGGATGGCGTTCTTCACCTCGCCGTCGGTCGCGGCGAGCGCGGCCTCGATCTCCTCGTCGGACGCCCCGGTGGCGAGCGCGACGATCCGGCGGGAGCGGGCGCGCAGCTTCTCGTTGGAGGCGCGGACGTCGACCATCAGGTTCCCGTACGTCTTGCCGAGCCGGATCATCGTGATGGTCGAGAGCATGTTGAGGACGAGCTTCTGGGCCGTGCCCGCCTTGAGCCGGGTGGAGCCGGTGAGCAGCTCCGGGCCGACGACGACCTCGATGCCGTGCTCGGCCGCGGCCCCCAGGGCGGAGTCCGCGTTGCAGGACAGCCCGATGGTCAGCGCGCCCTTGGTGCGGGCGTGTTCGACGGCGCCGATCGCGTACGGCGTACGGCCGGAGGCGGAGATGCCGACCACGGTGTCGTCCGCGGTGAGGTCCAGGGCGTCGAGGTCGGCGGCGGCCAACTCCTTGCTGTCCTCGGCGCCTTCGACCGCCTCGACCATCGCGGACGGGCCGCCCGCGATCAGGCCGACGACCTCGGCGGGGTCGGTGTTGAAGGTGGGCGGGCACTCACTGGCGTCCAGGACGCCGAGCCGGCCCGCGGTGCCTGCGCCCGCGTAGATCAGCCGGCCGCCGCGGGCCATGCGCTCCGCGGTGCTGTCGATCGCGGCGGCGATCTCGGGCAGCCGGGCGCCGACCGCGGCCGGGACGGACCGGTCCTCGCCGTTCATGATCCGGGCTATCTCAAGGGTGTCCAGGCGGTCGATCTCGGCGAGCTCGGGCCGGAACGCCTCGGTGGTGAGCGTTTCGAGCTGGGCGCGCAGTTCCCCGTATCCGTCGGGGGTGGTGGTGTCGGCGTCGGGGGTGGAGGTCATGGAGAGCGGCTCTGCTTTCTCGGTCGCGTACTGGTACGGCTCCGCGGGTGCGGGTGCGGGTGCGGGTGCGGGTGCGGGTGCCGGTGCGGGGGTGGAGGTCGGTGTTCGGGGCGGGGTCAGCGGGGGCGTGGGGTGTGGCGGTGGGCCAGCGCCTCGTAGGAGGCGGCGAGCGCCGGTGCGGCTGTTTCGTACGTGCGCTGTGCCACGCCTATGAACAGGCAGTCGACGACGAGCAGTTGGCTCGTACGGCTCGACATGGCGGCGGGCCGCAGCTCGCTCTCCCGGGCGGTGGACGTGGTCAGCACGTGGTCGGCGTACTGCGTCACGGGACCGTCGGGGCGGCCGGTGATCGCGATCGTCGTCGCACCGCGGTCGAAGGCGACCCGCAGCGGCTCGATGACGTCGACGGTGGAGCCGGAGTGCGTGATCGCGATGGCGACATCGCCGGAGCGGAGTTGCACGGCGTTGGTCACCGCGAGGTGCGGGTCCGTGTGGGAGTGCGCGATCAGGCCGATACGGGCCAGCTTCTGCGCCAGGTCCTGGCCGACGAGGGAGGAGGCGCCCACGCCGTAGATGTCGATGCGCCGGGCGGTGGCGGCGGCGGACACCGCGGCACCGAGCTGGACGGTGTCGAGCCCGGCGGCCGTGTCGGCGAGGGTCTGCTGCTCGTCGTAGGCCAGCTTGGCGACCACATCGGCGATCGGGTCGTCGACCGCTATGTCCGCAGTGACTGAGGGAGCCCGGCCCGACTGCTGATGCGCGGCGAGCCCGGCGAGGGCGAGGCGCAGATCGCGGTAGCCGGGGTAGCCGAGGAGGCGGGCCGTGCGGACCACGGTCGCCTCGCTCGTGCCGGTGAGTTCGGCGAGACCGGTGACCGTGAGGGCCGCGCAGCCGGCCGGGTCACCGGCGACGGCCTCCGCGACGCGCTGCATGGAGCGGGTCATGGACGGCGCGAGCGTACGCACCTTGGCCGCGAGAGCCGCCGGGGCGGGCGGGGCGTCAACGCTGAAACTTTCCTTCAGGTCATTGGTCACCTTTGAAAGATATTTTCAACCCGGTTGCCCGTCAACCCCCCTTTGGTCCCTGCCTCCGACGGCACCTCCGACAGCGCGGAAATGGCGCGGGCGGGCGCGAGAAGCGCGCTCGCGGGCAGGGTGACAATGGGCCCATGGAGATGAACCCCCTGGAACAGGCGTTGCACACGGCCCGCGCGCTGGTCATGGCCGATCTCGCCGCCGGTGACGTCGCCGATGCCGGGATCGTCTCGCTGGTCGAGGACGCAGTGACCCACCGCCGCTGGTGGGTCGAACAATGGCCCGACGGTGTCTCGTTCGTCGTCGGCCTCGTCGCGCAGGACGTGCAGGACGCGTTGCTCGAACGGTACGGACGCTGGCCGCTCTGCCCGGTCTGCGACGCGGGTGACCCGCACGCCCTGGACGTCGAACCGGAACTGGGCCCGGACCCGCACTGGGTCTGCACCAAGGCCGCCGTGGCGGTCGCGCCGGTCGGTGCGCTGAGCGGGATACTGCGGCGGTGACGGTCTACATCGACCCGCCGGACTGGCCGGGGCACGGGCGGTTCTGGTCGCACCTGGTCAGCGACGTGTCCTTCGAGGAGCTGCACGCCTTCGCGGCATCCATCGGCTGCCCGCCCCGCGCGTTCGAGCGGGACCACTACGACGTACCGGAATCGCGGTACGAGGACGCGGTGCGGGCCGGGGCGAAGCAGATCGGCTCGAAGGAACTCGTCCGCCGGATCACGGAGGCCGGCCTGCGGCGGCCCAAGGGGCGACCCGCACCCGGCGACTGACGGGTGGGGCAGGGCGGCCACGGCCGGTGCCGGCCGTGGCCGCGCGGTGTCAGCCGGCGGAGGTGCCCGCGTCCGTGCATGCCTCCGTCAGAGATGCCGCCTCCCGCACGGACGACTTCTCCGTCACGGATGACCCCGACGACACCGTGGCAGGCGACCCCGTCACCCGTCGCGACCTGCGCCCGCCCTGCAGCCGCAGCGAGAACACCACAGCCACCAGCGCCAGCACCGTCATCGCCGCCCCGGCCCATGCCGTCGCCGCGAAACCGAAGTCCGCGTCGATCACCGTGCCGCCCAGCCAGGGACCGCCCGTGTTGCCCAGGTTGAACGCGGCCGTCGTCGTCGCGCCGGCCAGCGTCGGGGCGGCGCCCGCGACGTTGAACATCCGGGCGTTCAGCGCCGGGGCGGTGTAGAACGCCGACAGACCCAGCAGGAACGAGAGGCCGACCGCCGCGACCTGGTTCGACGCGAACAGCGCCAGCGCGACCAGGAAGACCGTCGAGGCCGCGATACCGCTCATCAGCACCCCGAAGAGGTGCGCGTCCGCGACCCTGCCGCCGATCGTCGTACCGACCAGCGCACCGATCCCGAACAGCGCGAGCACCGTCGGTACCCAGCCCGAGTCCAGCCCGGCGACATCCGTGAGCAGCGGGGCGAGATAGCTGAACGCGCAGAAGACACCGCCCGCGGCGAGCGCCGTGACAGCGATCGACAGCCACACCTGCCGGTCCTGGTAGATGCTCATCTCCTGCTTGAGCCGCGGCTTCTGCTCCGGCAGCGGGATGCGCGGAATCAGCGTCACCACCCCGACCAGTGCCACGGCGGACGCCACGCCCACGGCCCAGAACGCCGACCGCCAGCCGAGGTTCTCACCGAGGAACGCACCCAGGGGCACGCCCAGCACGTTCGCGATCGACAGACCGCCGATCATCACGGCCATCGCACGGGCCCGCGTGTTCACCGGCACCATCGCGATGGCGACCGCCGCCCCCACCGCCCAGAACCCGGCACAGGCGAACGCGCTCACCACCCGGGATGCGAAGAGGACCTCGTACGTCGGAGCCAGCGCGCCCGCGACCTGACCGAGGCCGAAGACGGAGATCAGGGCGATCAGCGTGGTACGGCGCGGCAGCCGGAGCGTGGCCACGGCGAGCAGCGGGGCGCCGATCACCATGCCGATCGCGAAGGCGGATATGAGAAGTCCGGCACGGGGGATCGACACGTTCATGTCGTCGGCGATGGGCGGCAACAGCCCGGAGAGCATGAACTCGCTGGTTCCCAGGGCGAAGACCGAGAGACCCAGGATGTATACGGCCAGGGGCATGCGAGAGCGGCGAGCAGCAGAGTGGGGCACGACAGCTGCCAACAGCGATCACGGCCCGCGCATTCCCCGCTGCCGCAGGTCAGTGGCTGAGCAGCTGCAATTCGGTCAGCAGGTTCTGCCGCGCCTGTGGCTCCCAAAGATCCGCCCCGTGCAGCGTACGGAACAGCCGCGGCAGCCCGAGCAGCTGACGCAGCACCGTCGCCCGCCCCTCCCGGAACGCGTCGTCGGGCACGAAGCCGTACTCCTCGCGCACCTGCGCCGCGTACGCCGCGTACTCCCTCGGGGCCGCCGCGAGGATCGCCAGATCCGCGTCGCAGAGCACCTCGCCGTTGGCGTCGCCGTCCGCCGGGTCGTGGGTGACGGTGAGGCGCACGAGACGGGCCACCTCGGCCGTGACACCGTCCGGTACGCCGGCCTCCGGGAGGGCACGCTCGGCGAGCGCGGCGCTGCGCTCCTCGTTCTCGGACCGGTCGGGACGGTACACCGCGTCGTGGAACCAGGCGGCGAGGCGTACCGCGTCCGCGTCGGCCGCGTACCGGGCGAGCGTGTCGATGTGATCGAGCACCGCGACCAGGTGTGCGGTGGTGTGGTACCGCCGCTGCGGCTCGGCCCAGCGCGCGAGCAGGTTGGTGGCGTACGGCAACGGATCGGGCCCGGGAGCCCCGCCCCGGGCGCCGATGAGCGCCTCCCGCCAGCGGCCGCGGAGGGAGCCCTCGGTCGTGCCTGCCCCGTGGGCACTGATGTCGCGCGAGCTGTCGGTCATGGGACGACCCTAAAGGCCGGCCCGATCAAGCCGGGGACGGTGGATTCAGTGGCCCGGCAAGGTGGCGAGCGCCTGAGAGGGCCCGGCAGCAGGTGGCGCGGGCGATGCCGCGCCACCTGCTGCCGGGCCCTCTGAAGCCGTCGACGTCGTCCGGGCAGGGGGCGCTGACGGCCGTTCAGGTCGCGGGGCGCGTCGGCCGGCCGCGCCTACGCCGCCTTGAACCGCCGCAGCCGCAGCGAGTTGCCGACGACGAAGACCGACGAGAACGCCATCGCCGCACCCGCGATCATCGGGTTCAGCAGCCCGGCCGCGGCGAGCGGGAGGGCGGCCACGTTGTAGGCGAAGGCCCAGAAGAGGTTCGTACGGATGGTTCCGAGGGTCTTCCGCGACAGCCGGATGGCGTCCGCCGCGGCCCGCAGGTCGCCGCGGACCAGCGTCAGGTCGCCGGCCTCGATCGCGGCGTCCGTGCCCGTGCCCATCGCCAGGCCCAGGTCGGCCTGGGCGAGGGCGGCCGCGTCGTTGACCCCGTCACCGACCATGGCGACCGAACGGCCCTCGGCCTGGAGGCCCTTGACGACGTCGACCTTGTCCTCCGGCATGACCTCCGCGTACACCTTCTCGATCCCGACCTCGGCCGCGACCGCGTCGGCAACCGCCCGGTTGTCGCCGGTCAGCAGGATCGGGGTCAGGCCGAGGGCACGCAGCCGCTCGATGGCCTCCGCGCTGGTGTCCTTCACCGCGTCCGCGACGGCGAGGACCGCCCGCGCCTCGCCGTCCCAGGCGACCGCGATGGCCGTCCGTCCGGCTGCCTCCGCCTCGGCCTTGTGCCGGGCCAGCTCCACCGGCAGGTGGATCTCCCACTCGGCGAGCAGCTGCTCACGGCCGACGAGGACGGCGTGGCCCTCGACGACGCCCTGGACACCGAGGCCCGCGACGTTGGTGAAGTCCTCGGGGGCGGGGAGAGCGGCACCGGTGCGTTCGGCGGCTCCCGCGGCGACGGCCTGTGCGATGGGGTGCTCGGAGGAGTGCTCCAGGGCGCCCGCGAGCCGCAGCACGTCGCGCTCGTCCGTACCGTCCGCCGTGTGCACGTCCAGCAGGGTCATGCGGCCGGTGGTGACCGTGCCGGTCTTGTCGAGGACGATCGTGTCGACGCGGCGGGTGGTCTCCAGGACCTCGGGGCCCTTGATCAGGATGCCGAGCTGGGCGCCGCGTCCCGTACCGACCATGAGGGCGGTGGGGGTGGCCAGGCCCAGGGCGCAGGGGCAGGCGATGATCAGTACGGCGACGGCGGCGGTGAACGCGGCGGTCAGGCCCGCGCCGCTGACGAGCCAGAAGCCGAGCGTGCCGAGCGCGAGTGCGATGACGACGGGGACGAAGACGGCGGAGATCCGGTCCGCGAGGCGCTGGGCCGCGGCCTTGCCGTTCTGTGCGTCCTCGACGAGCTTCGCCATCCGGGCCAGCTGGGTGTCGGCGCCGATCCGGGTGGCTTCGACGACCAGCCGGCCGCCCGCGTTGAGCGTGGCTCCGGTGACACTGTCGCCGACACCGACCTCCACGGGCACGGACTCACCGGTGAGCATCGACGCGTCCACGGCCGACGCGCCCTCCACGACGGTGCCGTCGGTGGCGATCTTCTCGCCGGGGCGGACCAGGAACCGGTCCCCGACCCGGAGGTCGGCGGTCGGCACGGTCACCTCACGGCCACCGCGCAGCACGGTCACCTCCTTGGCCCCGAGCTCCAGCAGCGCCTTGAGGGCGGCGCCCGCCTTCCGCTTGGAACGGGCCTCGAAGTAGCGCCCGGCGAGGATGAAGGCGGTGACTCCTGCGGCGGCCTCCAGATAGATGTTCCCCGCGCCGTCGCTCCGCCCGATGGTCAGCTCGAAGGGGTGCGTCATGCCGGTCATCCCGGCGGTGCCGAAGAACAGCGCCCACAGCGACCACAGGAACGCGGCGGAGGTGCCGACCGAGATCAGCGTGTCCATCGTCGCCGCGCCGTGCCTGGCGTTGGTCCAGGCGGCGCGGTGGAAGGGCCACGCGGCGTACGTGACGACGGGGGCCGTCAGGGTCAGCGAGAGCCACTGCCAGTAGTCGAACTGGAGCGCCGGGATCATCGACATCGCGATCACCGGCACGGCGAGCACCACGGCGGTGAGCAGCCGCTGCCGCAGGGACCGCAGCTCGTCGGGCTCCGCGGTCTCGGGGCCTTCGCCCTCGACGCGTACCGGGGGCGCGGGCTCGTGCGCGGTGTAGCCGGTCTTCTCGACGGTGGTGATCAGGTCCTGTACGGAGACGTCCTCGCCCCGGTAGCTGACCTTGGCCTTCTCGGTGGCGTAATTGACGGTGGCCTCGACGCCGTCCATCCGGTTGAGCTTCTTCTCGATGCGGGCCGCGCAGGAGGCGCAGGTCATGCCACCGATCGCGAGCTCGACCTCTGCGGTGGTGCCGGTGCCGGCTGTGGCGGTGTGCGCTGACACGATGTCCTCCCTGGCTTGTTCATACCCCTAGGGGGTATCCATTGGAGGTTCAGGTATACCCCCCACCCCTATGAAACGCAAGGGTGGGCATGGCGTCGGGGGTCGGAGTGCGCGTGTGTGCCCGGCGCCCGCTCACCGGAAGTGCGTCTGACCTCACGTATCTTCACGTCACATCGGGCTGCGCCCCCGGCCGGTCGGCCCGTAGGCTGGTCATTGGACTAGACCTATTGTCTAGACCTATTTCCGCTTCCTGGAGGATTGGGATCCCATGAGCAACCGTGCAGTCCTGGAGGTGATCGCTCTCGACGCGGAGGACGCGGTCGCTGCCCAGGCGGGTGGTGCGGACCGGCTTGAGCTGGTCACCGACATGGCGGCGGACGGCCTGACCCCGTCCCGTGCGACCTTCGCGGAGATCCGGGCGGCGGTGGACATTCCACTACGCGTGATGCTCAGGATGGAGGACGGCTTCGCCGCAGGCGACATCGACGAACTCGTCGCCAGGGCGCGCGAGCTGCGGGCGGAGGGCGCCGAGGAGTTCGTCATGGGCTTCCTGGACGCCGAGGGCCACCCGGACCTGGTCGCCGTCGAACGGCTCGTCGCCGAGCTGGACGGCTGCCGCTGGACCTTCCACCGCGCGATCGACCGGGCCGCGGACCGGGACGCCCTGCGCAAGCAGCTGGCGGACCTGCCCGGCCTGGACACGTACCTCACGGCGGGTTCGCCCGAGGGCGTCGACGACGGCATCCCGACGCTGCTCGTCGAGGCGGCACGCAAGGGCGAGCCCGGGTACGAGCCCCGGATCCTGGTGGGCGGCGGGCTCCGCCTGGACCACCTGCCGGAACTGCTGGGTGCGGGCATCGATGCGGTACACATCGGCAGCGCGGCCCGCCCGCACGGCTGGTCGGGACCGGTGGACGTGGCGGCGGTACGCGAGTGGCGCGCGGTCCTCGACCGGTAGCGGGTGCCCGACGCGTAGGCCCTGTCCTGCCGATCTTCGCGGGCCCGGAACGCCTGGCACGGCACCTCGCCGCGTTGTCGTCAGTCGCCCGAGTACGTCCAGTACGAGGACGATCCTCCGCCTTGCGATGCACCGCACCAGACGCCCCGGGCTGATCCACGAAGATCGACAGGACAGGACCTAGCGGGGCGGGGAGGGGCGGGTCGCCTGCGGCGGGCCTGTTCCCCTGCCCGCCCCTTCCCGTAACCGGGGGCGCTGCCCCCGGGCCTCCGCTCCTCAAACGCCGGAGGGGCTTGCGGGTGCCAACTCGCCCGGCAGGTCCGCCGCGTGGACCACCGTCAGCCCCGACACCGCACGCGTCAGCGCCACGTACAGCCGCCGCAGCCCCGTGCGCTCGTCGGGCTCGCCGTCCACCACCGCGGCCGGCTCGTCCAGCACCACGTAGTCGTACTCCAGGCCCTTCGCCAGCGACGCCGGGACCAGGGTCAGCCGGGACTCGGCGGTCGTCTCCTCACCGGGGGAGAGATACGCGTGCCCCGCCGCGGCCAGCGCGTCCGCCAGCGCCGGAATCCGCGCGTCCGCCGCGATCAGCCCGATCGACCCCTCGTGCCGCAGCGACTCCTCGCACGCCGCCAGCACCGCCGCGTCCAGATCCGCCGGACCGGCCACCTCCCGTACCTCCAGCGAACCCGGCGACTCACGCACCGACTCCACCGCCGCGAGGCCCGGCGAGATCACCGGCAGCAGCCGTGACGCGTACGCGATCACCTCGCGCGGCACACGGAAGCCCGCTGTCAGCTCCTCCACCACCGCGTCCGACTTGCCCAGATGGTGCAGCGCCTGCGCCCAGCTCTCCGTCGACCACGGCGTCGTTCCCTGCGCGAGATCGCCGAGGACCGTCGCCGAACCGGTCGTGCAGCGGCGGCCCACCGCCCGGTACTGCATGGGGGACAGGTCCTGCGCCTCGTCGAGCACGACATGGCCGAGCGAATGCGTACGCGCCACCAGATCGCTCGCCTCGTCGATCAGCACCGCGTCCGCCGCCGACCACTTCGCGGACTTCACGCTGCGGACCGGCCTGGTCCACAGGATCGTCTTCTGCTCGTCCTCGGTGAGCAGCCCCGCCGCGTGCGCGGCCAGGAACTCCGCGTCCGACAGCAGTCGCAGCACCAGCCTGGCCGGTTCGACGACCGGCCAGATCGCCTTAACGGCCGCCTTCACGGCGGGGTTGCGGGCCACCGCGTTCTGCACCCGGTCGTCGGGCGCCTCGCCCGCCTCCTCCATCCGGACCAGGACGGAGTGCGCGATCCGCTGCGGAAGCGCCTCGTGGGCGGCCCCGTACCGCATGTCCCGGGCCAGGAGTTCGGTGACGATCTCCTCCAGCTCGTACGCCGGCACCCGCCACCGCCGCGAGCCGCGCACCACCATCACCGGCTCCGTCGGCAGCGTCACATGCGAACGGATCGCCCGCCGCAGCACCTGGGCCATCCTGGCGTCGCCCTTGACGACGGCGGCGGCCGCCGAGTCCGTGCCGCGCACCTCGATGCCCGCCGTCACCAGATCGTCGACGGTCGCCTGCTTCACCTCCAGCTCACCGAGGGCCGGGAGCACCTGCTCGATGTAGTGCAGGAAGGACCGGTTCGGGCCGATGACCAGCGTGCCGGTACGGGCGAGCCGCTCCCGGTGCGCGTACAGCAGATACGCGACCCGGTGCAGGCCGACGGCCGTCTTGCCGGTGCCGGGCCCGCCCTGCACGCAGACCGTCCCGCCGAGGCCGCTGCGGACGATCTCGTCCTGCTCGGGCTGGATCGTCGCGACGATGTCACGCATCGGACCGACGCGCGGCCGCTCGATCTCCGCCTGGAGGAGCCTGCTGGTCTGCGCGGCCTCGGTGGGGTCGGTGAGGTGCTCGTCCTCGTACGCGGTCAGCTCACCGCCGGTGTAGCCGAAGCGGCGGCGCCGGCCGACGTCCTGCGGGTCCTTCCTGGAGGCCCGGTAGAACGGCTGCGAGACGGGCGCACGCCAGTCGACGACCATCGGATCGCCGTCGGCGTCGTGGACGTGGCGGCGCCCGATGTAGAACTGCTCGCCCTCCCGTCGCCCACCACCGCCCTTGGCCGAGGCGCTGCGCGCCGCCCCTCCTGATGCCCCCTCGGCCTGCTCGGCACCGACCGTGTGCAGATAGTCCAGGCGCCCGAAGAAGAGCGGGGTGTGGGCGAGATCGGCGAGGGACTTGATCCGCTCGTCGATCTGGGACTGCAGAACGGCCGCGTTGACCCAGTTCGCGGTGACGTCGCGGATGTCGAGGGCCTGGGCGTCCTCGCGCATGGCGCGCAACGCGGAGCGGGACGCGGCGAGATGGGCGCGTTCAAGGGCCAGGGGATCGGTGGTGGTGTCGCTTTCGGGTGCGTGCGCGGGCACGGTGTTGCCTCCGGCTTTCAACGCAGGACGGCGGACCGCACCTCGCCCCGGGGCACTGCTCGGGGCGACGCGGTCCGCTCGGGGATCGATCACGGGGTACACACGCAGGCGGTGCGTACGGCTGCCGGCCGGTTTCCGTCCGGTCGGCGGCGCTCCCCCGGCTGCCGGCGATGGCCGGTACCACGGTGCGGGAGGCGGGCAGACCGGCGATTGTATCGACCGCCCGCGTCGGGGTCGAACGGATTTGATGCCGGTTCAGTGCCGGTGCCGGCGCCGGTCCAGCGTCGGTCCGCTGCTGGGCCCACCCCGTAGGGGACGGCATGCGACCGGAGACCTACGCGCACCGCTCCCGGATTCCGTCCGCGGATCGATGACTTCGCGGGCGGGGCGCAGCACCATGGATTACATGAGTACAGTCACCCTGAACCCTCGCAGGACCGGCCCGGCGCACGGCGCGACCGCGGCCACCGGTCACCGGCACAGCCACCGCGTCGGCGACGCCCTGCGCGCCGTCAAGGTCTACGCCCGCGCCGCGTTCGGCGTGGTCGTCCTCGGCGAGTACGCGGAAGAGGCGGGCGTCCACCGCCGCGAGCACTGAGTACGCGCGACCTCTCCGGCACACGACTCGCAACCGCCCGGCAACCGACCGCCGTAAGCGGATCGGCCACCGGCCTCAGTTGTCGGCCAGCAGCTCGTCCGCGTCCACGATCCGGTACGCATACCCCTGCTCGGCCAGGAACCGCTGGCGGTGTGCTGCGAAGTCCTGGTCGATCGTGTCGCGGGCGACCACCGAGTAGAACCGCGCCTCGTGCCCGTCCGCCTTCGGCCGCAGCACCCGGCCGAGCCGCTGCGCCTCCTCCTGGCGCGAGCCGAACGTCCCCGACACCTGGATGGCGACGGTCGCCTCCGGCAGGTCGATGGAGAAGTTCGCGACCTTCGACACCACGAGGACGCTGAGCTCGCCCTCCCGGAACGCGTCGAAGAGCTTCTCCCGCTGGGCGTTGCTCGTCTCGCCCTTGATCACCGGGGCGTCGAGATGCTCACCCAGCTCGTCGAGCTGGTCGATGTACTGCCCGATGACGAGGGTCTGCTCGCCCCGGTGCTTGCGCACCAGCGCCTCCGTCACCTTCCGCTTCGTGTCGGTCGTCGCACAGAACCGGTACTTCTCCTCGGTCTCCGCGGTCGCGTACGCGAGCCGCTCCGAGTCCGTCAGATTGACCCGTACCTCGACACAGTCGGCGGGCGCGATGTAGCCCTGCGCCTCGATCTCCTTCCACGGGGCGTCGAACCGCTTGGGCCCGATCAGCGAGAAGACGTCCGACTCGCGGCCGTCCTCACGCACCAGCGTCGCGGTGAGGCCGAGGCGCCGCCGGGCCTGCAGGTCGGCGGTGAACTTGAAGACGGGCGCGGGCAGCAGATGCACCTCGTCGTAGATCACCAGACCCCAGTCGCGGGAGTCGAACAGCTCCAGGTGCGGGTAGACGCCCTTGCGGCGGGTCGTCAGCACCTGGTACGTGGCGATGGTGACCGGCCGGATCTCCTTGCGCGTACCGCTGTACTCGCCGATCTCGTCCTCGGTCAGCGAGGTCCGCTTCACCAGCTCGTGCTTCCACTGCCGGGCCGAGACGGTGTTCGTCACCAGGATCAGCGTCGTCGCCCTGGCCTGAGCCATCGCACCGGCCCCGACCAGCGTCTTCCCCGCACCACAGGGCAGTACGACCACACCCGAGCCGCCGTGCCAGAACCCTTCGACGGCCTGCTTCTGGTACGGCCGCAGCGCCCAGCCGTCCTCGGCCAGCTCGATCGGGTGCGCCTCGCCGTCGACGTAACCCGCGAGGTCCTCGGCGGGCCAGCCCAGCCTCAGCAGCGTCTGCTTGATCTGCCCGCGCTCGGACGGGTGCACGGCCACGGTGTCCGGGTCGATCCGCGCCCCGACCAGCGGCTGGACCTTCTTCGAGCGGAGGATCTCCTCCAGCACGGGCCGGTCGGTGGAGGTCAGCACCAGACCGTGCACCGGATGCTTGGACAGGGTGAGGCGGCCGTACCGGGCCATCGTCTCGGCGATGTCGACGAGCAGTGCGTGCGGTACGGGATAGCGCGAGTACTGCACGAGCGCGTCGACGACCTGCTCGGCGTCGTGCCCGGCGGCGCGCGCGTTCCACAGCCCGAGCGGGGTCAGCCGGTAGGTGTGGATGTGCTCGGGTGCGCGCTCCAGTTCGGCGAAGGGCGCGATCGCCCGACGGCAGGCATCGGCCTGGTCGTGGTCCACTTCCAGGAGCAGTGTCTTGTCGCTCTGGACGATGAGGGGTCCGGTCACGCGCGTCGGCCCTTTCTGCTGCGGGGACGGCCGGGAACGGCCAAACGTCCAGTGTGCCGCATGTGGGGGCCGCGGTGCGGTGTGCTGCTCGGCACAAGGACGTACGAACTCCGGGCTCCGGGCCTCGGGCCAGGGGCCTCAGTGCGCGGCGTCGTCGGCCAGTTCGGCGACGCCGGTGATCCGGTGCAGAGGATAGGTGCGGACCTCGTCCGCCGTGTGGTCGTACGCCGTGACGAAGCCGCCCTCGACCCGGACCGGGGCGATGACACGCTGACTGGCCGCCCCGTCCGCGTTGACGTAGCCGATCCAGAGCGCCGAGCCGGTCATCGCGGCGGCCTGGACGGTGGCGAGGGTCTCGGCCGGCGTCGTACGGGGCAGGGAGCCGGCCGGGGCGTCGGGGGCGTCGGCCGGGTCCTTGCGGGCCACCGTGGCGGCCGTGTCCCCGGCGCGGATCGCCCGTACCGCCGCACCGAGCAGCGTGGCGTCCGGGACCGGAGGACCCTCGGGCACGGGGGCGGGGGCGGTGCGCGGCGGGGTGCGGCGGGCGCCCGCGCGGGTGATCAGGACGTCGCCCTCGGCGGATTCGGCGGCCGGGGCGTAGCCCATCTCGCGCAACCCCTCGAGCAGGGACGCCGGGTCGACCTGGGCGGCCAGGGCCGTCGGCGCGAGGCGGCGCAGGCGCAGGGTGGCCGAGCGTCGGTCGGCGAGGATCTCGTTCAGCGCGGCCTCGTCGTCGCAGCGTACGTACGAGGAGGCGGCGCCGATCCGCAGATGGCCATGGCGGCGGGCGACGTCGTCGATGAGGTAGCTGAGCGGCTGCGGCACCGGCGTACGGCTGTGGGTGGCGAGGAACGCGTGCAGATCGGCCGCGGACTGTCCGGCGTCCAGGGCGCGGCGTACGGACCCGGGGGTGAAGCGGTAGACCGTCGCGCCGCCCTTCGACTCGATGTCGGCGAGGGCGGAGAGCAGGTCCGCCAAGGGGCGTTCCAGCGGGCCGGGGGCGACGGCGGTCAGGTCGGCCTGGAGCAGGACATGGTCCAGCGGCTCAGGGATGAGGGGAGCGAGCAGCGCGGCGGCCTCGGCCGGCCCGGCGTCGAGCAGGGCGCGGGTGTGCGAGGCGAGCGCGCCGCGTCCGGTGATGCCGAGGAGCTCGCATTCGTTCAGCGTCCACAGGGCGATCCGGGACCGCAGGTCGGTGGTGTCCCCGGCGGTGGCGGAGGCGCCGCGCAGGGGGCGTTCCCAGCGGAGGCGGGCGAGCACGGTCTCCGGGTCGGGGGCGGTGCCCGGTTCCAGGACGGCGAGGAGGGCGAGGACCCGGTGACGCACCTCGGGGGCGGCGGAGCGGTCGAGGCCGGGGCCGAGGGCGGACAGGGCCCGGCCCTTGGCGTCCTGGCCGCCGACCAGTCCGGGGGTGCGGGTGGCGGCGAGCCAGGCTGTCGCGAGGTGCGCCCAGCGGTCCTGGGCGGGGAGTTCGGCCCAGTCGTCGTACGCGGGCGTCGGCGCGTACCGCTCGTCGGCCTCCCCGTCGGAGGCCAGCAGCCCGGCCGCGTAGGCGAGTTCGACCCAGAACGCCGCGAGCGGCTCGGAGACGTCGAGGGCGGTGGCGGTCTTCTTCAGGTCGCGGACGCTGAGCCCACCGGCGCGCAGTATCGCGGGGCCGCCGCCGTTCCAGCTCTTCAGCAGCTCCTCGACGGTGGTCACCGCCAGGAACGCCTGACCGGCCGCGGCGCTGTCCACAGCCTGGGGATCACGAACGGCGACCGCTGCCACGGCGGGCGGCCGGGGTTCCGGTACGCGGTGGGCGCGCCCGGCCCGCAGATGCAGGGCGGCCTCGCGCGGCAGCACCACGGTGCGGGTCGACACGGGCAGCAGCAGCCCGTGGTCGCGAAGCCATTTCACCGGCGGGGTGGGGTTCGGGGTCACTTCCCCGTACGGTGGCCCCCACACCAGCCGGTCCAGTACGGAGAGGGCCTCGGCGGGGGCGGTGTCCAGCAGCTCGCCCATCCTGGCCCGGTCGGTGAAGAGCGCGGACAGGGACGCCACGGCGGATACCGGGTCATGGGTGGCGGGCAGTCCGACGGCCGCCAGGATCTCCTGGAGCCGGCCGGGCGACATACCGGCGGTCGCCTCCGCGACGGTCGGGCCCAGGCCGGTGGGGGAGGGGTGCTGCGGGGACGGTGCGAGGAGTTCGCGCGCGGTACGCACCAGCCGCAGCCGGTCGTCCTCGCCCCAGACGAGGGCCTGCTCGCGCAGGGTGGTCAGGGCCTCGGGCAGCGCTCCCTCGATCGCCGCGTCCGCGTCGTCGCGGTGCTCGCCGTGGTCCCGGCCGTCGCCGGTGAAGAGGCCGAGCAGCGTCTCGTACGGGGCGGGGTCGGGGGCCACGGCGAGCGCCTCGGCGGTCTGCAGGGAGAACCGGTCGAGGTGTTCCAGCGCGCGTACGACGGAGGCGCGCGTGCCGGCTCTCGTCGCGAGCTGAGTGATGTCGCCCGGTACCGGGGTGAGGAGATCGGGGCGGGCACGCAGCAGCCACCCCAACGACTCGTCGTCCCGGGCGCGGAGAGCTTCGGCGAGCGTCCGCGGTGGTGTGGTCATCCCCATCCGTCCCACGGTAGTCGCTCCGGACAGGCCTGAGGGCGCTACCGTCGGTGCAGGGCGGTAGAGGGGAACGATCGCGTGGGGATCGAGAGCGACCAGCTGGTCTACGACTATCTGAGCCGGGTCGGGGACCTGGCACAGCAGCAACAGCTGCCCTCGGCCGCCCGGATGGGGCTCGTGTCGACGCTCCGGGGCGAGATCGACCGGCAGCGCGGAAAGCAGTCGGCGGACAGCCCGGCGGCCGTCCGCCGCATCATCGGGAGGCTCGGCACCCCCGACGAACTGGTCGCTGCCGCGGCCGCGTCGGCGGACGGGACGGTCCAGCTGTCCCAGCGGCCGGAACCCGCCGTGGGGGAGGGGCGAGGCATCCCCCGGCCGCGCAAGGGGATGCTCCGGAAAGACAGTTCCGGCAAGGGCGCGTCGCAGGCGCCGGACGGGGCATCAAAAGCCCCGGAGCAGTCGGCGGAAGCCGCTCCGGAAGCGGCTCCGGAAGCGGCCGCCGGGCGCGCGCCGTCGCCGCCGCACATGGCCGGAACGGACGAGCTGGGGCCGTCCGGGAGCGAGCCCGACTGGTGGCGGATCGAGCCGGGGCCGTTCGGTGACGGAGTGGACGTGCCGGGATTCGCCGGCGGCGTGGAGATCCCGGACATGATGAGGCCGCCGCCGTCCCGGGACGCGGTTTTGGGCTCCCGCGCCGCGGACGACGCGCCGGACGACGACGCCCCCGCCGAGGAAACCGGCGCCGACGAGGCCGCACCGCGACGCCGACGGCTCCCGCGCCTGCGCCGCCGCGCCCCTGGCGAGTCGAAGCCGACGGCCCGGGGCTTCTCCCACCCCTTCATGCTGCTCGCCGCCGCGCTGCTGGTCGTGGGCGCCGTGACGGGTTCCTGGCTCGCCCTGGCGGGCGGCTGGCTGCTCGCGTACGGCTCACGCACGTTGTCGCGCGCGGAGGCGAAGTGGGCCGCGATGGGCCTGCCGGGCGTGGTCGTGGCGGGTGCCCTGGTCTGGCTCTGGGGCCGGACGGAGGGCCGCTGGGGCGAACCGATCCCGCAGGACGGGATGGCGGACGCGCTGACCGGGGTGTGGCCGGTGGTGGTGCGGACGGCCGCGGTGGCGTCGGCGGCGTTCCTGGTGTGGCGGGCGCGGAAGCGGGTGGGGTAGGCGGGGATGCAGGAGTGCGGGAGTTCGGCTCCGCTGGGCTGCACACGTTGAACCGCTGACCGGGCCTTGCCGTTCGCGGAATTGTCGACGGCATCTCCGGCGCGCTCGGGATGTTGGTGACCTATAATTCTTTGTACATCACCAATATGTACGACGCGAACGTTTGCAGGGAGGTGCGACGTGTCTGTGACCCAGATCGACATCGACGATGACGCCCTGGAGCGTGTCATGGCGCTGTCCAAGGTGAGGACCAAGAAGGAGGCCGTCAATCTCGCCCTCCAGTTCTACGCCGAGCGGCAGGAGCGTGCGGCGCGCATCAGCCGCCACTTCGAGCGTGCGCGCCAGTGGGGGGCGGTTGAGGACGCCGAACGTCAGCACCGGGCGGAGAAGGACAATCGGTGATCTATCTGCTCGACACCTCCGGCCTTGTCCGGTTGCTCGGCGACTCCAAACTGCAGTCGGCCTGGTACGACGCGATCGACGCCGAGGCCGTCGCCTCCTGCTATCCGCAACGCGCCGAGTTCCTGTACAGCGCCCGGAACGCCCGCGAGTACGACGAGATCGCGGAGATGTTCACAGACCTCTACCCGGACGTGTCGGTGCCGAAGAACGCGGGACGCTGGATCGGTTCGGTGCAGCATCGGATGGCCCGGGCCGGGGAGCATCGCAGTGCCTCGGCAGTGGATCTGATCATTGCGGCTACTGCGGCCCACCACGGCCTGACCGTCCTTCATGACGACGCCGACTACCAAACCGTCGCTCGGCATGCGGCCGACCTCAGCGAGCACAGCGTCCACGACATCTAGCTAGCTAGCCCAGGCGGAACCGAAGATCCTGGCCTTGTCAAGATCTTCAGTTCCCTCCCGGCCCGGCACATCGGCCGCAGGCGCCGGGCAGGGCCGCAGAGGCTTCAGTGCGGAACAGGAGCTGTCCAGGGAGCCCCCGGCACCACCAGCGGCGAACCCGTCACCGGGTCCGGGACGATCACCGCGTCCAGGCCGAAGACCTCGCGTACGAGACCGGCGGTGACGATGTCCTTCGGGCGGCCCTCGGCGACGATCCGGCCCGCCTTCATGGCGACCAGGTGGTCCGCGTAACGGGCGGCCTGGTTGAGGTCGTGGAGCACCGTGACGACGGTCCGGCCGCGGGTGCCGTCCGCCGCCGGGGCGGTGAGCCGGCGCACCAGGTCCAGGACCTCGACCTGGTGCGCGATGTCGAGGTACGTGGTCGGCTCGTCGAGGAGCAGCAGATCCGTCTCCTGGGCGAGCGCCATCGCGATCCAGACCCGCTGGCGCTGGCCGCCGGACAGCTCGTCCACCGACCGTTCGCCGAGCGCGGTGATGTCCGTACGCTCCATGGCGTCCGTCACCGCCCGCTCGTCCTCCTCGGACCACTGTTGCCACCAGTGCTGATGCGGCTGCCGGCCGCGGGCGACGAGATCGGAGACGGTGATCGCCTCGGGGGCGACCGGGGTCTGCGGCAGCAGTCCGATCGACTGGGCGATCCTCCGCGTGGGGATCTTCGACAGCTCGGTGCCGTCGAGGAGCACCGCCCCGCCGCGCGGCTTGAGGAGCCGGCCGAGCGCGCGCAGGGTGGTCGACTTGCCGCAGGCGTTCGGGCCGACGATGACGGTGACCCGGCCGTCGGGAACGGCGAGGTCCAGCTCGTGGACGACGGTGCGGTCCTCGTAAGCGAGCGTCAGTTCCCGCACGGTGAGTCGGCTGGTCGCGGTCGGGGTCGCCGTGGCGTCGGACGTGCCGGACGTACGGGTCGAACTCATGCGGTGCCTCCACTACGGCCGCGGCCGCCGCCCTGACCACGGACGATCAGCCAGATCAGATACGGGGCGCCGACCGCCGCCGTCAGAACACCCACCGGCAGTTCGGTGGGCGAGAAGAGCCTGCGCGCCAGCAGATCCCCGAACACGACGATCACCGCACCGAGCAGCGCCGAGCAGAACAGCGGGATCTGCGCGGTCCGGGTCATCCGGCGGGCGATCTGCGGGGCGAGCAGCGCCACGAAGTCGACCGGCCCGGCCGTCCCGGTCGCCACGGACGCCAGGATCACCCCGAGGGCGACGAGACCCAGCCGTACGCGCCCCAGACGCACCCCGAGCGCGGTCGCGGTGTCGTCGTCCATCGAGACGGTGCGCTGGGCGCGGGCGGCCCACAGGATGGCCGGCAGCAGGACCAGCAGCGTCCAGCCGATCGGCGCGGCCTCGGACCAGCCGCGGCCGTTGAGCGAGCCGGTCATCCAGATCTGCGCCTGCTGCGCGACCAGGTAGTCGCCCTTCGTCAGGAACAGCGTGGTGACCGACCGCAGCGCGATGGCGAAACCGATGCCGATGAGGACGAAGCGGGTGGCATGCAGCCCGCCGCGCCAGGCGAAGACGTACACGAGGGCCGCCGCGGCCACCCCGCCGATGACGGACAGATACGGCAGCACGGTGTACGAGGTGACGCCGAAGGTCATCGCGCCGACCGTGAGCGCGCTCGCCCCCTGGCTGATGCCGATGATGTCGGGGCTGGCCAGCGGGTTGCGGGCGACGGTCTGGATCAGCGCACCGGCGATCCCGAACGCCGCGCCGACCAGCAGCCCCACGACCATCCGCGGCAGCCGCAGCGTGCCGACGACCAGCTCGTCCGGGGACGGCTGCCCCAGGACCACCTTCACGACCTCGCCGGGCGCGACGAAGCTCTCGCCGACGCAGAGGTACGCGACACAGACCGCGGCCAGCAGCACGACGAGGGAGGCGGCGACGACGGCCGCCCGCCGGTGCAGCAGGAACCGGCCCCGGACCCCGATCCGTACGACGTGGTACCCGGCGGGCCGGACCCGCACCGAGGTGTCGGCACTCATGCGGGCACCGCCTTCCGGCGTACCAGCGTGACCAGGAAGGGAACGCCGATCAGCGCCGTCATCACACCCGCCGGGACCTCGCTCGGCGGGAAGAGGACACGGCCGACGACGTCGGAGACGAGCAGCATGACGGGCCCGATCAGCGCCGCCATCGGCAGCACCCAGCGGTGGTCGCCGCCGACGATTCGGCGGGCGATGTGCGGGACGGCGAGGCCGATGAACGCGATCGGCCCGGCCGCCGCGACGCCGACACCGGTCAGCACCGTGGCCCCGATGCCGCCGACGATCCGTACCGTCGCGACCTTCTGCCCGAGGCCCTTCGCCACGTCCTCGCCGAGCGCCAGAGCGTCGAGCCCACGGGCGACGGACAGCACGAGCACGGTCCCGACCAGCATGAAAGGCCAGATCTGCTGGGCCACATCGGCCTCGCGCCCGCCGATCGAGCCGACCTGCCAGAAGCGGAACTCGTCCAGTGCGGACGCCTCGGTCGTCAGCACCGCCGTCGTCACCGACACCAGCAGCGCGTTGATCGCGGCGCCGCCCAGGGCGAGTTTCACGGGGGTGGCACCACCGCGCCCGCTGGAGGCGACGGCGTACACGGCGACGGAGGCGATCGCCGCCCCCGCGAACGCGAACCACACGTACCCCGTCAGGGTGTGGATCCCGGCGTACGCGATGGCCAGCACCACGCCCACCGAGGCGCCCTGACTGATACCCAGGATGCCGGGGTCGGCGATGGGGTTACGGGTGATGCCCTGGAGCACCGTGCCCGCGAGGGCCAGTGCCGCGCCGACCATCAGCCCGATCAGGGTGCGCGGCACCCGCATGTTCCGGACGACTTCGGCGGCGTCGGAGTGCCCGCCGTGCAGCAGGGCGTCGAACACCTCGGACGGGGGTATGGAGCGGGCCCCCACGGCGAGGCTGAGGAGTACCGCCACCAGCAGCGCCGCGACGGCCGCCGCCGTCGCGAGTGCGCGTCCGGGGCGGCGTGGAGCGGCGGCTGACATCGGACCCCATCGAAAGGCGAAGCAAAGTTAGGCTTGGCTAAGTCTAAGCATCGTCGTTTTCGGGCCCGAGGGCCGTACCGGGACCGCCCCTTCGCCCGGCCCCGCGACAATGGATGCCATGCCTGCACATCCGCTGACGGTCGGCTTCGACCTCGACATGACGCTCATCGATTCCCGGCCCGGCATCAAGGCCGCCTACCTGGCGCTTTCCGCCGAGACGGGGACGCCGATCGACACGGACCTGGTGGTGAGCAGGCTCGGGCCGCCGGTCGACGAGGAGCTGCGGAACTGGTTCCCGGCCGATGTGGTGGCCGCGACCGCCGACCGGTACCGCGAGATCTACCCCACATACGCCATCACTCCGAGCCTCGCGCTGCCGGGCGCCCGGGAGTCGGTCGCCGCGATCCGCGGGCGGGGCGGCCGGACGATAGTCGTCACCGCCAAGCACCGGCCGAGCGCGGAACTCCACCTCGACCACCTCGGGATCGAGCCCGACGCGGTCATCGGCGGCCTGTGGGCGGAGGCCAAGGGCCAGGCGCTGCGCGAACACGGGGCACATGTGTACGTGGGCGACCACACCGGGGACGTACGGGGCGCCCGCACGGCCGGGGCGCTGTCCGTGGCGGTCACCACAGGCCCGTGCGACGTGGAGGAGCTCCGGGCGGCGGGCGCGGACGTCGTGCTGTCGTCGCTGAC
Organism: Streptomyces sp. NPDC111516; assembly: GCF_055635345.1. NCBI lineage: Bacteria > Bacillati > Actinomycetota > Actinomycetes > Kitasatosporales > Streptomycetaceae > Streptomyces > Streptomyces sp. NPDC111516. The sequence goes on along the minus strand of NZ_JBVKBV010000006.1, from coordinate 132,629 downwards.
GGAGTTCCCGTCCTGGCTGGACGGGTACCTGGACGGGGACGCGGCTTAGAGGAGCTCACAAAATGGGAGTCCGATCAGCTCGCGGCGTCTGGTGCGTGCGATCGCAAGGCGCTGGAAGGTCCTCGTAGCGGAGCTACTAGGGCGTTTCGGCAACGCAGCGAGCGTGCGTGCCAGGCGCCGCGAGCCGGGCGCCCATTTTGTGAGCTCCTCTTAGCCCCCACAGGCCTCGATCCGGGCACGGGCGGCCTGCAGCCTGGCCCGCGGCGGAACGCCCCGCTCGGCAGGCCCTGCACGGAGCTCCGGCCGGGCAGGTGCCTGCCCATCGACGCACCGGGGGCCGGGCGGATCTCCGCCCAGCCCCCCCCGCATCGCATCGCCTCGGAACGGGATCAGAGGGCCGGCAGAGGCACAGTGCCGTACAGGGTCCAGTGGTCGGACTTGCCCGCAGTGGCGGAGACCGAGCACCGGGAGAACGTGTGCGGCGCGAAGATGTAGTCGAGCTTGCGCGTGGGGTTGCCGTTGGCGTCGGCGTTGGCTACATAGGCCCCTCCGCCTGGACTGCTGCCCCGGGGACGTCGCCGGCGTTGGCGCGGCGGGCGTCACTTCTCGTTCGCGCCGGGTTCCGCGCTGATGGATGCCTGGTAGACATCCGTGTAGGTAGGGGAGTCCTTGACCAGGTCGTCGCAGAACGCGGCGACGTCGGTGCCGATGAGTTCCAAGACGCCCTTGCCTGCGGCGACGCCCTCCTCGAAGAAGTCGACGATCCCGGGGAGCAGGGGCCCGTCAGGCAGGCTGATCGGTCCGACCTTGAACAGGTACCTCTGCATCTCCTTGTAGACGATCTGGTAGTCCGGCGGGAGAGCCTTGACCCGAGCCACGTGCGCCCGCCACTGTTTCTTGCCCTCGATGATGTCTTGGATGCTCACGTCAGCCTCCCAGCCGGCTCAATTTCCTTGCGACGTTCCTGTTCAACTGCTCGCGCCACCGGTCGCGATAGGTTCGAGCCCCTTCTCCACCGGCAAGCGCGGTGCAGAAGCCTTGGATGTCCTCGCCGAGCACCTCGTGGACGCTCTGCCCGTCCGCCGCTGCTACTTCGAGCAGCCCCAGAGCGGCGTCGAGGATCGCCATCAGGTTGCGGCCGGTGAAGTCCCCGTAGGGGAAGAGGTGGGCGATGATCTGTCCCCACGCCGCCCGGTAGTCGTCCGGCAGGGCCTCGGCCCGGGCTTCGAACGCCTTCCATTCCCTGGTGAGATCGCTGCCTGTGACCTTCTCCCAGAAGTTCATCTCCCGCCCTCCTTGAGCCTGTCGATGCGTGATGAGAGGTACTGCCATTTCGCCCAGAACTTCGCGAGTTCCTCGCGTCCGGCGTCGTTGAGCGCGTAGAACTTGCGCGGCGGACCGACCCCGGATGGTCGTTTCGTCACCTGGACGAGCCCGTTCCTCTCCAGCCGCAGCAAGATGGTGTACACCGTGCCCTCGATGACGTCGGCGAAGCCGAGCTCGTTCAGCTGGCGGGTGATGGCGTACCCGTAGGTTTCCTCGCTGCCGATGATTTCGAGCACGCACCCTTCGAGCGTGCCCTTCAACATCTCCGTCAGGTCGTCCATCGCCGGTGCTCCTCAGCCCTGTCAGTACTGCGTGATACCGAGTACCACTATACGGTACCACTGAATAGTGGAGGGTGGCAGTTCTCCGGTAGGCGTAAACCCGGGACCGGTCGGCGAGGACCCCGCGCGGCCGCCAGCTTCTGGCCCGCTGCCGGCCCCTCGGCGGCGGCCAAGGCACCCCGACTGTCCCGGCACAGCGCAAGGCCTGCCGGCGACTCCGCCGTGGGACCGAGCCCGCAGTGGTCAGTGCCTTGAGCGTGCAGGGCCACCCGAGGCGGTCAGTGAATGTCACCAAGCGTGACAGGTCGCCGAAGTTCGTGGCCTATGTAGGGGAATTGCACCTCTCAAAAGCCTTCTCGTCACCACCCCGGCTGATTCAGGGCGGGTGCGGGTTCACTGAACGCCGTACGACGGAGCGTCGTCCGTCTTGGCCGCGCACTCCACCCAGAGCAGTTTTCCGCCTTGCCCCGGCAGCCCGGTCCCCATGGGGTGGGCGCCCCAGCTCTCCGCGTAGAGGGTGACGAGGTACAGCCCGCGCCCGCGTTCGGCGAGCTCCGCCGGGGCCTCGGCGCTCCACCGGAACGGGGCGGGGATGTGCGGGTTGGTGTCCCAGACGCTCAGCCGGAGGCGGCTGCGCCCGGCGTCGCGCAGGCGCAGGGAGTAGGCGCCCGAGGAGTGCAGGTAGGCGTTGGTGACCAGCTCGCTCGCCAACAGTTCGGCGATTTCGGTGAGTTCGCGCATGCCGTGGACGCGCAGGATGGTGCGGAGGGTGGAGCGGGCCACGCCGGGGGCGCGGGGATCCTGCGGGAGTTGGAGGGTGTACGTCCAGGGCGGGGATACCGTGGCACTGACCATGGAAGTCTCCGTTCACGGAGGGAAGTTGAATCATGGGTTTCCGGTTGCCCGGTGACGAGGCCGCTCCGTCGAGCGGGGTACTTCCGGGCGGGTGGCCTGAGTCAGAGACTGGATTCTCTGCAAGTTCTATTTGCGCTGTATTCATGAAACGGCATGCAGATTCCCTCGCGTGAGTGATGAGTCGAACTCAACCCCGCCAAGGAGGAGTTACATGGCAGGAAGGTCCGCCCCCACCGGTCGGCGCATCCGAATCGCTACCGAACTGCGCAAATTGCGTGAGCGCGCCGGTCTCACAGCAACCGAGGCCGCCCGAGTGCATGGCATCAGCCAGGGCCAGCTGAGCAACATCGAGACCGCCAGGTTCGGAGTGAGCGGCGAGCGGCTGCGCGCCATGGCGCAGAACTACGAGTGCTCCGACCATGCCTTCATCGAAGCCCTGGTCGACATGGTCAAGGACCGGAAGCGAGGCTGGTGGTCCGAGTATCAGGAGCTCCTGCCGACGCCTCTCCTGGACCTTGCGGAGCTGGAACACCATGCCGAACGGCTGCGCGGCGCCATCACGGCACACATTCCCGGGCTGCTCCAGAGCGCTGACCACGCGCGGGAGATCTTCCGGCAGCACGTCCCGGAGTTGCCGCCGCCGGATGTCGAGCACCGTGTCTTATTCCGCATAAAGCGCCAGGCAGTGCTGCACGGGGCCGCGCCGACCCCGTACCAGGCGCTCATCCACGAGGCGGCGCTTCGTACCGAGGTCGGCGGCTCCGAGACGGCACGGACGCAGTTGCAGCACCTCCTCGACATGAGCGAGCAGGACCACATCACCATCCAGGTCATCCCGTTCAAGGCAGGCGCCATTCCCGGCTCGGGCCAGTCCATCTACTACGCGTACGGCCCAGTCCCCGAGCTGGACACCGTTCACCTCGACCAGTCCCACGGCCTCGCATTCCTCGACGCTGATACCCAACTCCGGAACTACCGGACCCTGTTCAGCAAGATCGAGGACGCAGCGCTGTCGCCGGAAGACACCCGGGATCTCATCCACCACATCAGTCAGCACCTGTGAGGGGAGCATTCATGCCCACGTACGACCACTGGCAGAAGTCGTCCTACTGCGCCCAAGGGGACTCGTGCATCCACATTGCCAAGGGCACCGGCGGAAGGGTCAAACTCACAGAGAGCAGCGACCTCACCGGGGCGATACTCCGCACCACACCCGCAGCCTGGGCATCCCTCGTACGCGTCGTCAAGGAGAGCCCCCGCCATGGCTGATCCCGGCATCTCCACCGACCTCACCTGGATCGGTGCTGCCCCGGAGGGCGAGGAAGCCCCGGTCCCTGGATCGAGGTGGCGTACGGACCGGACGATCTGGACCCCGGGAACGAAATCGACCGTCGGGCGGATCTGGAGTCATCGGCCGTCACTCCGGTAGCAGGCGGTCACCTCGTTGGCTTCGACCACGGCAGGGTGTGGCCGGCGCGTTTTGAGTACCGGCCTCGTCGTGAGCGTGGGTTGCGGCGGGCCGCCGTCGCCAAGCTCTGGACGGTGTGGGCGCGTCCGGATCGACGCGATCGCTGACCCCGGGGTTCGCCTCGATCCGTTGCCTTGCCCCGGCCGCCCTCCGGACACGGCGCGTTTGAGGGGCGGTCGGCATGTGGTCCTGTGGGTACGGAGCCTGGGCGCTGTTCTGCGGGCCGAAGTCGAGAGTGAGGAAGGCGCCTGTCCAGGTGCCTGCCGGGATTGGTCGGGCATCTCGACGGCGGGGCCGCTGCTGGAGCCGGTGTCGCCGCCGAAAGTGGGGCCGGAGTGTTCTACGTATCGCAAGCTGGGCCGACCGGTCCGCGAGAGCGACCCCGGGCCTTGGCTGTACGCAGCCCAAGGGCGCGGCGGCGGGCAGTATCGCCCACAGCGAGCCTGATCTCTGCGAACTGATCGCACCAGGCAGGAAGTTGGGCACAATGAGGCACATGGCGACCTTCACTGAACTGCAACTGGGCGACGGCACACCCATCCGGTTCGAGGTGGTGTCCGCGACCGAGATCGAGACCGTCGATCCGGTGGATCCGATGGATCCGGAAGCGGAAGTGGAGTACGAGGAACTGCCGGAAGGCATGGGCGTCAGTGTGCCCGTGGCCCGGGGCAGGCGCGTCGGGGTGACGGCCGTGGAGGCACTACGGACCACACTGAAGCCGCTGGGGCTGCTGCTTCAGGAAGTGCATGACGCGGTGACCACCGCGGCGAGTCCGCCACAGGAGGTCAACGTGACCTTCGGGCTGCAGATCGGTCAGGACCTCAGGCTCGGCGTCGTCGGTGGCAGTGGGCAGGCGCATCTGACCGTGTCCGCGACCTGGCAGCCCGCGCCGCACGCGGGCTGACGGGGTGGGTTGGTTCCACCGCTGGGGCGGCACGCAGAATGCGGACCCCCGGTACATCGTGGTGTCCGTCATGCGCCGTGGCGACAACGTTACTGCCGGTGCGGGGGTGTTGCTGACCTCCCGGTATCTGCTGACATGCGCCCACGTGGTCAACGACGCACTGGACAGGCCGGTCCTGGAGCACCGGCCGCCGGGTGACGCGGCGGTCGAGGTGACCCTACGAACGCCGTCGACGGTGTACCGGCGCCGGGCGCGCGTGGCGTACTGGATACCGCCGCGGCGCCGCGACGGCAGGCTGCCGGTGCGCGAGAAGCGGGACCACGACTGGTACGGGGACCTGGCTGTCCTGGCCGTCGACCGGGCCGGGGAGGTCCACCAGAGCCTGCCGCCGGAGTGGGCGGCCATGAAGCCGGGCCAGAGGCTGCGGGCCTGGCACAGCACAGGGCTGGGCAGCTCGTTCGCCGATGTGCGTGTCAAGTCCGTCGACGGGCCGATCGGCTACGTGGACGGCGAGCCGACAGGGATGGCCATCGGACCGGCGTACAGCGGGGGTCCGCTGTGGTCCGACGACGAGCAGGTGGTCGTGGGACTGGTCACCGGGCACATCATGCCGCCCACCGACCCGGTCAGCGGGAGGCCGCTCCCGTACGGTAGCCAGCAGATCGCCCGCCGCAGCTGGTGCATTCCCTGGCAGGCGATCCAGGAGGAGCTACGAGCGGTGGACGCGGCGGCGCTCTTCGAGGATGTGGCGGCCGAGGCCGATCCGGAGGATCCCGCGCTGCCGCTGCTGAGCGATCTGCTGGAGATGGTGATGTCCTCGCCCGAAATACGCCGGGACCGGGCGCGGGCGGTGGCCGAGCGCTGCGGCTACGCGTATCCGCGTGACGGATCGGCGCCCACCAACGAGGAGTTTGCCCGGCTCCTGGTGACTGACCCGCGGGCGCTGGCGGCGCTCAGCGAGGTGATGCGCCTGCAGGACCCACCGGCCACCGAGCGGATCCTGCAGGCGCGGCTGCTCTCGCAGGTGCCGCTGCTCCTCTCGCCACGGGAGTTCGACCGGCTGAGCGGCCAGCTGGACGAGCTTCCGGAGAGCCTGCGGGCCCGGCTGCCGCAGGCGATGCGGGCCGCGCTTCCGCTGGCCGCGGCGCTGCCGGACGGAGAGCGTCTCGACGAGACGCTGACCAGCCTGGAGCGGCTTTCCGGCGATAGCCACGGTGATCCGGGGGGCCCGCGGGTGCCCGGACTGCTGCGGATGGTGGAGTACCTGGCGGCCCTGTGCGGCTCCGGGCCGCGGGCCCGGCTGCGGCTCTGGTCCGACGGAGTGGCCGACCGGCTCGGTATCCCCCGCTCGGCGTTGGCCGAGCGCCGCTCCGATGCCGAGGAGTGGGCCCGTGCGCAGGGCACGCGGACAGCGCCGCTGCGGGTGCTGGTGCAGGTGCAGACCCTCGCCGGGACGGACCGCTACCGGCTCCGGCTGTGGTGCGACGAGGGAGCGGGGCCCCGCCAGGTCTCCACCGAGGGCGAGCGCGTGTACAGCGGGGCGCAGGCAGCCCGGGAGGTGTTGCGCGCCCTGGAGTCGCTGTGCCGGGCCGCGGACCCGGGTGAGCGTCGGCCGCTGATCGAGGCCCTGGTGGACCGGGCCGGTCTGAACCTGCCCATCGACGAGTGGGAGACGGACGACCCCGACGACGTGGTGCCGGCCGTGCTCGGTGCGGAGTACCAGGTGGTCATCAACTGCCCGGAGCTGCTGCGCCGCAACGAGCGCTTCCTGCCGGACTGGCGGCGCCGCTGGCGCCAGCTCGACACCGGGACCTCGCTGCTGTTCAGCGACGAGGCGATGGGGCCCCGGGAGATCTACGGGACCTTGATGGACCGGGCCGATGCCGTACGGGTCTCGGTTGCGGTTCCGGCCGGGCTCCGTGAGGAGATCGTGCAGGTGTGTCTGGCCGTGGGAATGCCGGTGGTGGTCTGGGACCGGGCGGGCGAGAGTCGGTCGGTGGCGCAGATGGACGTGGTCTCCACCCGCGAGCTGCCCGAGGGAGTGCGCTCGTACCGGGCCAAGACGGTGCACCGGCCTCAGGACTACCCCGGCCGGCCCGTACTGGCCTGGGCCGACGCCGATCGGACCGTCCCTCAGCTGTATCTGGCCGAACCACAGGAGAGCGTATGAGCGGGGCAGGGCAAGGGACCGGACCGGCGAATGCGGCCCGGGGGAGCGGGGGCAACGAAGCGGACGCCGGCGGGTGGCGGCTCTTCCGGGGGGACGGGGTGCCGCGCCCGGTGTCCATGCCTCCGGCTCCGCCGTGGCGGCGGTTCAAGCGGGCCGGTGTGCCCGCGCCGCAGCTTCCGTACCTGATCGCCCCGCAGCATGCCGACGTGGTCAACGCGGCGCTCCACCTGCGGCGGCCGCTGCTGGTCACGGGGCCCGCGGGGACCGGCAAGTCGTCGCTGGCCAAGGCCGTGGCGCACGAGCTCCGGCTGGGCCGCCTGCTGCGCTGGTCGGTCAACAGCCGTTCCAGCGTGCAGGACGCGCTGTACCAGTACGACGCCATCGGGCGGCTGCGCGAGACCACGCTGAGCCGGGACCGCGGCGAGGGCGATCCCGGCATCGGACGGTTCGTCCGGCTGGGCCCGCTGGGCACGGCGCTGGTCCCGGGGACGAAGCCCCGCACGCTGCTGGTCGACGAGATGGACAAAGGGGACGTGGACCTGCCCAACGACCTGCTCACCGTTTTCGAGGACGGCGTCTTCGATATCCCGGAGCTGGCCCGGCTGCCCGACGGGACGGACGCCGTGGAGGTGCTGACCGCGGACCACCAGGGCACGGCCCTGGTGGAGCGGGGCATCGTGCACTGCACCGAGTTCCCCGTGGTGATCATCACCAGCAACGGCGAGCGGGACTTCCCGCCGGCCTTCCTGCGCCGCTGCATCCGCCTCGACCTGCCGGTGCCCGACGAGGCGCGCCTGCGGGCCATCGTCACGGCCCACCTGGGAGACCAGGCCCTGCTGGAGGTCGACGACCTGCTCCAGGCCTTCCTGCGCCGCCGCGCACCGGGCGAGCTGGCCACCGATCAGCTGCTGAACGCGGTGTTCCTGCGGGCGGGCGGGGTGGATCTGGACGCGGACGGGCTGCTGGATGCGGTCCTGCACCAGCTGACCGGGGCCGGCTGAGCATGAGCGGGACCGGCGTGCCCGAACCCGACCGGCTCGGCACCGTCCTCCGGGTGCTGGCCGCCGCCGGTCAGGATCTGGATGCCCAGGGTGTACTGGACATCCTGTGGCTGGCCCACAGCCTGTCCGGCGATCCGGCGACCCTGCCTCTCGCCGCCGCCCGATCCCGTTGCCCGCTGCCCGCCGACGGCACTGTCGCCGAGGAGGAATCCTGGCCGGAGCCGGAGCGGGTGGCGCCCGGGGAGCTGAACCTGCCCGACGAGGACCTGCCCGACCTGACCCTGCCCGGCCTGCACGCGGCGCCGCTGCCTCCGCCCACCGGCGTACGGGAGTCCGCGGAACACTCCGTACCTGACCGTGAGGAGAAGTCGCAGCCCGGCATGCCGGTCCGGGTTCCGGAGGAGAAGGCCCTGGCGCAGGAGCTCCTGGTGGGCCGGTCGTTGCGGCCGCTGAAGCGGAAACGGCCGAGCCGGTGGCGGTTCGAACTGGACGAGCGGGCCACCGCTGCCGCGCTGGCGGAGACCTGGTTGCCGGACGTGGTGATGCGCCCGGTGCGCGAGCGGTGGCTGGACCTGGTCCTGGTGGTGGACGACGGTATCTCGATGCTGCTGTGGGAGCGGCTGACCGCGGACATCCAGACGACCCTGCAGCGACTCGGGGCGTTCCGCTCACTGAGGGTGTACGGGCTCGACAGCACCGGCTCCGGGGAGCCGGTGCTGCGCGGGCGCCCGTTCGATCCGGCGAGTGCGCCGCTGTCCACCTCGCTGTCCGTGGACCCCTCCGGGCGGACACTGGTGCTCGTCCTGAGCGACGGCATGGGCGCGGCTTGGCGCCAAGGGCGGATGCATCCGGTGCTGGAGCGGTGGGCGCGCTGCGGGCCGACGGCCCTGGTGCACACCCTGCCACCGGCACTGTGGGACGCCTCGGGTATCCAGGCCGACCGCTGGCAGGTCACCACCCGGCACCCGGGCGCGCCCAACTCGCGCTGGCTGATCACCGACCAGCTGCTGCCGCCGGAGCTGTCCGAGTTCCCAGGAACGCCGGTGCCGGTGCTTGAACCGACGGCCGAGGCGCTGCGCGACTGGGCCCGGCTGCTCACCTCGCCGGGGACCACAGTGGGCCTGCCGCTGCTGGGCCCCGCCCGGCTACGGACCCTGATGGCACCGTCCCGGGGCGAGCGCGGGGTACAGCACTTCCGGGACGCGGCCTCACCGGAGGCGTACCGGTTGGCGGCGCACCTGGCCGCGGTGAGCCCGGTCTCGGTGCCGGTGATGCGGCTGGTGCAGAACGAGGTGCCGTGGCAGGCGCGGACCACACATCTCGCGGAGGTCTTCCTGGGCGGGCTGCTGCGTCCGGTCGCCGCTCCCGTGAACGGGCCGCTGCCCGTCCGGCACCAGGTCTTCGACTTCACCGAGGAGGTCAAGCCGGCCCTGCTGGACGCACTGCCCAGTGCGGAACTGGTGGCGACCGGCCGACGCATCGGGCGGCGTCTGACTCAACTGGCCGGCCGCTCACCCGACTTCCCGGTGTGGCTGGCCCACCAGGACGGCCAGGACCGGGTGCCGGAGGCCCTGCGCTCCTTCACCGCGGTGGAGCGCAGGCTGCTCGTGAGGCTGGGCGTCACCATGGAGCCGCTGCCCCGGCCCGTGCAGGGCGGATACGAACCCGGCTCCGCAGCAGGCCTGTTCGGTGACCCGGGGTCTCCGGAGACATCGACCGCGTGGGCGCCGCTCACCCCGCAGGACCCGGTCCGGCTCGGCCCGTACCGGCTGCTGTCCCGCCGCACCGACGACCGGTCCGTCCTCTACCGCGCGCACGACGCCCAGGGCGGCGAGGCCGCGGTCCGGGTGATCCGTCCCGATCTTCCGCCGGCCACTGTCCGGTTGCTGGTCACCGAGGCGGAGGCGCTGCGCCGGATGAACGGCCGATACGCGCCGGCCCTCCTGGCCAGCGGGCTTGGCGACGATCCGCCGTGGATCGCCATGCAGTTAGTCAGCGACGCCACCGCGCAGGCCGCGCAGCCGGCCACACTCGGTGACCTGATCAGGCTCCACACCGAGATGGACCGGCCCCCCTTCGACATCCTGACCGGACTCACCCTGGGCTGGCATATGGCGGGCGCGCTGAGTATCTGCCACATGAGCGGGCTGGTGCCGGCCTCGCTGACCGAGGACACCGTGGTGGTGCTCCAGCGTTCGGTGGTGCTGACCGGGCTGTTCGACTGTGCAGTGGACGGCGAGTACGTGGGAAGCGGCCCGCTGCCCAGTCAGGCCGACAACGTCCGGGCGCTCGGAGAACTGCTGCGCCGCATCAGCAGCAAGCGGCAGGGCACCTCGTACGGGATGCAGGACGGCATGCACCTGTGGCAAGGAGACACCTGGCAGTCCCTGCGGGAGGTCGTCGGCCGCTGTCTGGCCCCGGATCCGCTCCGGCGCCCGACCGCCGCCGAGGTCACTACGATCCTCGCCCGGTACGTGGCGCTCGCGCGCGGAGGCCCGCTGCCGGGAGTCCGCCGTGCCGACGAGACCCGCAGCGCAGGGCCCCGGCCAGCGCTCCGGCTCCGTCCGGGCGGGACGCGCCCGGACGTCGCCGCGCTGCGGATCGGGAGCCGGTCGCTGTTCCCGACGGCCCGCGCCTTGAGGCGGAGCGGGTTCTACCGACTGCTGGCCGAGCTGCGCAGGCCGCTGACCCGGAGCTTGCGGATCACCATCGCCGGCGCTCAGCCCGGCTGCGGAAGGGCCACCACGTGCCTGGTGCTGGGCGGGATGTTCGCCGCGGTACGCGGCGAGCCCGTCATGGCCATGGACGGAGCACCGACCGCCGGCGACCTGTACGGCTACCTTCGGGACCGCAACCCCCGCACCCCGCACGAACTGGCCGAATTCCCGGCTGACGCCTCGTACGAGGAGATCCGCTCCTACACGACGCGCAGCACCGGCGGGCTGGAGGTGCTCGCCCATGCCGGCACCCATGCGACCGCGAGTCCGGCTTACGCGGACGAGTACCGCCGCATCATGGCGATGACGGCCCGCCACTACCCCGTGGTACTCAGCGACTGGGCGGGAGGCCGGATCACCCGGGGCGCGGAGACCGTACTGGCGCACACCGACCGGCTGGTGCTGTGTTGTACCAACGCCGAGTACTCGGTCGAGGCGGCGGTCCGCCAGTTGGCCGAACTGCGGGCCGACGGCCGGGAGCGGGTGGCCGACGAGGCGGTGGTGGTGTGCACCGCACTCGGCGGCATCGATCACCTGATGGACGAGTTCACTGTGCGGGCCACGTTCGCCAGCCAGGCGCGGGCTGTGATGGTCGTACCGTTCGACCTGCACCTGGCGGGCCCGCGGGAGCGGGACCTGTCCAGGCTTCGGCCACGGGCGGCGGAAGCCTTCGCGCAGGTGGCGCGGGAGTTGCTGGTGGGCGCGCCGTGAGCGGGAGTGCCGGGCCGGTGACGCCGGGTGGGTCAGGCGATCTCGATGAGCAGGTCGCCAGCCTCCACCTGCTGGATCCTGCCGATCGTGAGGCGCCGCCACACCTACCGCTTCGGCGCCCCCGCCCGCACCGACCGGACCACGCCCGCCGCGGCGATCAGGAAGCCGACGCCCATCAGCATGCACAGCGACCACGCGATGGACGGAAGCGGATGGGTGTGGAGGAACAGCGGGGCCACCGTGACCAGCGTGGCCAGCGCTCCGATGAAGAAGACGATCGCGCCGATCCGGACCAGCCGGTCACCTGCGCCAGAAGGTGTAGTACTCACCCCGCCAGGGTAGTTCCCGACACCGGCGAACCACTCCGCGGCAGGCCACGTACAGAACCAAGTACCGTTTCTGGACACAGGCCGGATGACCAGGCTTGACGAGGGGTACGTCACCTGGGGAGGCTTCTGCCAGCAGGGGAGCACCACCACTGGATAGCCTGACCTGCTGAGGCTTTGTTCCGGCATACGGGTTGAGATGGGGTGCGTGCTTTGCCGACTGGCAAGGTCAAATGGTTCAACAGCGAGAAGGGCTTCGGCTTCCTCTCCCGCGATGACGGCGGCGACGTCTTCGTGCACTCCTCGGTGCTGCCCGACGGCGTCGACGCCCTCAAACCGGGCCAGCGCGTCGAGTTCGGCGTCGTGGCCGGTCAGCGCGGAGATCAGGCGCTGTCGGTGGCGATCCTGGAGCCGGCCCCGTCCGTCGCGGCCGCGCAGCGCCGCAAGCCGGACGAGCTCGCGTCCATCGTGCAGGACCTGACCACCCTGCTTGAGAACATCACGCCGATGCTGGAGCGCGGCCGCTACCCCGACAAGGCGGCCGGCAAGAAGATCGGCGGCCTGCTGCGCGCGGTCGCCGACCAGCTCGACGTGTGACCCGCGAAGTACTCAGACGAACGACAGCGCGTCCGGGCCGAGGGGCGGTACCAGCCCCTCGGCCGCCGCGCGCGTCAGCAGTCCGCGGATCGCCGCGTAGCCGTCCTCGCCGAGGTCGGCCGTGAACTCGTTGACGTACAGCCCGATGTGCTGGTCCGCCACGGCCGGGTCCATCTCCTGGGCGTGCTCCAGCACGTAGGGCCGTGACGCCTCGGGGTCGTCCCAGGCCATCCGTACCGAGGTGCGCACCGAATCGGCGAGCAGCTTCAGCGTGTCCGAGCCCAGCGACCGCTTGGCGATGATCGCGCCGAGCGGGATCGGCAGCCCGGTCGTGTCCTCCCAGTGCCGGCCCATGTCGGCGAGGTTGTGCAGCCCGTAGTTCTGGTACGTGAAACGCGCCTCGTGGATGACGAGACCGGCGTCCACCTTCCCGTCGCGCACGGCGGGCATGATCTCGTCGAACGGCAGGACGACGATCTCGCCGACCCCGCCCGGCACCACCTCGGCCGCCCAGAGCCGGAACAGCAGATACGCGGTGGAACGCTCGCTCGGCACGGCGACGGTCCGGCCCGTCAGGTCCGTGCCCGGCTCCTTCGTGAGGACGAGCGGCCCGCAGCCCCGCCCGAGCGCCCCGCCGCACGGCAGCAGCGCGTATTCGTCGAGGACCCAGGGCAGCACCGCGTACGAGACCTTGAGGACGTCGAGCTCGCCGCGCTCGGCCATGCCGTTGGTGATGTCGATGTCGGCGAAGGTGACATCGAGGGCGGGCGCGCCGGGGACCCTTCCGTGCGCCCAGGCGTCGAAGACGAACGTGTCGTTCGGGCACGGCGAGAAAGCGATGTTCAGCCGGTCACGCGTGGTTCTGGTCATGGTGGGTCCAGCCTTCCAGTACGGGTATGAGCTTCCCGAACGCCCCGGTGAGCGCGGTCAGCGCGTCGCCGATGCGCCAGGCGGCGCGGTCGCGCGGGCCGACGGCGTTCGAGACCGCCCGGATCTCCAGCACCGGCACGCCTGCCCGCTCGGCGGCCTCGGCGACCCCGAAGCCCTCCATGGCCTCGGCGGCGGCCGCGGGGTGCGCGGCGAGCAGAGCGGCGGTGCGCTCCGCGGTGCCGGTGACGGTGCAGACGGTGAGGATCTCCCCGGCCGCCCCACCTGTGGCCCCGACCACCTCCCGTACCAGCGCGGGCGGTGGCGTGAAGCGGTCGCGCCCGAAGCCCAGGGCGGTGACGGGCAGGAAGCCGTCCGGGGTGTCGGCGCCCAGATCGGCGGCGACGATCGCGCTCGCGACGACGAGGGAGCCGAGCGGGGCGGCGGGGGCGAACCCGCCGCCGATGCCGGCCGAGACGACGAGACCGTACGGCTCGGCCGCGGCGGCCAGCGCGAAGGCGGCCGCAGCCGCGGCGGCGGCCGGTCCCGCGCCGCCCGCGAGGACGTCGAAGGGCCCGGCACGGTGGATCTCCGCACCCCCCGCCTCGCGCACCGGCGCCGCGGAGCCGTCCCCGAACGCGCGCGTGACTGCGTCCCGTTCCACCGGGACAGCGGTCACGACAAGCACACGCACGGGGGGAGTCCTCCGAGGTCAGGAGGGGATCAGCTGCTCTTCTTCAGCTCGAAGTGCCAGACGCCCGTGAGCTGCTTGCCCTTGGTCTCGACGATGCTGATCTGCGTCGTGTTCGCCGTCTCGCCGGTCTGGCTGGAGAAGAAGGCGCTGCCCGGGATGGACCGGTAGGTCTTCTTGTACGGCTCCGGCTCGGCCTGCTGGCCGTTGATGAACAGCGTCCAGCCGTTGTCCGCGATCTCCGGGTCGACGCCGAAGCGGACCTTGTCGTCCATGGCGACCTCGATGGACTTGTCCGCCTTCTTGTTGAGGCAGCTCTGGTATTCGGAGGACTTGAGGGGCTTGCCGTCGTTGTAGCAGGACGCCTCGGACGTCACCACGTTGCCGCCGACCGTTACGGTCGCGAGCGGCGTCGGCTTGTCGCAGGCGGAGAGGACAAGGAGTCCCGCGGACACGGCACCAAGAGCGACGCCGATTCGACGGCCCTTACCGGAGAAGAACGCAACGGTCATGGGCCGAAGGCTATCGGTCGCTCCGGCTCACGCCACGCGGGGGTGCGGCGAGCCGCGCCGCGCGGCGACCAGCAGCCCCCGTACGGACGTGGCCGCACCCAGGCCGAGGATGCCCGAGGCGATCGACATGCCCAGTACGCCGTTGAGGGGGAGGGCGATGCCGATGCCGCCGCCGACCACCCACGCCATCTGGAGCACGGTCTCCGACCGGGCGAACGCGGAGGTCCGTACCTCCTCGGGCACGTCGCGCTGGATCATCGCGTCCAGCGAGAGCTTCGACAGGGCCTGGGTGAAGCCCGCCGTCGCGCTGAGCGCGGCGACCATGACGGTGCTGAAGAAGAGGGCGGCGAGCACGGCGATCCCCAGCGCCAGGGTCAGCACGGAGGCGACGATCATCTCGGGGCCGCGAGCCCTCAGCCAGGCGCCGAACGCCGTGCCGAGCGCGTTTCCGGCACCGGCCGCCACGCCGACGATGCCGAGCGAGACGGCGGCGCTCTGCCCGGCGAGCGGGTGCTCGCGCAGCAGGAACGCCAGGAAGAAGATGAGGAAGCCGGAGAGCGCGCGGTGCGCGGTGTTGGCCTGCAGGCCGTTCAGCACGGACGGTCCCACGGACCGCAGCCCGGGCCGTTTCTCGCCGTTCTTCTCCCGGCCTCTCGTCCGCCCGTTCCGCTTCGTCCCGGGCCGCGGGGTCGCCGCGCCGTACGTCGGTACCAGCCGGGCCTTGCGCTCACCCTTCGCGGAGTCGACCGTGTGCGGCAGCGTGAAAGCGAGGACGGTCCCCCCGATGAAGATCACGCACGCCCCGTACAGCGGCCAGGGGGACCCGATGGTGTGCAGCCCCGCGCCGATCGGGGCGGCGACACCGGTCGCCAGGAGACCGGCCAAGGTGACCCGGGAGTTCGCCTTCACCAGGGAGAAGCGCTGCGGCAGCAGGCGCGGCACGACGGCGCTGCGGACCACCCCGTACGCCTTCGAGCAGACCAGGACGGCCAGCGCGGCCGGATACAGCTCCAGGCCGCCGGTGGCGACCGCGCCCGACATGGTGAGCGCCAGCACCGCACGGGCCAGCATCGCACCAGCCATCGCGGCGCGGCGGCCGTGCGGCAGATGATCCAGGAGCGGGCCGATCACGGGCGCGAGGAGGGTGAAGGGCGCCATGGTGATGGCGAGATAGAGCGCGACGCGGCCCCGGGCCTCGTCCGTCGGCACCGAGAAGAACACCGTCGACGCGAGGGCGACCGTGATCATCACATCGCCCGCGCCGTTCACGGCGTGCAGTTCGATCAGCTTGCCGAGCCCGGACTCCCCGGCGCCGTGGGCGTGCGTCGCCTTCCGGATGCCTTTCGCGGTGCCGGTGAACGGGGTGTGGAGGGCATGACCGATCGCCCGGACCGCCCTGCGGAGCGGGCCGGAATCCTTGTGCGACCTGGCGGAAGTCACTTCGACATAGTGCCCCAGTCGCCACGGTGACGAACCGGCATCGGTCCGGGACGCCAGTGCACTCCGCCCTGTCGGGTCAGTGCTCCGCCCGGCCCGCCCTGCTTGCACCGGCTGGCCGTCCGGCTGGGCATCGACCGGTTGTCCGACCTCTCTTTATGCAGGCCGCAAGGCGGTCTTCGCACCGGACACGGCGCCGGATACGGCCTTGTTCCGGACGGGCAGGTGGGCGGGGGGCGGCGGAGAGGGTAGCGTGCGTAGCGCGCCACCGGCGGTTGTTCTCGGCCGCGCGCCTATCGGCGATCCCGCAGAATGGATGGCAGAAGGTGCGCCCGAGGCAGGCACAACGGGTGTGGACGTCGACGCGGCCCCCAGGTCCGCTCCGCCCGCAGCCGTCATGGCCGAAATCGATGGATGTGCTGGCGCGCTCGTGAGACTGGCGTAGGAGAGAAGCGAGACCTGTGAGTGCTGCGACGACGCGAAGCCGTACGGCCCGTACCCCTGCCCCCGACCGACTGTGCGCCGAGGCCGTAGACCTCGCCCGCGCGGCGGCCGAGGAAGCAGCCGCGCCGGGGGTCGTCGGCGAGCATGTGGGCCTGGTCTCCGAGGGCGACCGGGTCGTTACGCATTTCTTCGAGTGCGGGGAGCCCGGCTACCGGGGCTGGCGCTGGGCGGTGACCGTCGCCCGGGCATCCCGCGCGAAGAACGTCACCCTTGACGAGACCGTGCTGCTGCCCGGCAGCGATGCGCTCCTCGCCCCGGAGTGGGTGCCGTGGAGCGAGCGCCTGCGCCCCGGGGACATGGGGCCCGGCGATCTGCTGCCCACCGAGGCGGACGACCTCCGCCTGGAGCCCGGCTACACCGGCGAGGACGAGCCGCCGCCGAACTCCGCGGTCTCCGAGGTTTCGGAGGAGATGGCCGACCTCGTCGACGCGGAGGACGCGGAGCTGACGACGCGCCCCGCGACGACCAGCCGGGGCTCGATCGCGGCGGTCGCCGAGGAGCTCGGCATGCGGCGGGCGCGGGTGCTGTCGCGGTACGGGCTGCACACGGCGGCCGACCGGTGGGACGAGGGGTTCGGCGCGAAGACGCCGATGGCCCAGGCAGCACCGGCCTCGTGTGTCACCTGCGCGTTCCTGGTGCCGTTGGCGGGTTCGCTGAAGCAGGCGTTCGGGGTGTGCGCGAACGAGTTCGGCCCGGCGGACGGGCATGTGGTGTCGCTGTCGTACGGGTGCGGTGGGCATTCGGAGGCGGCGGTGATGCCGAAGCCGCCGAAGCCGGCGCCGCACGCGCTGGACACGATGCAGGTGGACGAGTATCCGTTGCGGCCGGCGCGGGACTCCGGCTCGGTCCCGGCGGAGCCGGACGTTCCGACGGAGGATCTCGGCCACTCCTGACCGGGCGCGGGTTTGCGGGGTGCGGGCTTTCGGGCGCTCCGGCGCGGCCGGTGGCACAGACCGCGGGCCCGCCCGGCGAACCGGTCCCGTCCTCGAACGCCGGGCGGGCTCGAATCTGCCGCCGTACGTCGATGAGCCCTGCCCGGAACCGGGGCCCCGTGTGCCGGGGCAGACGCGTTGCCGCCCGCGTGGAGCGCCGTTCGCGGTGCCCGTCCGGCGAGAGGACCCGGTACCTTCAGGCGCACACTGGCGGCACGGGCAAGGCGTAACCGGAAAGAGCGGAGTCAGAGCGTGAGCATGAATGCGACCGAGGGGGCCGATCCGTTCGGGACCGCACGGATGCGACGCGGCGTGCTCGACGCCTGGGGCGCCGGCCCCGCCAGGTTCCGCGAGGACGCCAACGCCGAGGAGGACCTCGCGCTCGGCGGCTACCGCGACCGCCTCGTCGTCGAGCTGGCCCAGAACGCCGCCGACGCCGCCGCCCGCGCCCAGGTCCCCGGGCGGCTCCGCCTCACCCTGCACGCGGCGACCGCGGACGCCCCCGCCGTACTCGCCGCCGCCAACACCGGCGCCCCCCTCGACGCCACCGGGGTGGAATCGCTCTCCACCCTGCGCGCCTCCGCCAAGCGCGAGGGCCACGAGGGAGCCGTCGGCAGGTTCGGTGTCGGGTTCGCCGCCGTGCTCGCGGTGAGCGACGAGCCCGCCGTCGTCGGCCGGCACGGCGGCGTCCGCTGGTCCCTCGCCGAGGCCCGCGACCTCGCCGCCCGCGTGGCCGTCGCCAGCCCCGGCCTCGGCGACGAGCTGCGCCGCCGCGACGGTCACGTACCGCTGCTGCGGCTCCCGCTGCCCGCCGAAGGCACCGCACCCGACGGGTACGACACCGTCGTCGTCCTCCCGCTGCGCGACGGCGGCGCCGAGGACCTCGTGGTCCGGCTGCTCGACGCGGTCGACGACGCCATCCTGCTCACCCTGCGCGGTCTCGACGAGATCGTGATCGAAACCCCGGACACCGTACGGACGTTGCGCCGCTCGCAGCACGGCCCGTACACCCACGTCGAGGACTCCGCGCACGGTACGCACCGCTGGCGCACCATCACCCACCACGGCCCCGTCGAGCCCGCCCTGCTCGCCGACCGGCCCCGCGAGGAACGGCTGCGCCCGCACTGGTCGGTCACCTGGGCGGTCCCCGTGGACGCGGAGGGCGCCCCGGTACGCCCCCGCACCGCCCCCGTCGTCCACGCGCCGACCCCCACCGACGAACCTCTCGGCATCCCCGCGCTGCTCATCGCGTCGCTGCCGCTCGACACCACCCGCCGCCACCCCGCGCCCGGCCCGCTCACCGACTTCCTGGTGCAGCGCGCGGCCGACGCGTACGCCGAACTGCTCGCCGGCTGGCAGCCGGTGGCGGTCGACACCATCGACCTCGTCCCCGGACCGCTCGGTAAGGGCGAACTGGACGGCGCCCTGCGCGGCGCGATCCTGGCGCTGCTGCCTCGTGTCGCCTTCCTGGCGCCCGCCGCCCCGCGCGACGCCGCGGCCGAAGCGGACCGGTGGGACACCTGGGACGCGCAGCCGGACGGCATCCGCGAGGCGGCCACCACCACCGCGCTGCGCCCCATCGAGGCCGAGGTGCTGGAGGGCGTCGGCGCCGAGACCGTACGGGTGCTCGCCGAGGTCCTGCCGTGCCTGCTGCCCGCCGGGCTGGAACGCCGCAGCGAGCTGCGCACCCTCGGCATCGCCCGCGTCCCGCTGACCGAGGCGATCGACCGGCTCGCCGGACTCGAGCGCGACCCCGGCTGGTGGCGGCGGCTGTACGACAGCCTGTCCGGCATCGACCCGGACCGCCTGTCCGGTCTGCCCGTCCCGCTGGCCGGGAAGCCGGAGACACCGGAATCGGAGGCCCCGGCCGCGCCCCGCACCACCATCGGCCCCCGCCAGGTCCTCCTCCCGCTCCCCGACGCGCTCACCGGACCGGTCCTGGGCCGGCTCGTCCGACTCGGGCTGAAGGTCGCGCACCCGGACGCCGCCCATCCGCTGCTGGAGAAGCTGGGCGCGCTGCCCGCCACGCCGCGCGCGGTGCTGACGACTCCTCAAGTGCGGGCAGCCGTCGCCGGATCGCTGGACGCGGGCGAGATCTGGGACGAGGAAGCGCTGGACGTCGACGAGCTCGCCGAGACCGTCCTCACCCTCGTACGGGACGCCGACCTGGCCCCCGGCGACGAGCCCTGGCTCGGTGCGCTCGCCCTCCCCGACGAGGACGGCGAGCCGGCCCCCGCCGGTGAACTCGTCCTGCCCGGGAGTCCGTTCGCAGCCATCATGCGTGAAGGCGAACTCGCCCTCTGCGACCAGGAGTTGACAGACCGCTGGGGCGAACAGCCGCTCACCGCCTGCGGTGTGCTCGCCACCTTCGCCCTCGTGAGGGCCACCGATGTCGTCCTGGACCCGGACGAACTGGAACCCCGCGAGGGCGACTTCGCCGAGCCGGACGACGCCGGTCTGCTCGACGCCGTGGACGTGTGGTGCGAGGACCTTCTCGACCAGCTGCAACTGAGTCTGCCGCCGCGCAGCGGTGACGGCGAGGGGTGGTGGTCGGGCGACGGGCGGGTCCCCGTGCCGCCGGTCGCCACCGAACTCGTCGCCGTCCGCGACCTGGACCTCGTCGACGACGACGCCTGGCCGCAGGCACTCGCCCTGCTCGCCCAGCCACCGCTGCGCGACGCGCTGACCCAGCCCGTGCGGGTGCTGCTGCCCGACGGCACCACCCGGTCCGTCCGCCCGTACACGGCCTGGTGGCTGCGCGACCACCCCGTGATCGGCGGCCGCCGCCCGGCCGGTCTGCGCGCGGCGTCCGGCGACCCGCTGCTGGCCGGACTGTACGAATCCGCCGACGCGGCCGGCTTCGACGACGCCCAGGTGCTGCGCGCCCTCGGTGTACGGACCTCCGTGGCCGCCCTCCTCGACGAGCCCGGCGGCGCCGCCGAACTCCTCGGCCGGCTCGCGGACGAGGACCGCGAGGTCGGCCCCGTACAACTGCACTCCCTGTACACGGCGCTGGCCGATCTCGACCCCGAACAGGTCACGCTGCCCGACGAGGTGCGGGCCGTGGTCGATGGCGAGGTCCGGGTCGTCGACGCGGCGGACGCCGTGATCGCGGACGCCCCGGATCTGCTGCCGCTGACCACCGGGCTCCCGCTGCTCCCGGTCGCCCCGACGCGCGCGGCCGATCTGGCCGAGCTGTTCCAGGTGCGGCGGCTCGGCGAGACGGTGGCGGCCGAGGTGACGACGGAGGGCGAGGAGCACCGGGTACCGGATTCGGTACGGGTCCTGCTCGGCGCCGGCACCCCGGACATGTACATCGAGCACGGTGAACTGCGCGCGGGCGGAGTCGAACTGGACTGGCGCCGCACCCCCGACGGGACCGTGCATGCCGCCACGCTGGAAGGTGTCGCGGCGGGCCTGGCGTGGGCGGCGGGTCAGTGGCCGCGCCGCTTCGAGGTCGCGGCGCTGTTGGAGGACCCGTCCCGTACGGAGGAACTGGCCCGGGACCGCTGGTTCGACTGAGGGCCCGTCGGGCGGCCTCGGATCGGGCGGGCACGGGCGCCGGAGCGGGATCTTCGCAGAAAAGTCGGTTTCGTGTGCAACCCTTCACATGCGTGGTGAGTCTGGTCTGACGAGTCACCAGACTCTCAGACCGAACGAGCCCCGCACGAGTCGCGTCACGTACTCGCGGGGCCCTTTCTCCACTGGGGAAAAACATGCGTATTCGTGTCACTGTCGCAGCCGCTTCCGGCGCCCTGGCTCTGTCGGCTCTGGCCGTTCCGGCCGCCCACGCGGGCGACCACCCCGCTGCGAACCAGCACAAGCCGACGTCGGCCGCCGAGGTCTTCGGCACCGCCGCTCAGGGAACCTCGAAGGCCGCCGCGGCCGCCCGTGCCGCCACCGCGGAACCTGTCATCTCCAAGGTCGTCGTCAACGGCGGCAAGAACATCGTCCTCGGCACCACGGCCTCGAAGACGATCTCCGTCTCCGTCACCGCCTCGCACCCGACCGGTGTCGCCGACGTCTACGCCGACCTGTGGCACGGCTCGGACCCGTCGTCGCCGGACACCATCGACGGGGCCATCCTGCCGAACGAGGACGCCGCGAAGTGCACCAAGGTCAACGCGACGACCTCCACGTGCAAGCTGACCTTCACGATCTACCCGCGCTACGACCTGTACAAGAACGCCCTGGCCGGCACCTGGCACGTCTCCGCGGGCGCCCTCGCCGGTAACGACACCGACGTCGCCTACACCGACTTCTACGGCACCGCCCGGGTGCAGCGGCTGTCGAAGCTGACGGTCGACGCGGCCCCGGAGCCGGTGAAGAAGGGCGGCACGATCACGGTCACCGGAAAGCTGTCGCGGGCGAACTGGGAGGACTACAAGTACCACGGCTACACCGGCCAGCCGGTGAAGCTCCAGTTCCGCAAGAAGACCAGCTCCACGTACACCACGATCAAGACGATCAAGACGAACAGCACGGGCAACCTGAAGACGACCGTCAAGGCGTCGGTCGACGGCTACTGGCGTTACAGCTTCGCCGGTACGTCCACCACCCCGGCCGTCACGACCGCGGGCGACTTCGTCGACGTGAAGTAACCACGCGGTAGCCCCGTAGCAGGCCCCGCAGGCGGGGAAGTGCTCGGGGAATCACACCGGGAAGCGGCGGCCGACCAGCCGCCAGGCGTACTCCAGGCCGGCCGCCGCCACCACCGCGATCCCCACCGCGGTCCACGGCATCGCCGCTCCCACCAGCTTCAGCGCGAAGAACTCCTGCAGCCACGGCACCACCAGCACGATCAGGAACGCCAGCCCCATCGCCGCCACCAGACACGCCCGCCACCAGGTGTACGGGCGGGCGATGATCGCCAGGACCCACATCGAGACCAGGAACAGCGTGAGTGTTGCCGCGCTGGTCTCCGCGTCCAGCGCGCCTGTACCGGAGTAGTGGTTCTGGGCGACCATGTACGTCACGAAGGTGGCGACGGCCGCGATGGCACCCGACGGGATCGCGTACCGCATGACGCGGCGCACGAAGTGCGGATGGGCCCGTTCCTTGTTGGGGGCGAGGGCCAGGAAGAACGCCGGGACGCCGATCGTCAGTGTCGACAGCAGCGTCAGATGGCGGGGCAGGAACGGGTAGTCGACCTGGAAGCAGACCACGAGGATCGCCAGCAGCACCGAGTAGACGGTCTTGGTCAGGAACAGGGTGGCGACCCGGGTGATGTTGCCGATCACCCGGCGGCCCTCGGCGACGACGGACGGCAGCGTCGCGAAGCTGTTGTCGAGCAGCACGATCTGGGCGACGGCCCGGGTCGCCTCGGAGCCCGACCCCATGGCGACGCCGATGTCGGCGTCCTTCAGCGCCAGCACGTCGTTGACGCCGTCGCCGGTCATCGCGACGGTGTGGCCGCGGGACTGGAGCGCGCCGACCATGTCCCGCTTCTGCTGCGGGGTGACCCGGCCGAAGACCGCGTTCTCCTCCATGGCCGTGGCCATGTCGTCCGGGTCGGTGGGCAGCCGGCGCGCGTCCAGGGTGTTCCCGGCGCCCGGCATGCCGAGCTTTCCGGCGACCGCGCCGACGGAGACCGCGTTGTCGCCGGAGATGACCTTCGCGGCGACCCGCTGGTCGGCGAAGTAGGCCAGCGTCCGGCCGGCATCGGGCCGCAGCCGCTGCTCCAGGACGACCAGCGCGCTCGGTACGGCCCCGGCGGCGATGTCCGGCCCTTCGAGCTTGCCCTCCGCACGGGCCAGCAGCAGCACCCGCAGCCCCTGCTCGTTGAGCTGCTCGATCTCGGTGAGCGCCGGGTCCTGCTCGGGCAGCAGGACATCGGGGGCGCCGAGCAGCCAGACCGAGGCCCGGCCGCCGCCCTCGTCGAACGCGGCGCCGCTGTACTTGCGGGCCGAGGAGAACGGCAGCGCCTGTGTGCACCGCCACTCCTCGCCGTCGGGGTAGGCGTCGACGATGGCCTGGAGGCTGGCGTTGGGTCGCGGATCGGAGGCGCCGAGGGCGCCCAGCACGCGCCGTACGTACGTGTCGTCCGCCCCGCCCAGCGTCCGTACCTCGGTGACGTCCATGCCGCCCTCGGTGAGGGTGCCGGTCTTGTCCAGGCAGACGACGTCGACGCGGGCCAGCCCCTCGATGGCGGGGAGCTCCTGCACCAGGCACTGTTTGCGACCGAGCCGTACGACGCCGATCGCGAAGGCGACCGAGGTGAGCAGCACCAGGCCTTCCGGGATCATCGGGACGATGCCGCCGACGGTCCGGGCGATCGACTCGCTGACGTTGTTGTCCTTGACGAAGAGCTGGCTGATGATCAGGCCGAGCGCGGTCGGCACCATCATCCAGGTGACGTACTTGAGGATGGTGGAGATGCCTGTGCGCAGCTCGGACTGGACGAGGGTGAAGCGGGACGCCTCCTCGGCGAGCTGCGCGGCGTAGGCCTCGCGGCCGACCTTGGTGGCCGCGAACGAGCCGCCGCCCGCGACGACGAAGCTGCCGGACATGACGGGGTCGCCGGGCTGCTTCAGCACCGGGTCGGCCTCGCCGGTGAGCAGCGACTCGTCGATCTCCAGGCTGTCGGCCTCGGCGACCGTGCCGTCCACGACGACCTTGTCGCCGGGGCCGAGCTCGACGAGGTCGCCGAGGACGATCTCGGAGGTGGAGATCTCGGCCGAGACCCCGTCGCGCCGCACGGTGGGTTTCGCCTCGCCGATGACCGCGAGGCCGTCCAGGGTCTTCTTGGCCCGCCACTCCTGGACGATGCCGATGCCGGTGTTGGCGATGATCACGAAGCCGAAGAGGCTGTCCTGGATCGGCGCGACGAACAGCATGATCAGCCAGAGCACGCCGATGATCAGGTTGAACCGGGTGAAGACGTTGGCGCGGACGATCTCGCTGAGGGAACGGGACGAGCGGACGGGTACGTCGTTGACCTCACCCCGGGCGATCCGCTCGGCCACCTCGGCAGCGGTCAGCCCACGGGTGTTCACGGCCGGGGCCGGCAGCTTCACGGGGTGGACCGGGTCGAGCTCGGATCCTGCGTCGATCCCGACCGGCCCGAGGCGGTCGGCGGAACCGGAAGCCCCGGGGGACTGTTCGCCGGAGGAATGGGGTGCCCGCTGCGTCATGGTTCCGACGGTACGGGTGGAACGTCCCAATCACCCACCGAGGGTCCGAAGATCAGACCGGGGGAGGAGGGGAATGGTCCTACGGGGGTACGGAGCCCGGAGCTCCTGGTGAGACGCGTCACACGTTACGCGGAAGCGTCCGAGGCGCCCTTGTCGTCCGGTCCGGTGCCGGAGGTCGAAACCCCGGCCGACTTCTCGGCGGCGGCCGCCGCGGCCCGCTTGATCGCCGCGTCCCGTCCCCGTACGTACCAGATGCCGATCAGGCCGAGCCCCGCGCCGGCCAGACAGGTCCACACCCACCACGCATGCCCGTGGTCGTCGAACCAGCCGTAGAACGGGAGCTGAACCAGGAAGAGGACGAACCAGAGGATCGTGCCGCCCGTGATGGTGGCGACGACGGGCCCCTCCAGGGGCTCGGGTGCCTCGTGCTTCGGTGTCCACTTCGCCATGACGTCAGTGTATGGGGCTCCCTGCGGCCCCCTCCCGTACCCCGTAAGGACGGCATGCATAAGACCCACCGGCCGAGGTGGCCCACGAGTCTACGCGCGGAGATAGCGATCTTCGCCTTATGTATTCATACTGAATCTGCTTACGGCTGTCTCGAATTATTCGTCTGAACATCCAAAGCTGACCACTTTTAACCCCCCGACGTACGACTGAGGTCCTACATGTCCCCCTCGGCCACCGCTCCGGTCGATTCCACGCAGTCCTCGGGCCCTCAGCCGCACAACGGACTGGATCGCTTCTTCAAGATCTCCGAGCGGGGGTCGTCGGTCGCACGCGAGATCCGCGGCGGATTCGCCACGTTCTTTGCGATGGCGTACATCATCGTGCTGAACCCGATCATTCTCGGCAGCGCGAAGGACATGTACGGGCACCAGCTCGACAGTGGTCAGCTGGTCACCGCCACCGTGCTGACCGCCGCGTTCTCCACACTCCTGATGGGCGTCATCGGCAATGTGCCGATCGCGCTGGCGGCCGGCCTCGGCGTCAACACCGTCGTGGCCCTCCAGCTCGCCCCCAGGATGAGCTGGCCGGACGCGATGGGGATGGTCGTCCTCGCGGGCATCGTGGTCATGCTGCTGGTCGCGACCGGGTTGCGCGAACGCGTGATGCACGCCGTACCGACGTCGCTCCGCAAGGGCATCGCGATCGGTATCGGCCTCTTCATCCTGCTGATCGGCCTGGTCGACTCGGGCTTCGTCTCCCGTATCCCGGACGCCGCGCACACCACCGTGCCGCTCCAGCTCGGCAGCGACGGTCACCTCAACGGCTGGCCGGTCCTCGTCTTCGTCATCGGTGCGCTGCTCACCCTCGCGCTGCTCGTCCGCAAGGTGTCGGGCGCCATCCTGATCTCCATCGTCGCGATGACGGTCGTCGCGCTGATCATCGACGCGGTCGCCCATCTGCCGGGCGAGGCGTGGGGCCTGACCGTCCCGCAGTGGCCGGGCAACCCGGTCGCCACCCCGGACTTCGGGCTGCTCGGCAAAGTGAGTCTGTTCGGCGGCTTCGACAAGGTCGGCGTGCTCACCGGCATCCTGTTCGTCTTCACCGTGCTGCTGTCCTGCTTCTTCGACGCGATGGGCACCATCCTCGGTGTCGGCGACGAGGCGAAGCTGACGGACAAGGACGGCAACTTCCCCGGCATCAACAAGGTGCTGTTCGTCGACGGCATCGCGGTCGCCGCGGGCGGTGCGACCTCCGCCTCCGCGGGCACCTGTTTCGTGGAGTCCACGGCGGGTGTCGGTGAGGGCGCCCGCACCGGCCTCGCGAGCATCGTGACGGGTCTGCTGTTCACGGTGGCGCTCTTCCTGACGCCGCTGGCGACCATGGTCCCGTCGCAGGCGGCCACCCCGGCGCTGCTGGCGGTCGGCTTCCTGATCATCTCGGGTTCGGTGCGGGACATCGACTGGAGCGACTACACGCTCGCCATCCCGGCCTTCCTGGCCATGGTGATGATGCCGTTCACGTACTCGATCACCAACGGCATCGGCATCGGCTTCATCGCCTTCACCGTGCTGCGGGTCGTGGCCGGGCGCTGGCGCGAGGTGCCGGCGGCCATGTATGTGGTGTCGGCGGTCTTCGTCTTCTACTACGCGATGCCGGCCCTCGGCCTCACGTGACCTCTGCCCCCCTGATCCCCGCGGTCCCGAGGCTCACGTGACCTCTTCTGCCCTGATCCCCGCGGTCTCTTCCGACCCGTAGAACTTCTCCGTCTCGTCGACGGCCGCCTTGAAGCGCTCGTCGAAGTCATCGCGAATGAGCGTCCGGACGACATAGTCCTGGACGCTCATTCCGCGTTTGGCGGCATGCTGCCGGAGCCGGTGGAGCAGCTCACCGTCTATCCGCAGGCTGAGCACAGTCGATCCCATGGCAAGCAGGGTTACGGCCCGGGAGGTCGTTCAGCGTCACTTTCCGGATCCGACTCACTCGTTCGGGTGATCGATTGGGCAGTCTGCTCCCTCGCGCGTGTAACACGAATGGTCTTTAGGGTAGGTAATGAGTTACTCTAATAAACATGCCTGACCTGATCCACGACGGCGACAGTGCGGCCGCCGTGAGCTCCCTCCGCTCAGCCGTGATGCTGCTCGGCCGACGCCTGAAGCACCAGCGTGTCGACGAGTCGCTGAGCCCCACCGAGATGTCGGTGCTCGGCACGCTCGCCCGCTGCGGCTCGGCCACGCCGGGTGAGCTGGCCCGCAAGGAGCATGTGCAGCCTCCGTCGATGACTCGCATCGTCGCGCTGCTGGAAGCGAAGGGGCTGGTCAGACTGGAACCGCACCCCGATGACCGTCGTCAGAAGATGGTCAGCCAGACCGAGCGGGCGGAAGCCATGCTCGAAGAGAGCCGCACCAAGCGGAACGCCTGGCTGGCCACCCTCGCCGAGGGTCTGGACGAGGACGAGTGGGAGACGCTGCGCAAGGCGGCGCCCGTGCTGGAGAAGCTCGCCCACCTGTAGCGGGGCCGGCCGCGCCGGATCACCGGCGCACCGCCCGCACCGCCGCATCCTTGTCAGTCAGCAACTTGTACATGCCCGAGGAGGCGAACCCTTTTGAGTACGGGATCCGGAGCAGACTCCGCCCCCGCACCGACTTCCACCCACGAGAGCAAGCCCGGCGGGACCTTCTCGTCGCTGAAGATCCGCAACTACCGCCTGTTCGCCACGGGCGCCGTGATCTCCAACACCGGTACCTGGATGTCCCGCATCACGCAGGACTGGCTCGTCCTGAGCCTCACCGGATCCGCCACCGCCGTCGGCATCACCACGGCCCTCCAGTTCCTCCCGATGCTTCTCTTCGGCCTGTACGGCGGCGTCATCGCCGACCGTCTCCCGAAGCGGAAGCTCCTTCTCGTCAGCCAGGCGGCGCTCGGCCTGTGCGGGATCGCCCTCGCGGTGCTCACGCTCTCCGGTGTCGTCCAGGTGTGGCACGTCTACCTCATCGCGTTCCTGCTCGGCATGGTGACGGTCGTCGACAACCCGGCCCGCCAGTCGTTCGTCTCCGAGATGGTCGGCCCCGCCCAGCTGCGGAACGCGGTCAGCCTCAACTCGGCGAACTTCCAGTCCGCCCGCCTCATCGGCCCCGCCGTCGCCGGTGTCCTGATCACCACGGTCGGCAGCGGCTGGGCCTTCATGTTCAACGGCCTGTCCTTCGCCGCCCCGCTCGTCGGCCTGATGCTGATGCGTACGAGCGAGCTGCACAAGCCCACCGTCGTACCCCGCGCCAAGGGGCAGCTCCGGGAGGGCCTGCGCTACGTCTCCGGCCGCCCCGAGCTCATCTGGCCGATCGTCCTGGTCGGCTTCGTCGGCACGTTCGGGTTCAACTTCCCGATCTGGCTCACGGCCTTCGCGGACGAGATCTTCCACGGCGGCGCCGGGATGTACTCGTTCTTCAACATCCTCATGGCGGCAGGCTCCCTCGCCGGCGCCCTGCTCGCCGCCCGCCGCGGCTCCTCGCGGCTGCGGATGCTGGTGGCCGCGGGCACCGCGTTCGGACTGCTGGAGATCATCGCCTCCCTGTCGCCGTCCGTCTGGCTCTTCGCGATCCTGCTGGTCCCGATCGGCATGATCGGTCTGACGACCAACATCAGCGCGAACACGAGCGTCCAGATGGCCGCCGACCCGGCCATGCGCGGCCGGGTCATGAGCCTGTACATGATGGTGTTCGCCGGGGGTACGCCGGTGGGCGCCCCGATCGTCGGGTGGATCAGCGACGCCTACGGGGTCCGTACCGGCATGGCGGTCGGCGGTGCGTTCTCGCTGGTCGCCGCGGTCGGCGTCGGCCTCATGCTGGCCCGCGTCGGCGGCCTCCGCCTCCGGGTCGACCTCCGGCCGGGGCGCCCGCACGTCCGCTTCGTCCCGCGCGAGGAACTGGCCACGGCGGCCTGAGGGCCGTCGAGGAAGCACACATGGCCCCGGCCGGTGGGTACCCGGCCGGGGCCGTCGCGTTCCGGGGAACGCGTCAGTCGCGGGGGAATTCGCTCGTGCGCAGGACGAGGCGCACCGGGGTGCCGGTGAGGTCGATGTCCGTACCGAACAGCACGGTCAGCTTGGATCCGTACACACCATTGGCGGGACTTCGGAAGACGTGACACTCGCCGCTGTACGGATCGGCGATCAGGTAGACGGGAACGCCGGCCGCGGCGTAGGCATCCTTCTTGGGTCCGTAGTCATTCGTCGCGGTGCCTTGCGAGATCACCTCTGCCACGAACTCCACACCCTCGAAGAGCCAGTTTCCCTTGCTGTCCTTCGGGGCGTCCTCCTTGAGCGCCAGCACGTCCGCAGCGAACCCATTGAGATGCCCGGGGAAGTCGACGCGCACGTCGGACTTCAGGCGTCGCCGCGGATATGTGCCCCGAAGCTGCTCGAAGAGATCGGCGATGATGTCCCAGTGGTTGTCCCGCTGCGGTGACATGAAGATGTTTCCCCCGACGATCTCGGCCTTGAATCCCTCGGGGACGGGCAACTTGTCGAGCCACTCGAACATGGCGTCCAGAGTCCGCTCGTCGCTCTCCTCGGCCATCTCGATCCTGTCGCTCGCTACGACGGTCACCGTGCCGCTCCTCCCCGCCGCCACGCGGGCGGGGGCAGCCGCGTGGTCCAACGATACGTACGCAGGCCGGGACACGCCGGTTCGGTGCGACACTCGGCCCATGAGCAGCCTCAGACTCTTCGTCGCCGTTCTGCCGCCCGACCCGGCCCTGCGGGAACTGCGCCGCGCCGTCGCCCCGCTGCGCGCGCTCCCCGATGCCGGCAGACTGCGCTGGGCCGGTGAGCCGGGCTGGCACTTCACGCTCGCGTTCCTCGGGGCCGTGGACGAGGAGCTGCTGCCCGAGCTGCGGGCGCGCCTCGCACGGGCGGCCCACCGCACCGAGCCCTTCCCGCTGCGCCTCCACAGCGGCGGCCGGTTCGGTGGGCGGGTGCTGTGGGTCGGGGCCGCGGGCGAACTCGACACGCTGCGGCTCCTCGCCGAACGCGTCGACGCCGCCGCCCGCCGCTCCGGCGTCCCGATGGACGAGCACCGCCGCTACAGCGCGCACCTCACCCTCGCCCGCAGCCGCATCGAGACCAATCTGCGCCCCTACGTCACGGCCCTCGAGGGTTTCGAGGGCACCCCGTGGGAGGTCGGCGAGGTCGCCCTCGTGCGCAGCAACCTGCCGGTCGGCGGGGTGGCCGGGGAGCGACCGCGGTACGAGGTGATCGGATCCTGGTCGCTGGGCCACTGAGACCGGCGGTTACGCTCGAAGGGTGGATCCGAAGACCAGAAACCGCATCATGGCGGCCGTGCTCGTACTGATGTTCGTCGTCGTCGCCGTGGCAGCCGCCGTCGGTCAGTGACGGCCGCCGTCAGCGGCCGGGCCGCAGACGCCCGAGCGTCGGGCCCCGAGGGCCAGGGCCGTCTCCCCGGCGAATGCGCGGTTGCCGCGGGAGGAGTAGGCCTTGTCGGGGTGCCGGTAGGGGCCGTGCCACCAGCCGCAAATGGCGGCGTTCCGGCTTTCGCGTACTCCGTCAGGAGCGCTTCACCTCACCGCGAGGGGGCGAGTGCCTTCCAGAAGGCGTAGTGGTGGTCGGCCGCGAAGTCGGTGTGCCCGATGCGGCTGGACGTGAGCCGCTGCACGTACGGGCCGCCGTCGCCCTCGCCCCCGGTGACGCGGGGACGGGGCAGCGGCGGCCCGTACATATCGGACGGACGGCCCGTCAGACCACCCGCCTGGCCATCCGTCGGATCACCGTCACCAGGCGAACGCCTCCGGTGACGGCCCCGGACCGGGGAAGATCTCGTCGAGCGACGCCAGCAGCTCCGCGGAGAGATCCAGTTCCACGGCCCGCAGCGCCGAGTCCAGCTGCTCCTGGTTGCGCGGTCCGACGATCGGCCCCGTCACCCCCGGCTGCGCGAGCAGCCACGCCAGTCCGACCTCGCCCGGCTCCAGGCCGTGCTTGTCGAGCAGGTCCTCGTACGCCTGGATCTTCTCGCGCTGCGCCGAGTTCTTCAGCGCGTCAGCGCTCCGGCCGGAGGCCGAACGCCCCGCCGTTCCCTCGCGCTCCTTCTTCAGCACGCCGCCCAGCAGGCCCCCGTGCAGCGGGGACCACGGGATGACGCCGAGTCCGTACTCCTGAGCGGCCGGGATGACCTCCATCTCGGCACGGCGCTCGATCAGGTTGTAGATGCACTGCTCACTGACCAGGCCCAACGAGCCGCGCCGGGCGGCCAGTTCATTGGCCTGGGCGATCTTGTAACCGGCGAAGTTCGACGAGCCCGCGTAGAGGATCTTGCCTTGCTGGATCAGGACGTCGATCGCCTGCCAGATCTCCTCGAAGGGGGTGTTCCGGTCGACGTGGTGGAACTGGTAGAGGTCGATGTAGTCCGTCTGGAGCCGCTTCAGCGACGCCTCGACCGAGCGCCGGATGTTCACGGCGGAGAGCTTGTCGTGGTTGGGCCAGGCCTCGCCGTCAGCGGCCATGTTCCCGTACATCTTGGTGGCCAGGACCACCTTGTCGCGGCGGTCGCCGCCCCGGGCGAACCAGGTGCCGATGATCTCCTCGGTGCGGCCCTTGTTCTCGCCCCAGCCGTAAACGTTCGCGGTGTCGAAGAAATTCAGACCGGTCTCCAGCGCCGCGTCCATGATGGTGTGGCTGTCGACCTCATTGGTCTGCGGGCCGAAGTTCATGGTGCCGAGGACGAGACGGCTGACTTTGAGTCCGGTGCGTCCGAGCTGCGTGTACTCCATGGGCACCAAGCCAACGCCTTCGAGTCCGCTCGAAGCAAGAGCGACCCGGAACGCGCCCTGCCCCCGGCGGAGTGCTTGCCGGGGGCAGGGCGTCACGCGAATGCCTCGCGGAGGCGGCTACTTCACTTCAGGTAGACGATGCCGTCGGTGGTGACCGTCGGCCGGCCGGAGGTGGCCACGACGACGATCTTGACGGTGTGCTTGGCGCTCGCGGACCAGCTCTTCGTCCACAGCGCGTCGCGGTACTTGGTGGTGCTGGACTTCAGGTCCGCCGTGGACACCTTCACGCCGTCCACATAGACGTACACCTGGCCGGAGGTGGCAGCCCGCGAGGCCACCAGGGCGACCGAGCGGCCGGTGAACGTCCAGCTCAGGCTCGCGCTCTTCGACGAGCTGGAGTACGACTTGCCACCGAGGTAGCTGGTCGAGGACTTCGTCGTCCAGGTGCCGGTCTTCGTCGCCGAGCTCTCCTGGACGATGACCGGCGTGCCGGAGACCGATGCGGTGGCGGTGTTGCCTGCCTGGTCGTACGCGGTCATGGCCCAGCTGGTCGCCACACCCGACTTCGCGGTGTGCGAGGCGCTGGTGGTCGTCGGGCCGTAGGTCTTGGCCAGGGGGGCCGTGAGCCTGACCTCCTTGAGCGCAGCGGCGTCGGTGGCCTTCCACGCCAGGGTGACGGGGACGGCCGTGGTGTTCACCGTGCCGGTGCGCAGGACCAGGTTCGGCTTGGTCGTGAAGGCGGGCGCCGTCTGGTCGGCGACCACGGTGGCCGCGGCGGACGAGGCGACCTTGCCCGACTGGTGGGTGGCGCGGACCTGGACCTGGTGGCTGCCGACGGCCAGCGTGGCCTTGGCGGAGGTGGCGGTGCCCGCGGTGGTCGCGACGACCTTGCCGTCGACCAGCAGCTCGTACTTGGAGATGAACGCGCTCGGGGTGCTCGCCGACCAGCCCACGGTGACCGCGGACTTGGTGTAGTACTTCGTGCCCGAGAGCCCGGCGCCGGTCACCGACTTGATGGCCAGCCCGGTGACGGGGCCCGCGGCGAGGCTGCGGATCGCGGGCAGCTGCCCGTACAGCTTGGTACCGGGGCACTCGGTCGCGAAGCCGTCGCGGTGGCCGGAGATCTGCTTGAAGGAGTACTGCGTACCGGCGGTGAACTTGGTGCCGGCGAGGTTGCTGCCGGTGGCGCCCGCGGTGAGCGTGGTGCTGCCCGCCGGGTCGCCCTTGTACTGGCCGAGCTTCCACGCGGCGATCCGGGCCACCGAGGTGGTCACCGCGCTCGGGGCGGTCGTGTCCGTGTACGTGCCGAGGACCGAGATGCCGGCCGTCTGCCGGTTGAAGCCGTAGGTGTGCGCGCCGAAGACCGGCCGATCCACCCCGCCCTTACGGCCCTCGAAGACCGTCCCGCACTTGTCGACCAGGAAGTTGTAGCCGATGTCCTTCCAGCCGTTGCTCTTGACGTGGTACGCGTACACGCTGCGCACGACGGCCGCGGAGTCGGCGCACGAGTAGTTGTTGGTCCCGGCGGTGTGGTGGACGAAGACCGCCTTGACGGTGTCCGTGTACTCCGGCGCCTCCGGGCTGATCGATTCGTCGGCGCCCCAGCCCGCGCGCGAGGTGATGGGCGGCTTGGGCACGGTCGACGGCGGCGCGGGCGGCAGGGTCTCGGTCGGGGACGGACTCGCGGTCGGCGAAGGGCTCTGGCTCGCCGGGGGAGTGGGCTCCGCCGTGGCCGGGGCGGACGGGGTGGGCGACGCCGGTTCGGACGGCGTGACCTCGGCGGGCGGTTCCGTGCTGTCGCTGGGCGCGGGCGGCTCGGGGGTGGCGGAGTCCGTCGCGTCGGCGGAGGGCGTGGCCGAGGGGTCGTCCGCAGCGGGGAGGTCGGCGGCGAACGCGGCCGGGTCCGCGTTCAGGGTGTCGCTGCGGCCCGGGTCCACGGTGTCGAGGCGCAGCCCCGCGGGCAGCTTCGAGGAGACCTTGCCACCCGCGTTGATCCGTACCTCGACACCGTTGGACGGGCCGACCCAGCGCGGCTCGGTGCTGCCGCGTACGCCGGACCGGCCGGTTTCCGTACGCCCGTCGACGTCGGTTTCGAGCGGTATCCAGGACGTCCAGTTCCCGTTGGCGGCGGACCGGGTGCGCACCTCCACGGCTCCGGTGACCTTGGCCGCCGGGTCGGTCCAGGTGATGCCCAGCATGCTGAACGGTGCGGTGTCCCGCTTGCCGAGGGCGGCGGACGTGCCGTCACCACCGACCTTCAGCGCGGTCTCGTGCACATCGGTCTTGGCCGGGCCGGACTTGGCGTCCGAGTCCACGGAGGAGTTGCCCGTCACCCCCTCGAAGACCAGGACGCCCGCCAGGGCGGAGGTGGCCACGGCGGCCGTGACCCAGATTCTTCGTTTCGATCTCAAGTCGTACCCCACGGGTGGTGTCGGACGGCGGATTCGTCAGGCGCTGCGTCCGGCGACAGCACTGGCTCATGCCGAGACCAGTGGGGGGTACGAGTGCTCTCGCGCGTACAGCGAGGACACAGCTTGCCATGCCACTGCGACAAACGAACCCCTGCCCCCGCCTCTGTTACCCCCGGGCGCCGCGAATTCCGCTTCCGTTCACCACCGGGCAAACCCGTCCAGCGCCGCCAGCACCGCCCGGCTCGTCGCCGGACCGCCCAGATGTCCCGCACCGTCGAGCACGGTCAGTTCCGCGTCCGGCCATGCCTTCGCGAGCTCCCACGCGGTGATCAGCGGCCCGCCCAGGTCGAACCGCCCGTGCACCAGCACGCCCGGAATCCCCGCCAGCCGCCCCGCGTCCCGGATCAGCTGTCCCTCCTCCAGCCAGGCGCCGTGGGAGAAGTAGTGCGAGCAGATCCGCACCAGCGCCTGCCGCGCCCGGCCGGGGCGCCCGCTGTACGGCGGCGGTCCGGTGTACGTCTCCTGGGAGAGCACCGCGTCCTCCCAGGCGCACCAGTCGGCCGTCGCCTTCTCCCGCACCCCGGTGTCGGCGCTCTCCATGCGCCGGGCGTACGCGGCGAGGACGTCCGGCGTCGCATTCCCCTCGGCCTCCGGCACCCCGGCCCGGAACAGGTCCCAGGCCTCCGGGAAGATCCGGCCCGCGCCCCGGTACAGCCAGTCGATCTCGGAGCGCCGGGTCGTCGTGACGGCCGGGATCACGATCTCGGAGACCCGCTCCGGGTGCTGCTCGGCGTACGCGAGGATCAGTGTCGAACCCCAGGACCCGCCGAACAGCAGCCAGGTGTCGATCCCGAGCCGGACGCGCAGCCGCTCCATGTCGGCGATCAGCCGGTCGGTCGTGTTGTACCGCATGTCGGCGGCGAGGTCGCTCGCGTGCGGGGTGGAGCGGCCGCAGCCCCGCTGGTCGAAGAGGACGACGCGGTAGCGGTCCGGGTCGAAGTACTGCCGGGTCCGCTCGTTGCAGCCCGACCCCGGGCCGCCGTGCACGACGAGTGCGGGTTTGCCGTCCGGGTTGCCGCACACCTCCCAGTACACGAGGTTGCCTTCGCCGACATCGAGCATGCCCTGCTCGTACGGTTCGATCGGCGGGTACATCTCGTCGGGCTCGCGGTCCATGGCGCGGTGGCTCCCTCGGCTCGGCCGGCAAAGGGGTGAGCATAGGGCGGGCGTAGCGTCTCTAGAACTCTGTGTGTGCCTGTGGTTTCCGGGCTTTTCGGGCGCGGCGTGGCCGTGTGCGGTCGCCTTCGTGGGGTCCGATCCTCGGGGTGAGGGGGTGGACTGCGGTGGCGTGCAGGTGGTGGAAGCCGGTCCGCTCGGCGGCGCGGGTGCGTCGTCGACAGGTTCTGCGCGAGAGCCGCCTGCGTCCGGAGGGTGGAAGGTCTTCTTCCGGCTGGGCGTGGGCGGGTACTCCATGACCTGGCACAGGCCCTGTGGGGGCTGGTGTCGTGGTGTCATGCCCCGCCGGACGCTGAACCATCCCGGTGGGGGTGGTGGCGGGGGCCGTACGCGCTTCGGGCATACGGCGGGAAGTCTTCGGGCTCGGGCCTGGGCCCGGGGTTGCGGCAGGGCGCGGAACGCGACGCCCACGGGGGCTGGTGGGGGTGGGGTGGCGCTTGCCCGGTGTGGTGTTGGTTCCGCGCGGTCGGGGCGGGGCCGTCTCCGCTTGGCGTTGTCGGCGTAGTCGGCGGGTGGTCTTCTTCGGGCGGCGGACCAGGGTGACGGTGCCGTCCACAGTGGTGCGGATGGTGCGGGTGTGGGTGGTGCGGTCGGTGGCGGTGTGGGTTTGGGCGAGCAGGCCGCGGGAGACGATCCGGCGGGCGGCGGCATGGTCGCGGTCCATGGACAGCCCGCACCCGGTGCAGTGCGCCCACTTCCAGCCCCGTTCGGCCAGCCGATCGGGGGCGGGGTGGTGGGTCAAGGTGGCCAGGCAGCCGGGGCACAGCTTGGATGTGCCCCGGGCCGGAACGGTGACCACCGCTATGCCCGCCTTCGCGGCCAGGTGCCGCATCGCCTCGGCCACCGTGCCGCGCACCTGCCCCGACAGGCGGGCATTGCCACGTCGTTGGCCACGCGCCTCCAGGGTGGCCAGGTCTTCGAGGTAGATGACGCTCGCGCCAAGGCTGAGCGCCTGGTCGACGGCCCAGCGGGCCGCCGCCTGGGCCAGCGCCGCGTTCAAGTGCCGGATGCGGGCGCACACCTTTACATGTTCCGCCTCCAGAACCTTTGCCCGCGCAAGGTGCTCACCCCAGCGAAGGTGCGGGGAGCCGAGCCCGTCGGCCAGCGCCTGGTAGTGGTCGCGTTTGGCCGCGAGGTGTTCACGCACATCGCGCAGCCGGTGCAGGGTCGCGCTGATGGTGGTGGCGTCGAAGATCAGCGGACGGCCGTCGGTGAGTACGCGTTGAGCCTGCCCTTTGCCGGTAAGGCGGCCCAGCGTGCCGGTGAGCAGGGTGTTGACGCCCCAGTCGAAGCCGATTCCCACCCGATGCCCGGTCGCCTTGGTGGCGGGAACCGGCCGGGAGTGCGGCAGATCCACCGCGATCCTCCCGGCCCGGGTGGGGCGCAGGGTGGGGGTGTGAAGCACCCCGTCCGGTGTGACGGTGCCCGGGAGGCGGATGTCGATCACGTGCCAGGCCCAGTCGCGACCCGAGGCGGGGGCCGCCCGCATGGGGAGTTTGACCCGCAGTCGGGCGGTGCTCTCGTCCACCCTCACCAGGGTGACCTGCTGGCGGTCCATCGCGGCAAGCAGCACCAACTCACCGACCTGCGGGGGTCCCTCCAGGGCGCACAGCCCGGCGGGCAGGCGCCCGTGCTCGGCCACGTAGGCACGGATCTGGCGGGTGCGGTTGCGGATCTCGGCACCGCTCACCGAGGCGGGCAGCGTGGCCCGTAGCGCCGCCCACTCCGCCTCGGTACGGCGACGAGGGTCAGCGGGCCATGTCGCCAGGACCGCGGTCACGATGGTGCGCCGGTGCAGGGCCAGGCGCAGCGTCCGGGCTGCGTACTCCTCGGCACCTCGCCGCACCCGGTCCGACATATACACCCCGGTGAGAGGCGTGACAGCCTGCGGCCAGCCCAGGCGGCGCATCGCCATCCACCCCTTGGACGGCAGGTCCTCACCCCGCTCATCCACCCCGGAAGCCAGCACGTCCAGCGAGTCCTCGTCCCACCGGAAAGCCACCAACGCACCGGTCAGCTCCTGGCTCAACCGGGCCAGAAACCCCACCCGTTCCCACAACAGGGGCTGCCCGACCCGCTCACCACTGCCCTCGAGAACACCACGGAAGGCGGTACACGAGGCCGTCGCCATCAACCTGCGCACCCGCACCCCCCTTCCCCGCACGATCCTGGTCAGTCCCCAGGAGCGGCCGCCCCCGGTACTCCGATCGACCTAACGACTGACCATCACACAAGGACACGGCCTCGCCTTGCCCCGTCGATCCGCCCGGGCCCCCGCGCGGCCCGAGGGCACCGCAACGCGCAGGAATCCGCGATCGTCGACATCCCACGTCACCGAGAATGAGGAGCACGCCCACTCACAAAGCAGAGGAAACCATTACCGGACACGTGGAAACGGGTGGCAGAGTCCAAGAAACCGTCCCGATAACGCGAAGTAGCATCAACCAGCCTGCGTAAGCCAGAGCCCCAAAGTTGAGCTGAGCTGAGGACCTGTTTGCTGTGAATTCCGCACCCCGGGTACTGGCCGTACTCGACGACCTGCTGACCGCCGCCGCCCACGACGCCCGCGGTGCGCTGTGGCAACTGGCCGAACAGGGCCGGGAGTTGGATGCCAATCTGGTGCGCCTCCCGCCGGGCGTCGAGGTCGGTGAGCATCAGGAGGACGTCCTGGACGTCCTCCTCGTCGTCGTCGCGGGCAGCGGCCGGGTCGTCGCCGGCGGCGGCGAGCTGGACCTGACGCCGACCACCGTCGTCTGGCTGCCCCGCACCTCCCGCCGGGCCCTGGCCGCGGGACCGGACGGTCTGGCCTACGTGACCGTCCACCGCCGCCGCCCCGGCCTGACCATCAAGTCCCCGGTCGCGGCCCGGGCCACGCCTCTGGTCGCGCCTTCGGCCGCGTACGAGGGCGGCGAGGCGCCCTGCATGCTGGACCGGGTCTGCCCCGCGTGCGGCCGGCTCTCGCAGGACCCGGAGCCGGTGTTCTGCAGCCGGTGCGGGGAGCGGTTCGCCGAGCGTTGAC
Organism: Streptomyces sp. NPDC111516; assembly: GCF_055635345.1. Classification (NCBI taxonomy): domain Bacteria; kingdom Bacillati; phylum Actinomycetota; class Actinomycetes; order Kitasatosporales; family Streptomycetaceae; genus Streptomyces; species Streptomyces sp. NPDC111516. Next base: position 94,304 of record NZ_JBVKBV010000006.1, on the reverse strand, counting down.
CACTGACCACTGACCACTGACCACTGACCACTGACCACTGACCGCGGCGGCCTGTTCGCGCAGCGGCATGGCATCTGCGTGCGGACAAGGCGACTCCGTACGGACAAGATATCGGGACATTAGCTCGCATACGGAGCTAAAATGGGCGGCGTGGCGGCGGGTGATCTCCCTGATGAACTCGCCGGACTTCTGCCCCGCATCCAGAGGCTCGCCCGGCGAAGGCTCTGGAGCGGCCTGCCGGCGCCCCGGCTGCGCGGGGCGCACGCCGAACTGCTGCGGCTGGTGGCCGACGGGCCCGGCATCCGGGTCTCGGCGGCCGCACACCGCCTCTGTCTGGCACCCAACACCGTCAGCACCCTGGTCAACCACCTCGTCGCCGAAGGGCTGCTGCGACGGGAGAAGGACCCCCGGGACGGGCGGGCCGCGCTGCTGTACCCGACCCCCGCGGGCATCGGGAAGCTGCGCGACTGGCACGCCCGTCGCGAGGCTCTCTTCCGCGAACACCTGGCCGGGCTCGACGCGGCCGACCGGGCGGCACTCGCCGCCGCACTCCCGGCTCTGCACAGATTCGCCGCCTCCCTGCGCGAAGGGGATGAGATCGCGTGACCACCCCAACCGCAACCGCCCTCAGCTGCACCGGTCTGAGCTACAGCTTCGGTGACGCGAAGGCCGTCGACGGCCTGGACCTGCTGGTCGGCCAGGGGGAGGTGTTCGGTCTGCTGGGGCCCAACGGTGCGGGCAAGACCACCACCATGCGCGCGATCACCACACTCCTGCCCGTGCCACCCGGCGTCATCGAGGTGTTCGGCCATGACGCGGCCCGGCACAAGATGGCGGTACGGCGCCTGCTCGGCTACGTACCGCAGCAGCTGTCGGCCGACGCGAGCCTCACCGGCCGGGAGAACGTCCAGCTCTTCGCCCGAGTCTTCGACGTACCCCGCCGCCAGCGCGCCGCACGGGTCTCCCAGGCGCTGGACGCGGTCGGCCTCGGCGATGTCGCGCACCGGCTCGTCGGCACGTACTCCGGTGGCATGGTCCGCCGCCTCGAACTCGCGCAGGCCCTGGTCAGCGCGCCCCGGCTGATGATCCTGGACGAGCCGACCATCGGCCTGGACCCGATCGCACGGGACAGCGTCTGGGACCGCATCACCGAGATACGGGTCGGCACCGGCATGACCGTGCTGGTCACCACCCACTCCATGGACGAGGCCGACCAGCGCTGCGACCGGCTCGCGCTGATGCACCTCGGCAGACTCCGCGCGTCCGGCACCCCCGCCCAGCTCAAGAGCGAACTCGTCGCCCACCGCCGGAAATCGGGCGAGACGGGCCTTCCACCGCCGTCCCTGGAAGACGTCTTCCGGTACCACTCCGGAAGCGGACTGAACGACCCCCGCTCGGGTTCCGACTCCGGTTCGGCCGAAGGAAAAGGAGCGTTCCAAGATGTCCGCCGTACCCGTCGCACCGCATCCCGCCTCGGCTGAGCCCGGCCCGGTGGATCAGCGGTTCGCGCTGCTGCTGAACCCGCCCCCGCCCCGTACCGGCTGGCGCGTCGTGCCGGCGAGAGTGGTCGCGATGTGCGTCGTCGAGATGCAGAAGCTGCGCCACGACCGCACCGAGATCTACACCCGCGCCGTCCAGCCCGCGCTCTGGCTGCTGATCTTCGGCGTGACGTTCTCCCGTATCCACGCCATCCCGACCGGCGGTGTCCCGTATCTCGACTTCCTGGCGCCCGGCATCATCGCCCAGTCCGCCATGTTCATCGCGATCTTCTACGGCATCATGATCATCTGGGAGCGGGACTCGGGCGTTCTCACCAAACTCATGGTCACGCCGACGCCCCGGACCGCCCTGGTTACCGGCAAGGCCTTCGCCGCCGGGGTGAAGGCCACGATCCAGGCGGCGGTCGTCATCGTGATCGCCGCTCTGATCGGTGTCGGCATGACGTGGAACCCGCTGCGGCTGCTCGGCGTGGTCGTGGTGGTCGTCCTCGCCTCGGCGTTCTTCTCCTGCCTGTCGATGTCGATAGCCGGGATCGTGCTGACCCGCGACCGTTTGATGGGCATCGGCCAGGCCATCACGATGCCGCTGTTCTTCGCGTCCAACGCGCTCTACCCGGTCGCCCTGATGCCCGGCTGGCTCCAGGCCGTCAGCAGGGTGAACCCGCTGAGCTACGAGGTCGACGCCTTGCGCGGACTGCTCATCGGCACCCAGGCACACCTCGGCCTCGACCTCGGGGTCCTCGCCTTCGCGGCACTGGTCGGCATCGGCGCCGCAGGTTCGCTGCTGGGCCGCCTCGCGCGCTGAAGGTACTCGGGGGCCGCCTTGGTGCTGATGGTTCACAGCGTGCGCGGCCGGTCGAACCAGATCGTCAGCAGCGTCGGTACGAGTCAACTTCGCTGGTGGCTGATTCACCCGGAATGAGAGTGACCACAGCAAATGCCACGGAGTCTTTCGGCCATACGGGAGGTGGGTTGGGGAGGATCCAGAAGCGCGTGTGGTGGGAGTGGTGCACCGGCGAGGCATGGATGACGGCGCAGCGGCGGTTGCTCGAGTCCGGGTCTCGCAAACCTGCCGCGCGGCATTGGCCAAAGACATCCATGCATCACTGTACGCAACCGCAATAACGCGCTGCGCTATTGGGCGTTCAGCTCCGCCGTGACGCGCAAAGGTGCGGCCTGTCGGCGGTGCATTCCAGCAGTGCCGACACAAGGGGAAAATCCCATGGCCACACCTCCTGCCGCGCCGCTCCGGGTCGCCCTGGTCAACGGCAGCTTCGAACAGCCCGCCGTCACCAGTGTGGAGATCCTGCCGGACGCCTCGCAGACGCAGGCGCCCAAGCGGGTCCCGGGCTGGCTCACCACCGCCACCGACCACATGATCGAGCTGTGGCATTCAGGCTACAACGGTGTGCCGGCAGCCGACGGCGCACAGTTCGCCGAGCTCAACGCGTACCAGGTCTCCACGCTCTACCAGGACCTGCCCACCACGCCCGGTACGAAGCTGTACTGGCGGCTGTATCACCGCGGCCGCCTGGGCGACGACACCATGGCGTTGGACATCGGCGCGCCGGGCTCCACAGTGCAGCAAAGGCGCTTCACCGACGGCAACACCGCCTGGGGTTACTACACAGGCACTTACACGGTCCCGGCAGGCCAGACACTGACACGCTTCGCCTTCCGTTCCGTCTCTGCCGCCGGCGGCAACCAGAGCGTCGGCAACTTCCTGGACGGCGTCTTCTTCGGCACCGCTCCCTACGTGGTGCTCGACAAGACCGCGATCCCCGCGGGGCCGCTGGATGTGGGTGACGTCGTCACCTACCGCGTCACCGCCAAGAACGAGGGCGGCGGCGCAGCCGAAAACCTCATCCTGACCGACCTCATCCCGCAGGGCACAACGTATCTGCCGGGCTCCCTGCGCATCGTCGACGGCCCGAACGCCGGAGCCAAGAGCGACGCCCAAGGTGACGACCAGGCGTACTACGACGCCCAGACGAACAAGGTCGTCTTCCACCTCGGCAACGGCGCCACCGCCTCGAACGGGGGCAGCCTGCTCGACACTGGAACCGTGCCGGCGGGCACCACGGTGGAGTACCGGGCCACCATCGACCGGGCCAGCGGCGGCAAGCAGATCAGCAACACCGCCACCGCCTCCTACGAGAACCGGCTCGGCGACAAGCCGGAGCCCTTGACCTCCAGCTCCAACGAGCAGGTCACACAGGTCAAACCGGCTGCCGACCTGATCGCGACGAAGGCAGCCGACGCGACCACCGTCACCGTCGGCCAGACGGTGACCTATCGCATCACCGTCCACAACGCCGGACCGAACGACGCCACCGGCGTCACCGTCACCGACCAACTCCCCGACGGCCTCACCTTCCTGTCCGCCGACGGCCCCGGAAGCTACGACCCGGCCACCGGCCAGTGGGCCGTGGGCGACCTGGCCGACGGTGCCACAGCCACCCTCGTGCTGCGGGCCAAGGCCACCAAGACCGGCCTGATCAGCAACACCGCCACCGCCACCGGCAGCGAAAAGGACCCCGACACCACCAACAACACCGATACCGTCAGCGTCTGCGTCGAACAGGCCCCCTCCTGCTGCGACCCCTGCGCCGGCCAGAAGTAGCCCCCAGCCAGTCGCCGCGAGGACTACCACTCAACCACCCCGGCCCACCGGAGGGACGTGGCCGGGGGCACGGCCTCCGCGTCCCCAGGAGCGTGCTGCAACGCGACGGCGGCCTCGCCCCGGCTCAGAACTCCTAACAGAACGGATCGAAGATGCGGTGAGCTGAGTGGCGGTCGCTCGATGCCGTTGCCACGGTGGACGGCTGCCGCCCTCTGATCCGGCCAAAGGGAGGACTTGGCAGCCCGCGTCCGCCGGGCCCCGTGCTGGCTGTGGCCCGGAGTGCCTAGGCTGTCACCGCTGCGGAAGGGCGGTGTCATGGATGCTGACTCCCGGACCAGGGCCGCGATCGAGGAGCATTGGCGGGCCTCGGAACGAGGGAACACCGAAGCCGAGCACGCCATCTACGCCACGGACGCGATCCTGGACTACCCGCAGTCAGGTGAGCGGTTCCGGGGCCGAGCGGCGATTTCGGCGCAACGCGGCGGGCACCCGGCCGACCGACACTTCACCGTCCAGCGGATCACCGGCCATGGGAATCTGTGGGTGAGTGAATGCGTGATCACCTACGATGGTGTGCCTTCGTACTCGGTGAGCATCATGGAATTCGCTGAGCAGCACGTGGTGCACGAGACGCAGTACTTCGCCGACCCCTTCGGCGCGTCGGCCTGGCGGGCCGCGCTCGCGGAGCCGATGCCTGGCCGAACCATCGCTGGAGCCTGATTCTTGGCCCCGTTCGTGTCAGCCGGCCGGCCAGCCTGTCACTTTGTTGAGGTTCCAAGAACTCCAATCGCGAGCGATTTCAAGCGTCTCCAGCAGATGAGCGCGCACGCGAGGGGGAGGAAGGCTTCATGGACGTCGCCGCGGACCTCTCGGCGGATCCGCAGGCGGCGGAACCCAGTGCAGGCGGGCGAACGTGCGCTCCACGACCCAGCGTTGGGTGCCGAGTCCGGAACCGTGCTCGGTGCCGCGCCGGGCTGTCAGCGGTTTCACGCCGAGGTCCCGAACCAGCCGGCGGTGCTTGTCGTGGTCGTAGGAGTTCTTACTGCGCGGCGTACGGGAGGAAGTCGGCCCAGGCGGCGGGGGAGAGGGCCAGGGCGGGGACGGTCAGGTCCTTGGAGTCACGGACGTGGACGAGGTCGGGGCAGGCGGCGACCTCAACGCAGTTGCCGCTGTTTTCGCCGCTGTAGCTGCTCTTGAACCAATTGAGGCCGGTGTTCATAGGTCTTTCGCCACCTGTTCGATCACGTCTCTGGACTCTTCGGGGCTGAGGGCCTGCGCTCGCAGAATGCCATACTTCCCGAACAGGTCTCCCAGCGCCGGTTGTTCGCTGATGAGGAAGTTGTGGTCCTGCACTTCGACGTAGGCGAGCTGGCGCCGTTCCTTGGTCTCCAGCAGAACGAACGGACCACTGAGACCGGCATGAGTCTGCCGATGTGGCGACATCACCTGCATCTGCACATGTCGTAGCTCCCCGACCTCCAGGATGTGGTCGAGCTGCTCCTTGTGCACCCGACGCCCCCCGATGGGGCGGGTGAGAGCGGCGAGCTCCAGGACAAAGCCGATGTCCGGCACGGGCTTTCGGGACAGGAGCCTCTGGCGTGCCAATCGGGCCGCGACTCGACCCTCGACCTTGTCGTCGTCGACGGGCGGGTAGCCGCTGCCCAATACGGTGCGGGCGTAGCCCTCGGTCTGCAACATCCCGGGCACGACGTGAGTCTCGTACTCGTGCCTGGCGGATGCGGTGATCTCTTCCTCGGCGAACGGCTCGAACCAGGACGCCAGATAGCCGAACGTCACCTCCTCGCCTGCGGCCTTCAGTGCACCTTGTGCACCCAACGCGCAGTCCGCCTCCGCGATGAATTCGTCCTTGGGAGGCCGTTGCCCCCGCTCGACCATCGCCACCTGCGACTTGGAATAGCCGATCTTCAAGCCGAGCGCCTCCTGCGAGAGCCCGGCCCGTTCACGGAAGAAACGCAGCATTCTGCCGAACATTTCGGCGTTGCTGCTGCCACGACCACTGGAGTGCACAATCTCTCCCCTGCGAACACAACAGTGCACAGAAGCCCTGTGTCCCTGGTCACACTAGGTGTTGGCCGCAACGCTTTCCGCATGGAACGAGAAAGTTCACTCAGTCCGGTGCCCTCGTGGATTCCCGCATCCGGACATGCCCTGCGTCACGTCGGCATTCACTTCGACGCGGTACGGATTTCCGGCGTACGTGGCGAGCAAGTGGCCTACGAGATCATGCAGTTCACCAACTTCCAGGCGGGCCCGATCGTGCGGTCGGGGATCGGGGAGCGCAGCATGTACTTCCTGCTGCCGCCGCAGAGCGCCCGCGCACACCGGTGGCCGTCGGGGGCGCAGGTGATGGGGTGCTACGGGCAGAAAGCGGCGTTCGTCGGGGTGCCGGCGTTGAACGGGCTGACCTGGCCGCTGGACTGGCGCTCACTGCCTACGGCCGAGGCACCGTTCGTGGATGGCGGCCTGCTGCACGAACTGGTACGGGAGGTGGCGGTCAGGGAGGGGTGAGGACGTGATCCAGGGACCCGGAGCGTGAGTTACAGGCTGCGGTAGACCTCGCCGCGGTGCGCGACGGCGGGGGCGGGGGCCGCATCGTCCTCCGCGGTGTCGGACGCACTGCGGCGCACCGCCGGGATGACGAGGGCGATCGCCGCGGCGACCAGGGCGACGCCGTAGCCGATGATCAGGCCGGTGCGGAAGCCGCTCTCAGACGGCTGTCTATCCGCAGTCCGAACTTGGTTTGGCAGTGCCCTCCGAGGTCGTTTCGGGTTTCGTGTAGAGGACGTCGCGGGCCTGATCCGCGGCGCGGGCGATGCTTTCGGAGACGAAGTCGAGGAAGCGGGCGACGTTCTCGAGGCGGGCAGCGGCGGCGGTGCCGGGGCCGAGGACGCCGACGCCCTGCCGTGCGGTCTCGACGATCTGGGCGGTGGACCGGGCGCTGGCCATGATCGACTGGTACCAGATGTCGTCGTCGACGATGTAGCGCTCGCGGCGGCGTTCGTCGCGTTCCCGGCGGACGAAGCCTTGGCTCTCGAGGAACGCGATCGCTTTGGAGATGGACGGCGGGCTGACCTGGAGGCGCTCGACGAGTTCGGACGAGGTGAGGCTGCCGGAGTCGGTGAGGGTGAGGCAGGCCATCACCCGGGACATCATCTTGGGCATGCCCGATCCCATGAGGACGGTGGTGAACACCTCCTCGTACTCGCGGACGGCCTCGGCGTCGCGTCCGTGGGCCTCCGGGGCCGTCTTGGGGTTCCGGGGTGCGGCCTGCCGGCGGCGGTGGGCGCGGTGTTCGGTGGCTCGGTGGGCGAGGTCGGCACGGTAGGCGGTGGGGCCGCCGTTGCGCATGACCTCGCGCGTGATCGTCGAGGTCGGGCGGTCGAGGCGTCTGGCGATCTCCGCGTAGGCGAGCCCGTCGGCCAGTCCCAGTGCGATCTCCTGGCGCTCCTGCTGAGTGAGTCTGCCTCCGGGCATCGCGGTCTCCTTCGTGGTCCGTGGTGTCTCCAGCATAGCGTTAGCTTCCAATTCATTGCAACGGAATAGGGCAACGCTGTTGCATTAGACTCCAAGTCACTGCAACGATTTCAATGCTCCTACCTGCGATGATGTCAATTGTACGCAACGAACCTGTTGCTGGAACCGCGAACGCAACATAGCGTTTCCATCATCGGAAACAGCGGGCCGCAGGGCGCGCGATACAGAAGGAGCACACGATGCAGAAGTTCGGCACCCCCGCCCCGGTCTCCGCCATCCTCGACATCCCCGCAGGACGCATCCGGTTCATCGCCGCCGACCGGGCCGACACCACGGTCGAGGTCCTGCCCGCGAACGCCTCCAAAAGCCGCGACGTCAAGGCGGCGAAGGAGATCGAGGTCGCATACGGCGACGGTGTCCTGCGGATCGAGGCCCCGGAGGCGAAGAACCGGATCCTCGGCAGCTCCGGATCCATCGAGGTGACCATCCAGCTGCCCGTCGGCTCCCGCATCGAGGCGAAGGCGGCCAGCGCAGAGTTCCGGGGCGTCGGACGGCTCGGCGACGTCGCCTTCGAGGCCGCGCAGGGCTCGGTCAAGCTCGACGAGACCGAAAGCGCCCGCCTCACCCTCCAAGCCGGCGACGTCTCGGTCGGCCGCCTGGGCGGCCCCGCGGAGATCAGCACCCAGAAGGGCGACCTCCACATCGCCGAGGCCGTGCACGGCACGGTCACGCTGCGCACCGAGCACGGCGAAATCTCGGTCGGTGCCGCCCGCGGAGTCTCCGCCACTCTGGACGCCGGCACGGCCTACGGCCGGATCCAGAACACGCTCCAGAACTCCGACGGTGCCGCCGCAGGACTGAACATCCACGCGACCACCTCCTACGGCGACGTCACCGCCCGCAGCCTCTGACCCCGAAGCCTCCGAGGAGCACCCATCATGACGAACCTGGCCATCGCGGCGAACGGGCTGCGCAAGTCCTACGGCGACAAGGTCGTCCTCGACGGCATCGACCTGGCCGTCCCGGAAGGATCGATCTTCTCCCTGCTCGGCCCGAACGGCGCCGGCAAGACCACCGCCGTGAAGATCCTCTCCACCCTCGTCACCGCCGACGCCGGCCGGATTCACGTCGGCGGCCACGACCTCGCCACCGACCCGCAGGCCGTGCGCGCCGCGATCGGCGTCACCGGACAGTTCTCCGCCGTCGACGGCTTGATCACCGGCGAGGAGAACATGCTCCTCATGGCCGACCTGCACCACCTCTCCAAGCGCGAGGGACGGCAGGTCACCGCCGAACTGCTGGAGCGCTTCGACCTCACCGAGGCCGCGAAGAAGCCCGCCTCCACCTACTCCGGCGGCATGAAGCGCCGCCTGGACATCGCCATGACCCTGGTCGGCAACCCGCGGATCATCTTCCTCGACGAGCCGACCACCGGCCTCGACCCGCGCTCCCGCCACAGCATGTGGCAGATCATCCGCGAGCTCGTCTCCGACGGGGTCACCGTCTTCCTCACCACCCAATACCTGGAAGAAGCCGACGAACTCGCCGACCGCATCGCCGTCCTCAACAACGGCAAGATCGCCGCCCAGGGCACCGCAGAAGAACTCAAGCGACTCATCCCTGGCGGACACGTCCGGCTCCGCTTCACCGACCCGACCGCCTATCGGAGCGCCGCCTCCGCCCTGCACGAGGTCACCCGCGACGACGAAGCACTGTCCCTGCAGATCCCCAGCGACGGCAGCCAGCGCGAACTGCGCTCCATCCTCGACCGGCTCGACACCACCGGCATCGAAGCCGACGAACTCACCGTCCACACCCCCGACCTCGACGACGTCTTCTTCGCCCTCACCAGCAACACCACCCTCCCCACCCAGCCCAAGGAGACCGTCCGATGAGCTCCCTCTCCCTCGCCGTACGCGACTCCTCCACAATGCTGCGCCGCAACCTCCTGCACGCCCGCCGCTACCCCTCCCTCACCCTGAACCTCCTGCTCACCCCCGTCATGCTCCTGCTGCTCTTCGTCTACATCTTCGGAAACACCATGAGCGGAGGCGCAGGCCGCTCCGCCTACATCGCCTACATCGTCCCCGGCATCCTGCTGATGACCATCGGCTCCACCACAATCGGCACCGCCGTATCCGTCTCCACCGACATGAACGAAGGCATCATCGCCCGCTTCCGCACCATGGCCATCCACCGCGGCTCCGTACTCATCGGACACGTCATCGGCAGCGTGCTGCAGTCGATCATCAGCGTCGTCCTCGTCGGCGCCATCGGCTTCCGCTCCGTCGACGCCACCGCCCTGGAGTGGATCGCAGCATTCGGACTGCTCACGCTGTTCGCCCTGGCGCTCACCTGGATCGCGGTCGGCATGGGCCTGATCAGCCCCAACGCCGAAGCAGCCAGCAACAACGCCATGCCACTGATCTTCCTCCCCCTCATCTCCAGCGCCTTCGTCCCGGTCGACTCCATGCCCGGCTGGTTCCAGCCGATCGCCCAGTACCAGCCCTTCACCCCCGCCATCGAAACCCTGCGCGGCCTCCTCCTCGGCACCGAAATCGGCAACAACGGCTGGCTCGCCCTCGCCTGGTGCCTGGGCCTCGCGGTGCTCGGCTACTACTGGTCGACCTCGAAGTTCAACCGCGACCCGAAGTAACCGCCATGGCAGCGCGGGCCACCTCCCGCAACTCGTCCCACCCGAGGGCGGCGCACACCGACACCCCGTCGGCGTACGCCGCCCCGTACGTGTGCAAGGAGGACATCATCCCGGCCGCTGATCCGCTCGGTGATCGGTAGCCGGCCGGCGGCTGAAGCTCGGCCACATCGCGCTGCGGAACTCGGCCCCCGCAACCAGCAGTGCACCTTGTGCACTCAATGAGCCGTTCCCAACCTGGCTGGCACGTCGATCAGTTGGTGCTGGAGGTGGGGTTGGAGAAGGGATGAAGCTCCTGGTAAACGGGGTGTCGATCAAAATCCGCACTGCCCTGACCCTGGGGTACCGGGTCGTCATGCCGCACGACGCCCACGCGACGCACGACATCCTTGCCGCACCGGGGATCAGCGACGCGGTCCCGGCTGCCGTGGTCTCCCGGGTCGCCGAATGGGCTGTCGGCAGCGAGCCGGAGGTCGTTGCGCACGCCGCGGACGTCGCGTTCGCGGCCCCGCCCGGGCGATGCTGAAGCGTCAAAACCTGTAGGGGAAGCGGGAGTTGGTCGCGCGCCGCTCGTGAGATGGGCGGCTCGTTCCGGGAACCGCGGGGCTCCGTCCTGTCGTCCTCACGCGCGCCCCCATGCGGGCCACCCCCACATTCACGGACTCGAGGAGAAGCATGAGCGTTGACGGCAGCACGCGATCCCGGAGCGGCAGTCGAAGCAGCGGCGGTACTGTTTCCCCGACGCGGCGCGGTTCTCGTACGGCTCTCCTGGACTGCTCAAAGGCTGTGCTCGCCCTCGCACTTGTCCTGGGCGCCGCCACCGCCTGCAGCCAGTCGTCCGACAGCGGGAGTCACGAGGCCAAGGACTGGAAGGTCGGCGATTGTGCCGGGCCCGACCACAGCGAGTCGAAGGACGGCTACCGGGCCATGGACTGCGACGACTCCAAGGCGACGATCAAGGCTCTCGTCATCAAGGACGGTGCCCTCTTCGCCGATTCCATCCAGTGCCCGGCCGGGACGGACGCGATCATCTCGGTGAAGGTCGCCATCGGCACCGGCGACGCGAGCGCCGGCATCCCCAGCAAGACCATCTGCGGCCGCAACCTCTCCGGCGACCACCCCGGTGACGCGGGCGCGGGCGGCGGCCAGCTGGTGAAGGGCGACTGTGTGGACGACGAGGCCAAGGAAGTTCCCTGCGGCAGCGGGGGCAGCGGTGTGAGCAAGGTGCTCGACCTGACGAAGACTGCCGAGGAATGTCCGTCCGGGACGGACCACCCCCTGGAGCTGTTCCCGAGCCCGGGCAGGCCGTACAACACGATCTGCACCACCAAGGCCTGACGGCCCGAGCCATGCCACGGCCGGTGAGGCCCGCGCTTCACCGGCCGTGCGGTGCCTTCGTGTCGTCTTACGACGTCGGGTCCGGGGCACGGTCCTCGCCGGCACCGGCATTGCGGAACAGAGCCGTCCAGAGGAACGGCTCGCCGAAGTGCGGGGACTCGGACGGTTCGTCGTGCATGCGGCGCAGTTCGATCTCCGTCAGGCCGGCGAAGATCCGGCGCAACGACTCCGGTGTGTAGGCCAGGCCGCCGTGGAGGCCTCCGGTTTCGTAGAAGGAGGCGTCGGGGAGTTCGGAGCCCATGCCCCTCTCGCCGGCCGCGAAGCAGGAGAGGGCGAAGTGGCCGCCGGGGGCGAGGACGTTGTCGAGGAGGCCGAGGTAGCTGATGCGACGGTGCGGCGGCAGGTGGTGGAAGCAGCCGGAGTCGTAGATCAGGTCGTACGGACCGGTCAGCTCCACCCCCGCGAGGGCGAACGCGTCGCCGCAGTGGAACCGTACGTCGGCCCCCGCCTCCCGCGCGCGGTCCTCGGCCCAGGAGATGGCCGCCGGGGACAGGTCCACCGCGTCGACCTCGAAACCCAGGGAAGCGAGGTGGAGGGCGTTGCGGCCCGGGCCGCAGCCCAGGTCAAGCGCGCGGCCCGGGGTGATCAGGCCGCGGTCCACGTACGAGGCGAGACTCTCGTCGGGCTTCGCCACGAAGAACGGAACCGGCTTCGTCCGGTCCGCGTAGAAGCTGTCCCACCAGGGGGCCCCGTCGGCCGTCCAGCGGTCCGCCTCCCGTGTGAACAGGCCGTCCAGAAGCCTGAGTACGTCGTCCACCGTGCGTATGTCGCGGTCCACGCGGACCCCCCTTTCCCGGAGGGGGAAATCGTAGATTCGCTCGGCTCCGGAGCACAGTTCCGCACCCGCCGACGGCGGTCGCGGGAGGCCATGGGTGGACTCCTGGTGACCCCGCGCCGCCGGGTCCGCATCCTCGCTCGCGCGCGGGTTCTTCGGGGGTGAGGGCCCCCATGGAGCGGCGGGAAGTGGCTTGTTCCAGCTCCCCTGGGGTCTGTTTCTTTCGTGGCTTTCCGCGTTCCGTGTTCCGCTTGTGCGCCGGGCCGGGGCCGAGGAGTTGACACCGTAGTAGCAACGGTTCGATGGGCATTCGGACTTGATCGAGGCGTCACCATCCACGTGGTCGAGCGCGTGGCGGACACCCCACCGGCCCGGCGGAGCGTGGAGAGTGGGGGCAGCGGTACGGACGACGAAGGAGAACCGATGGGTGTCGTGGCGAAGCAGCGGAACGGGGGACCCGGACAGGCCGTGGAGGGGCCGGGGGCGCGGGACCGACTCCTCCGCGCCGGGCGCCAGTTGTTCGCCGCGTACGGGTTCGCGCACACGAGTGTCGAGGCTCTGTGCGAGCAGGCGAAGGTGCCCGTCCACATCTTCCGGCAGGAGTTCGTCTCGCGGGAGGTGCTCCTGATGGCGATCTACGACGAGGTGGCGACCCACGGGCTGCGCGCCGCCGAGAACGCCCTGATGGCCGAGGGGATGGAGGACTGTCCGACGGCGGAACGGGTGCGGCTGCTCTTCGACGCCTATGTGAAGGCCGTCACCGAGGACCCGTGCGCGGCCAGGGTGGCGTTCGTCGAGGTGCTGGGGGTGAGCAGGGAGGTGGACAACCACCTCGCGACCTGGCGGGCGATGTGGATCGAGTTCCTGACCTCCGAGGCCGAACGGGCCGTGCGACGGGGCGAGGCGGTGCCGAGCGACCACGTCGTGACGGTCACGGTGCTGAACCACTCGGTGGACGAACTCATGGCCCACCACGGCCGCCGGCCCCGGCAGGTCGACGCCGAGTGGCTGACCGATGAGCTCACCCGGCTCTCACTGGCCATGATCCTGCCGTCCTGACGCCGCATGCGGGCGGGGCAGGGCTCGGGGGGTGAACGGCCGTGCTGGGCAGCGTTCAGAGGCGGAGGCCCGGCGGGAAGCCTGTCCAGCACAGCTCGTCTTCGCCGGCGGTCTCCGCGACCCGGAGGGGGCCGTCGCCGTGTTCGTCGCGGCCGGTCAGGGACGGGCCGCGTACGGGCCGCCCACGCCCCACGCCTGGTGCATCGCGTCGGCGAAGGCGGCCGCCAGTTTGTGTTCGCCGGTGGGGCCGGGGTGCGTCCCGTCGTACGTGTCCCGGTGGATGTCGTATCCCGGTGGGCGGGAGGCCAGCAGGATCGGTGACATCGGGTTGTCGAGGTCGGCGACGGCCTTCGCGAGGAGTTCGTTGAAGCGGTCGCACTCGGCAGCGAACGGGGCGTCCGACTCGGCCCGTACGTTCGGTATCACGGGCAGGAGCACCATCTTGACGTGCGGGTTCGCGGTGCGGGCCGCCGTGATGAACGCCCTTGCGTTCAGGGCGGTCTGGCCACTGTCCGTGTAGAACCCGAGGTCTATGAGGCCGAGCGAGACGAGCAGGATGTCCGTGCGGTGCTCGGTGACCGTGTCGGCGATCACCGGGGCCATGTGCAGCCAGCCCTCGCCCCAGCCGGCCAGATGGGTGCGGGCCTCGGCGGGGAAGTCCGGCGCGCCGTACTCGTAACCGACGGGGGTGTCCGCCCCGGTGTCGTACAGCTCACTGCGCGGGCCGACGATTGCGAACGGGGCACCGAGGGTGGAGGCGAGGTGCTGCCACATCCGGTAGCGCCAGGTGAAGTCGCCGGCGCGGCCGATCGTCATGGAATCGCCGACAAACGTGAAACGCATGGCCTCATCATCGCGGATCACACCTGCGGCCTGCGACGTGACGATGGACACTGGCGGCATGCGTTCGTACCTGACTGTGTCCACAGCCGCCGCGCTGTTCCTCCTCGCCGGGGCGGTTCCGGCCGTGGCCGGAGACGGGGCCGATCAGAGCTTCACGATCGAGGACCCCCGGATCACCGAGTCCAGCGGCCTCGCGGCGAGCCGTGCCCACCCCGGCATCTACTGGACGCACAACGACAGCGACGACGGCCCGTACATCTACGCCGTCGACTCCCGCACCGGGAAGACCGTCGCGACGATCACGATGCGCGGGGTGGGGCGGCCGCGCGACGTGGAGGCCATCTCGCTCGGGCCCGACGGCAATCTGTACGTCGGTGACATCGGCGACAACCTGAACGGCAGCTGGGACCACGTCTGGATCTACCGCTTCCCCGAACCGAAGCAGCTGCGGGACGCGACGGTCGACGCCACACAGTTCGATGTGAAGTACGCCGACGGGCCGCGCAACGCCGAGGCGCTGATGGTCCATCCCACGACCGGGCGGGTCTACATCGCGTCGAAGAACGAGGACGGCGGCGGACTGTACGAGGGCCCCGCGAAGCTCACCACCGGCGCCACCAACGTCTTCCGGCGGGTGGGGGAGGTGCCGTGGGTGACGGACGGGGCGTTCTCGCCGGACGGCAAGGAGCTGGTGCTTCGCTCGTACTTCAGCGCACGTGGGTACGCCTTCGAGAACGGCAGGCTCGGCGCCGACCACGCGGTCCGGGCACCGCTGCAGCGGCAGGCCGAGTCGGTGACGTATACGGCGGACGGCTCGGCGCTGATGTTCGGCTCGGAGGGGCAGCGGAGCGATGTGGTGCGGGTGGACGTCGCGGGCGGCAGCGGCGGCGACGGGAAGTCTCCGTCCCGGGACGGAGACTCGGCAGCGTCGTCCGCCGGAGCGGGGGGCGGGGGCGACGGAGATGCGAAGGGCACGACCCTGACCGGTGTGCTGTTGCTCGCGGGGATCGGCTTCCTGGTGTTCATGGGGCGGCGGCGGAAGGCGAGCTGACACGGCGCCGTCAGGTGCTGGTGGGGGCAGGCGGGTGATGCCGGGTGATCAGGTCTTGGGGCGGCCGGCCCGGATCAGCTCGGCCACATCAAGAGTCACCGGGGCGCCGATCGAATCGGGCAGCGTGACCGTCTGCCCGGGGGCGTACACCTGGTGGTTGTCGTAACCGCCGCCCATGGGTTCGGTCAGGACGTGCATCCGGCCGTGCTTGCGGTCGACGATCACATAGACCGGGATCTTGGCCTCGGCGTAGGCGGCGACCTTGTTGCGCAGGTCGTTGTTGTAGTTGCTGGAGGTGACCTCCAGGACGAGGCGGAAGACGGCGGGGTCGTAGCAGTTGTTCTCTACCGGATGCTGGTCGAAATCGGCGCCGACGACCGCGAGGTCGGGGATGGCGTAGTCCTCGGGGCCGCCGGGCAGCCACAGGCCGATCCCTTGGAGGACCTTGGTCTCCTCACCGTGGAGCCCCGCGGCAAGCAAGGGAATCATGAGCGTGGTCAGCGCATCGGCGTGCGGGCCGTCCGGGCGTGGGGCCACGGTGATGACGCCTCCGATGATCTCGACGCGGTAGCCCGGGTGCTGCTCCGTGAGCATGTTGGCCGTTTCGAGCAGCGGTTCCGGCTCACCGTCACAGAGGTGCTCGACTGCTGCTGCAGACATTCGGGCCTCCTGAAGGTGGTGATGTCGAGGCCATCTTCGTGGGACGATCCGGCCGCCCGTGCCTGGAAGCCCTTCCGCCACTCGGTCGAGTGAACGACGAAGGGCCCCGTGCCCGACCCCGTCGGCGCACGCCCGGGCCCGGAATTATCCCCTGATGCGCCGCGCGTAGGGTCGGGCGCTATGACGGATCACGGGCCCGAGACCTTCTCCACCGAGCGGCTCGACGCACTGCCGCTGCGAGCCGCGCACGCCGACGAGATGGCGGCGGTCCTCGCCGACCCGGCTCTGCACACCTACACGGGCGGTGAGCCGGAGGACCTGGACACCCTCCGGGCCCGCTATACCCGCTGGGAAGCCGGCTCCCCCGACCCGGCGGAAGACTGGTGGAACTGGGTTCTCCGGGTCCGCGCCGACGGTTGTCTCGCGGGCTGGGTCCAGGCCACGGTGGTGGGCCCTCGGGCCGAGATCGCCTGGGTCCTCGGCATTGAGTGGCAGGGCCTGGGCTACGCCAAGGAAGCGGCGGCCGGACTGGCAGCGCACCTGCTGGCCGGCGGAACAGTCCGTACGGTCGTCGCCCACATCCACCCCGACCACACCGCGTCCGCCGCGGTAGCCGCGGCGGCGGGACTTGTGCCCACCGAAGAGTGGGAGGACGGGGAGCGGCGGTGGCGCCGCACGGACGTCACTTCCGGCGCTGCCCGGCCTTCAGTAGATCCGCGACGTCGAGGGTGACCTCGGCGCCGATGGAGGCGGGGAGGGTGACCTGCTGCCCGGGGCGTGCACCTGGTGGCTGTCGTAACCGCAGCCCATGGGCTCGGTCAGGACGTGCACCCGGCTGTGCTTGCAGTCGACGATCACGTGCACCGAGATCTTGGCCTCGGCGTAGGCGGCGACCTTGTTGCGCAGGTTGCTCCTGTAGTTGCTGGAGGTGACCTCCAGGACGAGGCGGAAGACGGCGGGGTCGTAGCAGTTGTTCCCGGCCGGATAATCGTCGAAATCGGCGTCGACGAGGGATGGCGTAGTCCTCGGGGCCGCCGGGCAGCCACAGGCCGACCTTGGAGGACCTTGGTCTCCTCACCGCGGAGCCCCGCGGCAAGGAAGGGAATCATGAGCGTGGCAAGTGCATTGGCGTGCGGGCCGTCCGAGCGTGGGGATGTTGGCCGTTTCGAGCAGCGGTTCCGGCTCACCGTCACAGGGGTCTTCAGCTGCTGGCCTTCGAAGTCGGGTGTGTGAGCGTAACCATGTATGAGTGAGTGTCGTTGTCGGAGTATGAATCTGACGGAGTGGGCGAAGTCGCAGGGTGTGCATCCGCAGACCGCGTATCGCTGGTTCCGTGAGGGGACGCTGCCGGTACCGGCTCAGCGGGTTGGTCCGCGCACGATCCTGGTGAACATTGAGGCCAACACCGCGCCCGGGGCTGTTGGGGGTCTGGGCCTGTATGCCCGTGTTTCGTCGCACGATCAGAAGGACGATCTGGAACGGCAGGTCGCCCGTTTGAGGAAGTGGGCTCTGGCCGCCGGTCACCGGGTGGTGCGGGTCGAGTCGGAGATTGCCTCCAGTATGAACGGAGCGCGGCCGAAAGCGAAGCGGCTGCTGGCCGACCCGGACGTGACCACCGTGGTGGTCGAACACAAAGACCGGCTGGGCCGGATGAATGTGGAACTGGTCGAAGCCGCACTGTCCGCCACCGGTCGTTGTCTCGTCGTCCTCGACGAGGGTGAAGCCGAAGACGACTTGGTGCAGGACATCGTGGATGTGCTGACGTCGTTCTGCGCGCGGCTGTACGGGCGCCGTTCGGCGAAGAGCCGTGCCCGGAAGGCGTTGGAGGCTGCCGAGCGTGGCTGACCTGCGCCCCATCGGCCCGTCGTTCGTCGCCCTCGGCCCGTCCGGTGTCGCGATCCGAGACCGGCTCAAGGGCCTGACCGCCGAGGACGAGAAGGTTGTCCGTCTGGTCGGTGACCATCTCGCATCGCTCGCTGGGCGGGACTTGAGGGCCCGCACCCAGGCCGGTTCGGATCACGACACCGGCGCGTGGGCGGAGCGGAAGCGTTCCCTGACCGAGGAGTCGTCCTCGCGCTGGGCCGGGTCGATCACCAAGGCCACGAATGATCAGTGGGCGCTGTCCCGGCGCGCCCAGTCGGCGCACATCGAGAACCTCGAAGCCGGCGTGCGTACGATCACGGACCGGCTGGCCCTCCCTGTCGGGGAGAAAGGCTCCAAGCGGGCTCCGGGCGGGTACCGCACCCGGCAGGAGTGGTTCACCAAGACCAGGCGCCTGCGCATCCTCAGCGAGCGGCTGGACGCTGCACGGGCAGACCGTGAGCAGGGCCGGGTGCGTGTGGTGCGGGGCGGGAAGCGCCTGGCTCGTAACCGGCACAACCTCCAAGCCGCGCAGCTCACCGCCGAGCAGTGGCGTCGGCGCTGGGATGCCGAACGCCGCTTCCTGCAAGCCGACGGGGAGTCCGGCAAGAGGTTCGGGAACGAGACGATCCGGGTCACGCCCGAGGGTGAAGTGTCGATCAAGCTCCCGGCACCGCTCGCTCACCTGGCCAATGCCCGGCACGGCCGGTACACCCTGGCCGCGACCGTGCGGTTTCCGCACCGCGGCGACCAGTGGCGCGACCGCATCACCGCCAACCGGGCCGTGGCCTACCGCATCCACGAAGACACCGCACGCGGACGCTGGTACCTCACCGCATCGTGGTCCATCCCCCCGGTCAGGACCGTGCCCCTGGACACGGCCCGCGCCGGTGGCCTGATCGGTGTCGACACCAACGCCGACCACCTTGCCGCATGGCAGCTCGACGTGAACGGAAACCCAGTCGGCGAGCCCCGCACCTTCACCTACGACCTCACCGGCACCGCCGACCACCGCGACGCACAAGTCCGGCAAGCCCTCATCCGCCTGCTGCACTGGGCAGCCCGCAACGATCTTGCGATCGCGGTCGAAGACCTCGACTTCACCGCAGAGAAGACCCGCGAGAAGCACGGACGCCGCAAACGGTTCCGCAACCTGATCTCCGGCATGCCCGTGAGCAGACTGCGGGCCCGGCTCGTCTCCATGGCCGCCGAGCTCGGCATCACCGTCATCGCGGTCGATCCCGCATACACCTCCACATGGGGCGCCCAACACTGGCAAAAGCCCCTCACCAGCAAGAACAGAAAGACCACTCGCCACCACGCGGCATCGGTGGCGATCGGCAGGCGCGCCCTGGGACACCCGATCCGGCGACGGACGGCACCGCCCCCTGCTCACCGGAGCGATGAGCAGGGGCATCGGACCGTCCAGGCCGGCCGTGGTGCCCCAGGGCGCGAGGAACCCCGCCCCCGTATCCCCGGACCACGGACACGATCCGTCGGCGCTGGGCTCGGCGAGAACGCGGGGAACCAGAACGCCCAACACCGTTCGGGGCGTTCGGCTGAGCATGAGACCTGGCGACAGGACTCACTCCCGCTCAGTCTTTAGAAACGGTGCTCGACTGCTGCTGCAGACAGCGGGCCTCCTGAAGGAGCGATGTCGAGGCCATCGTCGTAGGACGACCCGGCTGCTCGTGCCCGAAAGCCATTCCGCCACTCGGTCGAGTGAACGACGAAGGGCCCCGCGCGGCGCGGGGCCCTTCTCGTGGGTGTGCTCGTTACAGCTTCTCGATCACGTAGTCGACGCAGGCCGTCAGCGCCTGGATGTCCGACGGGTCGATCGCCGGGAACATCGCCACGCGCAGCTGGTTGCGGCCCAGCTTGCGGTACGGCTCGGTGTCGACGATGCCGTTGGCGCGCAGCACCTTGGCGACGGCCGAGGCGTCGATCTCGTCCGCGAAGTCGATCGTGCCGATGACCTGCGAGCGCTTCGCCGGGTCGGTGACGAACGGGGTCGCGTACTTGGATTCTTCCGCCCAGCCGTACAGGTTCCGCGCCGAGGTGGCCGTGCGGCGGACCGAGAAGTCCAGGCCGCCCTGCGAGTTCAGCCAGTTCAGCTGCTCGTTGAGGAGGAAGAGCGTGGCCAGGGCCGGGGTGTTGTACGTCTGGTTCTTGAGGGAGTTGTCGATCGCCGTGGGCAGGCTGAAGAACTCCGGGATGTGGCGGCCCGACGCGTGGACGCGCGCGGCGCGTTCCAGGGCGGCCGGGGAGAAGACGCCGATCCAGAGCCCGCCGTCGGAGGCGAAGGACTTCTGCGGGGCGAAGTAGTAGACGTCCGACTCGGTGATGTCGACGGGCAGGCCGCCCGCGCCGGAGGTGGCGTCCACCAGGACCAGGGAGCCCTCGTCGGCGCCCGCGACGCGCTTGACCGGCGCGGCGACACCGGTCGAGGTCTCGTTGTGCGTGAACGCGTAGACGTCCACGCCCGCCTCGGCGCTCGGCTCCGGGTGGGTGCCGGGGTCGGAGGCGATCACGGTCGGGTCGGCCAGCCACGGGGCGAGCTTGGCGGCCTTCGCGAACTTCGACGAGAACTCGCCGAAGGTGAGGTGCTGGGACTTCGTCTCGA
This sequence comes from Streptomyces sp. NPDC111516, assembly GCF_055635345.1. Lineage (NCBI taxonomy): Bacteria > Bacillati > Actinomycetota > Actinomycetes > Kitasatosporales > Streptomycetaceae > Streptomyces > Streptomyces sp. NPDC111516. The sequence continues at coordinate 73,765 of NZ_JBVKBV010000006.1, read as the reverse complement.
TGAGTCCGTGCGTCGCGATGTCCCAGAAGGCGGTGGAGCCGCCGTTGCCCAGGATCACCTCGTATCCCTCGGGGAGGGAGAAGAGGTCGCGCACGCCCTGACGTACCGCGCCGACCAGGTTCTTGACCGGGGCCTGGCGGTGGGACGTACCGAGAAGAGACGTACCGGTGGCGGCCAGCGCGTCGAGCGCCTCCGTCCGCACCTTGGAAGGACCGGCGCCGAAGCGTCCGTCGGCGGGCTTGATGTCAGCGGGAATCTGGATATCGGCCACGAACCGGAGCGTAGTACCTCACGGACACGGTCGAGGACCGTGTCCGTCGGATGAGACGTCCGCTCCGGTACGTGGGCGGCCTACCGGGAGGCCGTGGGGACGCCGCTCAGCCCAGTTCCACGGGCAGGTCGTACAGGTCGTTCTGGGTGACGATCGGCTTGTTCCGCAGCTCGGACGCCGGAACGGCGAGCTCCAGATCCGGGAACCGTTCGTACAGCGCGGGCAGGGCCACCCCCGCCTCCAGCCGGGACAGCGCCGCACCCGGGCAGACGTGCGGGCCGTGGCCGAACGCGATGTGGCGATTGGGGGAGCGGGTGATGTCGAAGTCGCCGGCCGTCGGCCCGTGCTGCGCCTCGTCGCGGCCGAGCGCGCCGAAGGAGACGATCAGCGCCTCGCCCTTGGGCAGCACCTTCTCGCCCACCTCGATGTCCTGGGTGGCGAACCGGATCAGGACATGGGACGTGGGGGTGTTCCAGCGCAGCGTCTCCTCGATCACGTTCTCCCACGGCACCTCCCCGTTCAGCACCTGCTTGCGCTGCTCGGGGTGGGTCTGGAGCGCGGCTACCGCGTTGACGACGAGGCTGATCGTGGTCTCGTGACCGGCCGCAATGATCAGCTGGAGGGTGTTGACGATCTCCTCGTCGGTGAGGTGGTCGCCGTCCTCCGAGGCCGCGATCAGGGCGCTGGTGAGGTCGTCGCCGGGGTTCTCCCGCTTGGCGTCGACGATCTTCGTGAAGAGCGCGGTGAGGTCCGCCATCATCTGCGGAACCTCCTCGGGCGGCGTCTGCGTCGAGAAGAACTTCTCGAAGAGCTCCTTCAGCCGCGGGTGGTCCGCGCTGTCCACGCCCATCAGCTCGCTGATCACGTTCATCGGCAGCGGGTACGCGAACTCCGCCTTCAGGTCGACCTTCTCACCCGCGGGCAGCGCGGCCAGCCGGTCCAGGCTCGCCGTGGTCAGCGCATCGATGCCGGCCCGCAGCCGCTCCACCCGCTTCACGGTCAGCGCCTGCGCGACCAGGGTGCGCAGCCGCCGGTGGTCCGCGCCGTCGACCGTGAGCATGGAGCGGCCCGGGTTGGCGAGGCCGATCAGCGGCCAGTCCATCGGTATCTCGCCGCGCTGCCAGGCGCCCCAGACGTTGATGTCCTTCACGAGCCGGCTGTCGGTGAGCAGTTGGCGCGCCTCCGCGTGGTGGGTGACCGCGTAGCAGCGCACCCCGCCCGGCAGTTCCACCTCGGCGAGCGGGCCCGCGGCCCGCAGCCGGGCGCTCTCGCCGTCGAGGTCGGTGACGAAGGGGTCGAGGGCGATCCGGGTCATCTCTGGCCTCCGAGGGCGGTTCCGAGGGTGCTTCCGATGGTGGTTCCGAGGGCGGGCGTGGGCGTGAAGACCACCGGCAGGTCCGTCAGGCCCCGCAGCCACGGGGACGGGCGCCGGGTGAGCTGCTCGGCGGGGACGGCGAGGTCGATGTCCGGGAGCCGGTCCAGCAGCACCTCGATGCCGGTACGGGCGATGACCTCGGCGGTCTCCTGGGCCGGGAACGGGCAGCGGTGCTCGCCGTGGCCGAAGGAGAGGAAGGCGTTGTTGCCGCCGGTCAGTGCGGAACCATCGGTACGGACCTGCGGGTCCGCGTTGGCGGCGGCGATGCCCAGCAGCAGCAGGTCGCCCGCCTGGATGTGGCGCCCGCCGAGACGGGTGTCGCGCGACGCCCAGCGGCCCGCCACGTTCTGCGTCGGGGTGTCCTCCCAGAGCACCTCGTTCATCGCCTCGGCGACGCTGTGCCGGCCGCCCGAGAGGGAGGCGGCGAACCGGTCGTCGGTGAGCATCAGCCGCAGCGAGTTGCCGATCCAGTCGGCGGTCGGCTGGTGGCCCGCGGCCATCATGACCATCAGGTCCTGGGCGACCTCCTCGTCGGTGAAGCCGCCGGTATCGGCGAGCATCCGCGTCGCGACGTCGTCGCCGGGGGCGGCGTGCTTGTCGACCAGCAGCTGGACCATGGACGAGGCGAGGTGCTGCTGCCCGGCCAGCGCCCGCTCCCGGCCGTCGATCATGTCGTTGATCGAGCCGACGAGCTCCGCGCCGACGGTGTTGCTGAAGCCGTAGATCTTCGCCAGGACGAGGGCGGGGAGCAGCATCGCGTACTCGGCGATGATCTCCGTCCCGTCCGTGGAGCAGAACCGGTCGATGAGCCCGTCGGCGAACTCCTCCGCGTACCGCTTCAGGGCGAACGGGTCGACGGACTCCAGCGCGTTGCTGATCATCGCGGCGCGCTCGGTGTGCCGGGGGCCGACCGTGTAGAGGATCGACGGCTGCTTGCGGCCGATCATCGGCAGCAGCGGCCAGTCGTCGGGGATGCGGTCCCACTGGTTCCACAGGTCGGAGTCGCGGCTGAACAGCATCGGGTCGGCGGTGACCTGGTGCAGTTCGCGGTAGCCGAGCACGAGCCAGGCGGGTACGTCGCCGTCGAGGACGACGGGCGCCACGGCCCCGTGGTCGCGGCGCATCTCCCGGTACAGCCGGGTCGGTTCGGTCTGGAACCGGGGGCCGGAGAGCGGCGCGCGGCCCTGGGACACGGGGCAGCCTGCGGGCGGCGCCGGGGACTGGGTCACGAGGTGGGCTCCGGGGTCTTCGCCGGCGTGATCTCCGGACCGGCGGCGGACGGGGTGGCGGCCTTGCGCTGCGAGAGGGCGTGCAGGTGCTCGACCAGCGTGATCAGTACGTACTTGCTGGACGAACGGTCCCGGGCGTCGCACTCCACCAGGGGCACGTCGTCCGAGAGGTCGAGCGCCTCGCGTATCTGCTGTTCGGTGTGGAGCGGTCCGCCGAAGTCGTTGCACGCCACGATGAACGGCGTGCCGTGGTGCTCCAGGCGGTCGATCGCGTACCAGGAGTCGGCGAGCCGGCGGGTGTCGACGAGGACGACGGCGCCGAGCGTGCCCGAGAACAGCCGGTCCCACAGGAACCAGAACCGTTCCTGGCCCGGGGCGCCGAAGAGGTACAGCACCGAGCGTTCGTCGAGCGAGATCCGGCCGAAGTCGAAGGCGACGGTCGTGGACGTCTTCGCGTGCACGCCGTCGAGGTGATCGACGGCCTCGCCCGCGCGGGTCATGGTCTCTTCCGTGTTCAGCGGACGGATCTCGCTGACGGACCGGACCATGGTGGTCTTGCCGACCCCGAAGCCGCCGACGACAACGATCTTCAGTCCGTTGTCGGCCGTCGGCCGCAGGGCGGCACGGTCAGAGGTTGCGGAGTCCAACGAGCACCTGTTCCAGGATGTCGGGGTCGGGGAGCCGGTCCGCGACACGGGCGGTACGGGGATGGCGGGCGCTGATCCGGCCGGTGTCCAGCAGATCGGACAGCATGATCCGGACGATGCTGACGGGCAGGCCGAGGCCCGCCGCGATCTCCACGACCGCGGTGGGCAGTTGGCACATCCGCAGGATCGTGGCGTGCTCCGACTGCATGCCGGGGGCCGGCTCGCACTCGGAGACCACCAGCGTCACCAGGTCGAACGCGTCCGAATCGGACCGGCTGCGGCCACCGGTGAGGGTGTACAGCCGGTCCGGGGCGTCGTCCCGGCCGGGGCGGGGGCGAGTCATACGGATGTGGTCGCGTCTGCTGCGACGGCCTCGGTGGCCGAGGTGGCCGAGGGGGAGCGCGGCGGGGCGCTCAGGTGCTCGCCGAGCTGCTCGACGAGTTCGCTCATGTTGTGGCCGATGAGGCCGACGTCGGCCTCGTCGGAGGCGATGACCGCGAGATGGGCGCCCGCGCCCGCCTCGACGATGAACAGCACACCGCCGTAGAACTCCGCCATCGCGGACCGTACGCCGCCGGTGCCGTCACCGAACTCGACGGACGCGCCGTGCGACAGGCTCTGGATACCGGCGGAGATCGCGGCCAGCTGATCGGCCTGGTCGACGGAGAGCTCGGGGGTGCGGCACAGCTTGAGGCCGTCCCTGGACAGGACGAGGGCGTGGCGGGTGCCGGGGGTGCGCTCCAGGAGCCCCTCCAGCAGCCAGTTGAGCTTCTCGTCGGTGGTCGCGGTCATCGGGTGTTGCCTTCTTCCGGGTGCGGGGGATTGGGCCGGACAGCCTGGCGGAAGCTGCTGAAGCGGGCTGCCTGTTCCTTGGGGTCTGCGGTACGGGGCCGGGGGTTCGCGGAGCCGTCGGAGTGGGCCTGGGCACGGGCCTCGGCGGCGGCGAGGGTGCGGCCGCGGGGGCGCTTGGGCAGCCCGCTCTCGCCGAACCGGGGGAGGTTGCGGGTGGTCTCGGACGGGGAGTCCGGGGCTTCGGTGGCGGGAGCCGTGGTGGCCGTTCCGTGCGTGGGCTCCGGCTCCGGCATCGGCTCGGACGCCGGGCCGGACGACGGCTCCGCGACCGGGGCCGGGGGCGGCACCTGCACCGCGGCCCGGGTGAGGAGCTCCTGCGGGAGCATCATCAGGGCGCCCGTGCCGCCGCGCGCGGACGGCCGGAACGACACGGTCAGACCGTGCTTGCGGGCCAGCCGGCCGACGACGGCGAGGCCGAGCCGGGTGCCGGAGAGCCCCGTCAGATCCTGGTGGGTGGCCGACACCGCACGCTCGGCGCGACGCAGCTGCACATCGCTCATGACCAGGCCGCTGTCCTCGACGGTCAGCACGATGCCGGCCGGTACCTCCTCGACGTACACATGGACCTCGGCCGTGGGCGGCGAGAAGTTGGCGGCGTTGTCGAGGAGTTCTGCGAGTGCGTGCATGACGCCCTCGGCTGCGTGGCCGGCGACCGCGACGTCGCTGGTCGAGTGGAGACGTACCCGCTGATAGCCGCTGATCCGCCCCATCGCGCCGCGCAGGATCGACTCCATCACGATCGGCTTCGCCCAGCGCCGCCCGGAGCGGGCACCGGTCAGCACGGCGATGGAGTCGGCGAGCCGGCCCGCCTGGGCGGTGCGGTGGTCGAGATGGAGCAGATCGCCGAGCACGTCCTCGGCGGAGTGCCGGTGCTCCATCTCGCGCAGGTCGGCGAGCATGCTGGTGGCCAGGGCCTGCATCCGGCCGGCGGCGTTGGCGCAGGCGGCGATCGCGGCGGAGCGCTCGGTGTCGCTGCGGGCCGCGCGGGCGGTGAGTCGCTCGACCTCGCCGGTGAACCGTTCGGTGTCGGTGGCGGCCTGCGCGGCGATCCGGGCGGTCTCGGCCTCGGCGGCGGCCTTGATCCGGGCGGTCTCGGCGGTGAACCGCTGGCCCTCGGCCGCGGAGGCGGACACGAGCCGGCTGATCTCGCCGGTGAACCGCTGGGTCTCCGCCGCGAGACGGGCGCGCAGGCGGTTCGCGGCGGCGCGGGCGTGGACGGCGGTGGCCACGGCGGCGGACAGCGCCACGGCGGCGGCGCCCGCACCCCAGGCCAGCGTGGTCCGCACCGAGTCGGGGGCCGCGACGACCGCCCACAGGCACAGGGAACCGGTGACGACCAGTGAGATCAGCAGGGCCAGCACGGTCGGCCGGGATGAGGGGCGCAAGTGGAGTCCTTGGGGGCGGACGGGATGAACAGGGGGATTACAAGGCTTAGGGTGGCTTATGGGGGCTTACGGGGCAGGCGTGGCCTGCGGGTGTGACGGGGACAGTTCGGTACGGCGGGGGTGAACGCGACAACTGGAGCTGATGATTCCCAGACAAGTCGTGGTCACTATATGAGAATTGACGCTCCTTTTGGGAAGAGCTTGTGGCGTTCTCTGTCACGTATGTGACTAAGACCGACCGCCCCCCATTTGCCGGTCGGTCTGAGCCTCCGACGTATTCCGACGTATTGGCGTATTCGTATGGACGTATTCGGGGGACTCGCACGGGTGCGGGCCGCCGGGTGACCGGTTCGGCGGCATCCTGGGCCCATGGCCGCACATCAGAAACCGACGGAGCGCGACGCACTAGCACAGGCCCTGCGCACCGCGGTCCGCGGAGAGGTCGACTTCGGCCCCGCCGCACGGGCGCTGACGACGATGGACGCCTCCAACTACCGCCGCGTACCGCTCGGTGTCGTCGCCCCGCGCGACGCCGACGACGTGGCCGCCGCGCTCGCCGTCTGCTGCGCGCACGCGGTGCCCGTGGTCCCGCGCGGCGGCGGGACCTCCATCGCCGGGCAGGCCACCGGCACCGGTGTCGTCCTCGACCTCACGCGCCATATGCGCAGGATCGTCGAGCTGGACGCCGGGTCCCGTACCGCGGTGGTCCAGCCGGGCGTGATCCTGGACGACCTGCGCACCGCCGCCGCCCCGCACGGACTCACCTTCGGCCCCGACCCCGCCACGCACAGCCGCTGCACGCTGGGCGGCATGATCGGCAACAACTCCTGCGGCGCGCACTCGGTCGCGTGGGGCACCACCGCCGACAACGTGCGCGGCCTGACCGTGGCCCGCTACGGCGGCGACATCCTGCGGCTGGTCGGGGGCCGGGAGCCGGCACCCCCGGCCGGCCTCCCGGGCCCCGCCGACGGTCTCCCCGGCGACCTCCCCGGTCTCCCCGAGTTCATCGCCGAGAACCTCGCCCTCCTGCGTACCGGATTTCCCGAACTCCCGCGCCGCATCTCCGGATACGCCCTGGACGCGCTCCTCCCCGAGCGCGGAACCGACCTCGCCCGCGCCTTCTGCGGCAGCGAGGGCACGCTCGGCGTGGTGACGGAGGCGACCGTGCGTCTGGTCGAGGTACCGGAGGCCTGCGCGCTCGCGGTACTCGGTTACGCGGACGAGTCCGCGGCCGCCGAAGCCGCCGCCGGCCTGCTCCCGTACCACCCGCTGACCGTCGAGGGCATGGCCGCCGATCTCGTACGGGAACCGGCCGGGCTGCCGCGCGGCGCGGCCTGGCTCTTCGTCGAGACGGGCGGGGCAACCCCGGCCGAGGCGCGGGCGCACGCCGAGCGCATCCTCCGGGCGGCCGACGCGTCGGCCGGTGCGGTCGTCACCGACCCGGCCGGGCAGCGGTCCCTGTGGCGCATCCGCGAGGACGCGGCGGGCACCGCCACCCGGATGCCGGACGGCACGGAGGCCTGGCCCGGCTGGGAGGACTGCGCCGTACCGCCCGCCCGCCTCGGCCCGTACCTCCGCGACTTCCGAGCCCTGCTCGCCGCCCACGGCCTGCGCGGCACCCCGTACGGCCACTTCGGCGACGGCTGCATCCACGTACGGATCGACTTCGACCTGCTGAACGCCGACGGAGTCGCCCGCTTCCGCCGCTTCTCCGGGGAACTGGCGGACCTGGTCGTCGCGCACGGCGGGTCCCTGAGCGGGGAACACGGTGACGGCCAGGCCCGCGCCGAACTGCTCCCGCGCATGTACGGGGACGAACTGGTCGCCCTCTTCTCCCGGTTCAAGGACATCTGGGACCCGGACGGCGGCATGAACCCCGGCATCCTCGCCCGCCCTGCCCGGCTCGACGAGAACCTCCGCTTCGAGGTGCTGCCGAAGCGCCCGGTGGACGTCACGTTCGGCTACCCGCACGACGGCGGGGACTTCTCCGCCGCGGTACGCAGGTGCGTGGGCGTCGCCAAGTGCCGTACGGCGGAGCCGACGGGCGCGGGCGTGATGTGCCCGTCCTTCCGCGCGACCGGCGAGGAGGCGCACTCCACCCGCGGCCGGGCCCGGCTGCTGCACGAGATGCTCGCGGGCGAGGTGATCACGGCCGGCTGGCGGTCGACGGAGGTGCGCGACGCGCTCGATCTCTGCCTGTCCTGCAAGGGCTGCCGCAGCGACTGCCCGGTGGGCGTCGACATGGCCACGTACAAGGCGGAGTTCCTGCACCACCACTACCGGGGACGGCTGCGCCCGGCCGCCCACTACGCGATGGGGCGGCTGCCGCAGTGGCTGCGCCTCGCGTCCCCGTTCGCACCCTTCCTGAACGCCCTGGCCCGGATCCGTCCCCTGGCAGCCCTGGCCAAACGGCTGGCGGGGATCGCCCCGGAGCGAACGCTTCCGGTGCTGGCGCGCGAGACGTTCACCCGGTGGCACCGGGGCAAGGGGACGGTGATCCTGCCGCGCGACCGCACAGTCACCCTCTGGCCCGACACGTTCACCAACCACCTCTCGCCCGAGGTGGGGCGGGCGGCGGTCCGGGTCCTGGAAGCGGCCGGCCGCCGAACACTGCTGCCCGGCCGCGGGCTGTGCTGCGGCCTCACTTATGTGTCAACAGGGCAGCTGGACCAGGCCCGCAAGGTGATGCGCCGCACCCTGGACCGGATGGACGGCTCCCTCGGCGATCCGCTCGTCGTCCTCGAGCCGAGCTGCGCCGCCACCCTCCGCACCGACCTGCCCGAACTCCTCCCCGACGACCCGCGTGCCGCGCGACTGGCCTCCTCGGTCCGCACCCTGGCGCAGTACCTGGAGGAGTACGCCCCCGACTGGCAGCCCCCGCGCCTGAACCGCCCGGCCACCGGCCAGACCCACTGCCACCAGCACGCCGTCCTGGGCGACGCGGCGGATCGCCGCCTGCGCGAACGGGCCGGACTGACCGGTGAACTGAGCGGCGGCTGCTGTGGACTGGCCGGAAACTTCGGCTTCGAGCGCGGCCACTGGGAGGTATCGGCGGCCTGCGCCGAGGAGACCCTGCTGCCGGCGGTACGGGCCGCGGAGTCCGGCACGGAGTTCCTGGCGGACGGCTTCTCCTGCCGGACGCAGCTGGAGCAGCTGGGCGGTGTGCGGGCCCGGCATCTGGCGGAGGTGCTGGCGGAGGGGCTGGACGCGGGGTAGCGCCGAGGCCCGGTCACGGGGCTGCCGAGCGCACGATCTCGCGGGCGAGCGCCGCGAGCTTCGGCAGCGCGGGATGGCCCGGGGTGTCGCGCCGGGCCAGCAGGACGGGGACGGTCGGGGCATCGACGAGCGGGCGGTAGGCGACCCCCGAGTGCGGGTGCATCCCGGCGGTGGACGCGGCGGAGACCCCGACGCCGCGCCCCGCCGCGATGGCGGTCAGCCAGTCGTCGGTGTTGGCGACGGTGAGCGTCGCGACGGGCCGGGTATCCGGCGGCCACAGGTCGACGGTGGTCGTGCCGGAGACGGTGTTGAGGACGACGGTGCTGCCCGCCAGATCGGCGAGAGTGAGCACGGCGTGCCCGGCGAGCGGTCCGTCGGCAGCGACGGCCGCCACCCGGTCCTCGTCGAACAGCACCTCGGTGACGAGCCCCGGCGCCTCGACGGGCCCCCGCAGCAGCGCGGCATCGACCTCGCCGCGGGTCAGCCCGGCGGTGCGGTCGTCGATCCGGAGCAGTTCGAGCGGGATCTGCGGGTACCGCTCCTGCCAGCGGCGGAGCAACGGCGTGGTGTACGGGCCGAACGCGGACCAGGCGTGCCCGATCCGCAGCGGCCAGTGGCGCGGCCCGCCCGCGTCGAGCGCCTCGTCGAACGCGGCGATCGCGACGGCGGCCTTGTCCCGGAAGGCGATGCCTTCGGGCGTGAGGACGAGATGGTGGGTGGACCGGTCGACGAGCCGGATGCCGAGGTGCTGCTCCAGGGCGGCGAGCGTACGGGAGACCGCGGGCTGGGTGAGGTGGAGCCGGGCGGCGGCGCGGGTGACGTTGCCCTCGTCGGCGACAGCGAGGAAGGCGCGCAGATGGCGGATCTCGATGCCGCGGCTCGACGGGCTTCCGGTACGACCGTCACCGCTGCGTCCCAGGCTCATGCGCGGGGAGCATAACGGGAGCACAGCAGGCATTTCACGTGCCACGCGGAGATACCTACCGTAAGAGCGGGTGCCGCATGGTGGGAGTGCAGTATCTTCAATCGAGCAGTGCATTGAAATGAACTTTTTGGGCTCGGGAGGAACACCCCAGGTGAACGACCAGCGCAGTGCAGCAGACGCGGCGGCCACGGGGCGGGCCGCGGCCGTCGCCGTACCGGAGGCGGTGCCCGCCCTGGACGAGGTGGCGGCACCTGCCCGCCCCGGGCGCCGCGGGGCAGCGCTCGCCCCGGTCGCGCTGGTGGTCGCCGGCGGTCTCTCCGTCCAGTTCGGCGCCGCGATCGCCGTCCTGCTGATGCCGCGGGCCGGAGCGCTCGGGGTGGTCACCCTGCGCCTGGCCGTCGCCGCGCTCGTTCTGATGATCGTCTGCCGCCCGAAGGTGCGCGGCTACACGCGCGCCGACTGGGGCACGGTCCTCGCGTTCGGGGTGGCCATGGGCGGCATGAACACACTCTTCTACCAGGCCGCCGACCGCATCCCGCTGGGCGCGGCCGTCACCCTGGAGGTGCTGGGCCCGCTGGCCCTTTCGGTGATCGCCTCCCGCCGGCTGATCAACGTGGTGTGGGCGGGCCTCGCACTGGGCGGCGTGGTGCTGCTGAGCGGCGGGGGCTTCGACCGGCTCGATCCGGTGGGCGCCGCGTACGCCCTGGGCGCGGGCGCCATGTGGGCGGCGTACATCGTCTTCAGCGCCCGCACCGGCCGCCGCTTCCCCCAGGCGGACGGGCTGGCCCTGGCACTGGTGGTCGCCGCGCTCCTCTCCCTGCCCCTCGGCATCCTGGAGTCGGGCTCGAAACTGCTGGTCCCGTCCACGCTGGGGCTGGGCGCGGCGGTGGCACTGCTGAGCTCGGTCCTCCCGTACACCCTCGAACTCATGGCGCTGCGCCGTCTGCCCGCGCCCACCTTCGCGATCCTGATGAGCCTGGAACCGGCGATCGCGGCCGCGGCCGGCTTCCTCATCCTCGACCAGGCCCTCTCCGCGACGGATGCGCTGGCCATCGCCCTGGTCATCGGCGCGAGCATGGGTGCGGTGCGCAGCCAGGTGCGGAGCGGGAAGGGCCGCGACCACACCTGACCGCCCGCCCATGTTGTGAGCTCCTTTTAGGCTTGCTCCTGATCCGAACGGAAAGGGGCGGGGCGCGTGGCGACTTGGGGACTGGTCATGGAGACGACCGTGGGGATGGGGGAGCGCAAGCACGCGGAGGCATACGTGCTGGCGCACGTGGAGGGCACACGTGAAGACGCCCTGGTGGAGCTGGAGCGGCGCGCCCGGAACCATACGCCGGAGCACCCCCGGAGCCCGAAGCGCCGTCGGCTCTTCCGGGAGGGTGGCGGCTTCCTGCTGGTGATCGACGGCGCCTGGCAGTCCTTCAGCACCCGGTTCACGGTGGCGGAGCTGCTGGACGACAGCGCCGCACCGCCCCCGCCCGCAGCTGAACCGGAGCCGGTCGAACCGGAGCCGGCCGCCGCGGTGCCGCCACCTCCGCCGTCACCGCCGTCGCCCGCATCGCCGACGGTGGAGCGATACGCGGACGGGGTGCCGGTCCGGCCGAGCTGGCTGGGCCGCACCGACGTGCAGTGACGTCCTGCCAGGACCGTTCCGGTTCGGCTCACCGGCCGGTGGCCCGGTTCGAACTCGTCCTGGAAGGCGCAGGGTGCTGCCGGACGCGGTGGGCGCACAGCCCGCCGGCGCTCCGGTTGCGGGGCAGAAAATAATGCAAGCATGCTTGCTTGTTTATGGGTCCGCTGCCATGCTCCTGGGCACATCGCCTGCCCCGAGGGGAGCGCACCGTGCCCGATGTCGCAGCCGTGATCGACGATCTGCGCGAAGAAAGCCAGGAACTCGACGTACTCGTACGGGAGTTGAACGCCGGGCAGTGGGCCGCGCCGACCCCTGCCCCCGGTTGGAGCATCGCGCACCAGATCGCCCATCTCGCCTGGACCGACGAGGTCGCCCTGCTGGCCGCGACCGACGCCGACGCCTTCGCCCGGGAGGCCACCAAGGCGATGGAGGCCCCCGAGACCTTTGTCGACCGGGGGGCCGAGGAACTGGCCGTGCTGGATCCGGTGGCACTCCTCGCGCGGTGGCGGCGCGGGCGGGAGCGGCTTGAGGCGGTGCTGCGGGACGCGCCGGCCGGGGCCCGTATCCCCTGGTACGGGCCGCCGATGAGCGTCGCCTCCATGGCGACCGCCCGGATCATGGAGACCTGGGCGCACGGCCAGGACATCGCCGACGCCCTCGGGGTCACCAGGACCCCCACCGCCCGGCTGCGGCACGTCGCCCGGATCGGGGTGCGGGCCAGGGACTACGCCTACCTGGTACGGGGCATCGAGGCGCCCGAGGAGGAGTTCCGGGTCGAACTGGAAGGGCCCGACGGTGAGGTGATCGCGTTCGGTGCCGAAGGCGCATCGCAGCGCGTCGGTGGACCACTGGTCGACTTCTGTCTCCTCGTCACCCAGCGCGCCCACCGCGACGACCTGGCCGTCCGGGCCACCGGCCCCGATGCCGACCGGTGGCTCGACATCGCCCAGGCGTTCGCCGGGCCGCCCGGCCCCGGCCGGGCGGCCCGGGGAGGCGGGAAGTGACCGGGCAGGTCCTGCGGATCGGCAACGCCTCCGGGTTCTACGGAGACCGCTTCGACGCCGTGCGCGAGATGCTCACCGGTGGGCCGCTCGACGTTCTCACCGGCGACTACCTCGCCGAGCTGACCATGCTCATCCTCGGCCGGAGCCGGCTCAAGGACCCCGGTCGCGGGTACGCCACCACCTTCCTGCGCCAGCTCGAAGAGGGCCTCGGGCTCGCCCACGAGCGCGGGGTGCGGATCGTGACCAATGCCGGAGGGCTCAATCCGGCCGGACTGGCCGAAGCCGTGCGGGAGTTGGCGCGGAAGGTCGGCGTGCCCGTGCACGTCGCCCATGTGGAGGGCGACAGCCTCCCCGTACCGGAGGGGTATCTCACCGCCAACGCTTACCTCGGCGGCGCCGGGATCGCCGCCTGTCTGACCGCGGGCGCCGATGTCGTCGTCACCGGGCGGGTCACCGACGCCGCCCTCGTCACCGGACCCGCCGCCGCCCACTTCGGCTGGGGCCACGACGACCACGACGCGCTCGCCGGGGCCGTCGTCGCCGGACACGTACTGGAGTGCGGGACCCAGGCCACCGGGGGGAACTACTCGTTCTTCCGTGGCCACGACGTGCGTCGGCCCGGCTTCCCCGTCGCCGAGATCCATGCCGACGGTTCGTCCGTCATCACCAAGCACGACCACACGGGCGGAGTTGTCGATCTCGGCACCGTCACCGCCCAGTTGTTGTACGAGACCGGCGGGGCCCGGTACGCCGGGCCGGACGTCACCGCCCGGCTCGACACCGTGACGCTGACCCAGGACGGCCCCGACCGGGTGCGGATATCCGGCGTGCGCGGCGAGGCCCCGCCACCCACCCTCAAGGCCGGCCTCAACCGGCTCGGCGGCTGGCGCAACGAGCTCGTCTTCGTGCTCACCGGGCTCGACATCGACGCCAAGGCGCAGCTGGTGCGGGACCAGTTCGCGGATTCCTTCGCCCGGTCCGGCAGCCGACCCGGCGAAGTGGGGTGGGAGTTGGTGCGGACCGACCGGGCCGGCGCCGCCACCGAGGAGACCGCGAGCGCGCTGCTCCGGCTCGTCGTCCGCGACCAGGACCCGGAGACCGTCGGACGCGCGGTCTCCGGTGCCGCCGTCGAGCTCGCGCTCGGCAGCTACCCGGGCTTCCATGTCACCGCCCCGCCCGGAAAGGGCGAGCCGTACGGGGTGTTCGAGGCGAGATACGTACCGGCCGGCGAGGTCCCGCACGTCGCCGTACTCCCCGACGGGCGGCGCGAGAGCCAGGCACCTCCCGTACACACGCGGCTGCTCCGGGAAGCCGACGAGCCGCCGCTGCCCGAACCGCTGCCGTCGTCCGCCGGGCCCACCCGGACCGCCCCGCTCGGCCGGGTCGCGGGCGCCCGCAGCGGGGACAAGGGTGGGGACGCCAACGTGGGGGTGTGGGTGGTCGGCGACGACGCCTGGCGGTGGCTGGCCCACGAGCTGACCGTCGACCGGTTCCGGGAGCTGCTGCCGGAGACCGCCCCCCTCACCGTCGTACGCCATGTCCTGCCGAACCTCCGCGCCCTGAACTTCGTCGTCCACGGGCTGCTCGGCGAGGGCGTCGCGGGCCGGCACCGGTTCGATCCGCAGGCCAAGGCGGTCGGGGAGTGGCTCCGGTCCCGGCGCCTCCCCATTCCCGTATCGCTGCTGGAAGCCGTCCACGCACCGGAGGTGAACGCATGACCGTCCTGCCCACCGGGCTCGACACCGCGAGCCCCGAATACGCCGCGAACCGCGCGGCCATGCTCGCGAAGCTCGACGAGCTGGCCGGCGAGCACACCAAGGCGCGGGCGGGCGGCGGCGAGAAGTACGCCGAACGGCACCGCGCCCGCGGCAAGCTCCTGGCCCGCGAACGGATCGAGCTGCTGATCGACCAGGACACCCCGTTCCTGGAGCTTTCGCCGCTCGCCGCCTGGGGCAGCGAGGCCCCCGGGTACACAGTCGGCGCCTCGCTCGTCACCGGGATCGGAGTGGTGTCGGGCGTGGAGTGCCTGATCACCGCCAACGACCCGACCGTACGCGGCGGCGCCTCCAACCCCTGGACCCTGAAGAAGGCCCTGCGGGCGAACGAGATCGCGTTCGCCAACCGGCTGCCCTGCATCAGCCTCGTGGAGTCCGGAGGCGCCGATCTCCCCGCACAGAAGGAGATCTTCATTCCGGGCGGGGCACTGTTCCGCGACATCACCCGGCTGTCGGCGGCCGGCATCCCGACCGTGGCCGTCGTCTTCGGGAACTCGACCGCGGGCGGGGCGTACGTCCCCGGCATGTCCGACCACACCGTCATGATCAAGGAACGGTCCAAGGTCTTCCTCGGCGGACCGCCCCTGGTGAAGATGGCGACCGGTGAGGAGAGCGACGACGAATCGCTCGGCGGCGCCGAGATGCACGCCCGCACCTCCGGGCTCGCCGACCACTTCGCCGTCGACGAGCAGGACGCGCTGCGCCGGGCCCGCCGGATCGTCGCCCGCCTCAACTGGCGCAAGGCGCACGCCGATCCGGGGCCCGCCGAACCGCCGAAGTACGACGAGGACGAGCTGATCGGCATCGTGCCCGGCGATCTGAAGGTGCCCTTCGACCCGCGCGAGGTGATCGCCCGGCTCGTCGACGGTTCGGACTTCGACGCGTTCAAGCCGCTGTACGGGACCAGCCTGGTGACCGGGTGGGCCACGCTTCACGGCTATCCCGTCGGCATCGTCGCCAACGCGCAAGGGGTGCTGTTCAGCGAGGAGTCGCAGAAGGCCGCCCAGTTCATCCAACTCGCCAACCAGCGCGACATTCCGCTGCTCTTCCTGCACAACACCACCGGCTACATGGTCGGCAAGGAGTACGAACAGGGCGGCATCATCAAGCACGGCGCGATGATGATCAACGCGGTGTCGAACTCGAAGGTCCCGCATCTGTCCGTGCTGATGGGCGCCTCGTACGGAGCCGGGCACTACGGCATGTGCGGCCGGGCGTACGACCCGCGCTTCCTCTTCGCGTGGCCCAGCAGCAAGTCCGCCGTCATGGGCCCGCAGCAGCTCGCCGGGGTGCTGTCCATCGTCGCCCGCGCCTCGGCCGCGGCGAAGAGCCGGCCCTATGACGACGAGGCCGACGCCGCGCTGCGCGCCATGGTCGAGCAGCAGATCGAGTCCGAGTCGCTGCCGATGTTCCTGTCCGGGCGGCTGTACGACGACGGGGTCATCGACCCGCGCGACACCAGGACCGTCCTCGGGATGTGCCTGTCCGCGATCCATACCGCCCCGGTGGAAGGCGCCCGCGGCGGCTTCGGAATCTTCCGGATGTGAGGCCACAGATGATCTCCACACTGCTCGTCGCCAACCGGGGCGAGATCGCCTGCCGGATCTTCCGCACCTGCCGCGCGCTCGGCATCGCCACCGTCGCCGTGTACTCCGACGCGGACGCCGACGCGCTCCACGTACGGGAGGCGGACACCGCCGTACGGCTGCCGGGCGCCACCCCCTCCGACACCTATCTCCGCGGCGACCTCGTCGTACGCGCCGCGCTCTCGGCGGGCGCCGACGCCGTCCACCCCGGCTACGGCTTCCTCTCCGAGAACGCCGTATTCGCTCAGGCCGTGCAGGACGCCGGACTCGTCTGGGTGGGGCCGCCGGTCAAGGCCATCGAGCTGATGGCGTCCAAGACCCGCGCCAAGGAACTGATGGCCGCCGCCGGAGTGCCGCTGCTCGCACCCGTCGACCCGGCGAAGGCCGGCGGCGACGACCTGCCGCTGCTGCTGAAGGCGGCGGCGGGCGGCGGCGGGCGCGGAATGCGGATCGTACGCCGACTCGCCGACCTGCCGGCCGAGTCGACGGCCGCCTCGGCCGAGGCCGCTGCCGCCTTCGGGGACGGTGAGGTCTTCGCGGAGCCGTACGTGGAGCGCGGCCGGCACGTCGAGGTACAGGTCATGGCCGACGAACACGGCGGGGTCTGGGCGCTCGGCACCCGGGACTGCTCACTCCAGCGACGCCACCAGAAGGTCATCGAGGAGGCCCCCGCACCCGGGCTCGACGACGCGCTGCGGACCCGGCTGCACGAGGCCGCCGTGACCGCCGCCCGCGCGGTCGGATACCGGGGCGCGGGCACCGTCGAGTTCCTCCTCGGGGCCGACGGGCAGCCGTACTTCCTGGAGATGAACACCCGCCTCCAGGTCGAACACCCCGTCACCGAAGCGGTCTTCGGACTCGACCTCGTCGCCCTGCAACTGCGCGTCGCGGAAGGCGAACCGCTGCCCACCACCGCACCCCCCGAGCCGCACGGCCACGCCGTCGAGGCCCGGCTCTACGCCGAGGACCCCGCCCGCGACTGGCAGCCGCAGACCGGAGCACTGCTCACGCTGGAGGTGCCGGACGCACCCGGACTGCGCCTCGACACCGGATACACCGGCGGCGACACCATCGGCGTGCACTACGACCCGATGCTCGCCAAGGTCATCGCGCACGCCCTCACCCGCAACGAAGCCCTGCGCCTCCTCGCCCGCGCCCTGGAACGCGCCCGCATCCACGGCCCGGTCACCAATCGCGACCTGCTCGTACGATCCCTGCGCCACACCGACTTCCGCGCCGCCCGCCTCGACACCGGCTTCTACGACCGCCACCTGGCCGACCTCACCGCACCCCCGGACGAGGCGGAGCCGCGCCTCGCCGCCCTGGCCGCCGCCCTCGCCGACGCCGCCACCCGGCAGCACGGCCCCGGTCCGGGCCCCGCCCGCTTCGGCGCCTGGCGCAACATCTCCTCGCAACCCCAGGTCAAGCGCTACCGCGCCGAACCCGACGGCGCCGAACACGAGGCCGCCTACCGCACCGGGCGCACCGGCCCCGTCCCCGAAACCGGAGAACGGGTCATCGCCGCCCGCCCCGGCCACGTCACCCTCGAAGTCGGCCCGGTCACCCGCCACTTCGCCGTAACCCTGCACCGGGACAAGGCGTACGTGGACACCGCCACCGGCTCGTACACCTTCACCGCCCTGCCCCGCTTCACCGACCCCACCGAGCGGACCGAACCCGGCTCCCTGCTCGCCCCCATGCCCGGCACCGTCGTCCGTGTCGCGGACGGGCTCGGGGCCGGGGCGGCGGTCGAGGCCGGGCAGCCGCTGATCTGGCTGGAGGCGATGAAGATGGAACACCGCATCCTCGCCCCCGCCTCCGGAACCCTCACCGCACTGCACGCCGCTCCCGGCCTCCAGGTGGACGTCGGCACCCTGCTCGCCGTCGTCACCGACCCCGCGGACGCCGCCACCGAACCCGCAGACCCTGAGGAGAACGCATGAGCACCGTCCTCGAAACCGATGAGCACCAGGCCCTGCGCGCAGCCGTCGCCGCCCTCGGGAAGCGCTACGGGCGGGATTACCTGACCTCCGTCGTGCGCGAGGGAGCCCACCCGCGCGAGCTGTGGACCGAAGCCGCGTGGCTCGGCTACCTCGGCGTGAACCTCCCCGAGGAGTACGGCGGCGGAGGCAGCGGAATGGCTGAACTCTCCATCGTCCTGGAGGAGTTGGGCGCAGCAGGCAGCCCACTGCTCATGATGGTCGTCTCCCCGGCGATCTGCGGCACCGTCATCGCCCGCTTCGGCACCGAAGCCCAGAAGCGGAAGTGGCTCCCCGGCCTCGCCGACGGCAGCCTCATCATGGCCTTCGGCATCACCGAACCCGACGCGGGCTCCAACTCGCACCGCATCACCACCACCGCCCGCAAGGACGGGGAGGACTGGCTGCTCACCGGGCGCAAGGTCTTCGTCTCCGGCGTCGACATCGCCGACGCCACCCTCGTCGTCGGCCGCACCGAGGACGCCAGGTCCGGCAAACTCAAGCCCTGCCTCTTCATCGTTCCGCGTGACGCACCCGGCTTCCAGCGCTCGCAGATCGACATGGAACTCCAGGCCCCCGAGAAGCAGTTCGAGCTGGTCCTCGACGACGTTCGGCTGCCCGCCGACGCCCTCGTCGGCGAAGAGGACGCCGGGCTGCTCCAGCTCTTCGCCGGGCTCAACCCCGAACGCATCATGACCGCCGCATTCGGCATCGGCATGGGCCGCTACGCACTCGCCCGCGCCGTCGAGTACGCGAAGACCCGCCAGGTGTGGAAGGAGCCCATCGGCTCCCACCAAGCCATCGCCCACCCTCTCGCCCAGGCCCACATCGAACTGGAACTGGCCCGGCTGATGATGCAGAAGGCCGCCCGACTGTACGACGAGGGCGACGACATCGGTGCCGGCGAGGCCGCCAACATGGCGAAGTACGCGGCCGGCGAAGCCTGCGTCAAAGCCGTCGACCAGGCCGTGCACACCCTCGGCGGCAACGGCCTCACCCGCGAATACGGCCTCGCGTCCCTGATCGCCGCCGCCCGCGTCGCCCGGATCGCCCCCGTCAGCCGGGAAATGATCCTGAACTACGTGTCCCACCAGTCCCTGGGTCTCCCCAAGTCGTACTGACCCGAGCCGTGTGCCGGACGGCCGAGTGCGACCGGTCGCTGTCCGTGCACGCGAGCGAGGGCACCGCAGACCATGCACGCGCGCTTGAACGCTCCCGGCTCGCTGCCACGCTCGGCAGGACGTCCGGGGAGAAGGAGACGAACCACATGAAGCCGACGCTCGCCGGCCCCACCCACGACCGGGGCATCACCAGCCTCACCCTCGACTCACCGGCCAACCGCAACGCGCTCTCCGCACGGCTGGTCGGCGAGCTCTCCACCGCCCTGGAGACGTGCGCGGCCGACGACACCGTACGAGCTGTCGTCCTCACCCACACCGGCAACACGTTCTGCGCGGGCGCGGACCTGACCGGGCCGCCCGACCCGGCGGCCTTCGTCGCCCTGATGCGGCAGATCGTCGCACTGCCCAAGCCCGTCGTCGCCCGGGTCACCGGACACGTCCGGGCGGGCGGCCTCGGACTGCTCGGAGCCTGCGACATCTCCGTGGCCGGGCCCGACGCCTCGTTCGCCCTCACCGAATCCCGGCTCGGCCTCGCCCCCGCCGTCATCTCTCTGCCGTTGCTGCCCCGCACCGACCCGCGCGCCGCCGCCCGCTACTACCTCACCGGAGAACGCTTCGACGCCACCGAAGCCGCCCGCATCGGCCTGATCACGCTCGCCGTCGGGTCCGCCGAGGACATCGACAAGGCACTCGTACCCGTCCTGGACGGACTGCGCAAGGCCTCACCCCAGGGGCTGGCGGCATCGAAGGAGCTGGTCACGGCTACTGTGCTGAAGAGTTTCGACCAGCATGCCGAAGACCTCATCGCCCGCTCGGCGGCCCTCTTCGCCTCCGCCGAGGCCCGGGAAGGAATGACGGCCTTCCTCGAACGACGGGACGCCGCATGGGTGTTTTGACGCCCCCCACCGACCGGACCCCCAAGCAGGACCGCAGCCGCGCCACCCGCCGACGGCTCCTCGAAGCCGCGGTCGCCTGCCTCGCCGAGCACGGCTGGGCCGGCTCCACGGTCTCCGTCGTCGCCGAACGCGCCGGCGTCTCGCGCGGGGCCGCCCAGCACCACTTCCCGACCCGCGAGGACCTGTTCACCGCGGCCGTCGAATACGTCGCCGAGGAACGGTCCGCCGCCCTGCGCGCCCTGCCCGTCCAGGGCCGCACGGCCGTCGTCGCCGCGCTCGTCGACCTCTACACGGGCCCACTCTTCCGCGCCGCACTCCAGCTCTGGGTCGCCGCGTCCAACGAGGAACAACTCCGCCCCCGCGTCACCGAACTCGAAGCCCGCGTCGGCCGCGAGACTCACCGCATCGCCGTCGAACTCCTCACCGCCGACGAGACGAGGCCCGGCGTACGCGAAACCGTCCAGGGCCTCCTCGACATGGCCCGCGGCCTGGGCCTGGCCAACGTACTCACCGACGACACCGCCCGGCGTCAGAGGGTCGTGGCACAGTGGGCGGCGCTGCTGGACGACGCCCTGGGCTGAGTCCGCTGTGACGCTCAGGATTTGGGTGCGCCCTACCTGAACGGCACGGTGAATCGCAGGGTGTGAGGCCGAAGTCGCGGCGGAAACCGAGATGTCGGCGCCAAGACCAACATCATTCGCCCCTAAGCACTTTGATCAAGTGTGCCGCTGTGCTGGGCCGCCGATGGCGAGGGCGAGCTGCCACATGCCGGTGGAGGGGTTCACCTCCGGCTCTTTGCCCTCCGGGGCCAGTCCTCTCGCGCGGCGGACGGCTTCGCGCCAGGTGCTTTTGTAGAGGCGGAAGTCGAGGCCTGTCTTGCTGTATCCGCCTGGCGTGTGTTTGTTCAGGTGCGGCACGAGATGGGCATACGACGGGGCGTGACTGCGGTGGTCGGTGAAGTGCAGCAACAGCCACAGCTCAAAGCATGGATTGGACAGCGCGACAGCAACGCCGTGGCGGCCCGCTTCGGCCACGGCCCGGTCGATGTCCGTGAATTCGTCGACATCGAAGACGCACCACGCTCGGTCGTACTCGTCGGCCGCCGACTTGAGTAACTTCACTGCGTACGAGACGACTTGAGAAGGCGCCTTGGGGCGCTCGATGATCTTGACCGAAACCGCCGAATTTCTCGCAGAGCTCTTGAGCCCCTGCACATAGTCCCGTTCCGTCACCTCGGTGCCGCAAACGACCAGTAATCGCTGCCGGGCGTCACGACGCCCGGTTCTCCTGCCGAGCTGGGACTCAAAGGAGGGACGATTTCGTCCGCTCGGCTTCGGTGTCCTCGCCATCCTGCTCCCCCCGGCCCGCCAGAGCCCTGGCGAAACTGTCGTCGATGAAGGGCACGCCGCCGTAGCTGCCGCCCAGATAGCGGCGCTCGTGGTTCTCCCCGATGCGTGGCTTGAACTCCGACAGGGCGAACAACTCCGTCTCCCCGTACTGATTTTTCTCCAAGAACCACACCTGGTCCCGCTTGAGGATGTCCTCCCCGCCCATGCGACCGAGCAGGCTGGCATCGTGGGTGGTGAAGACCAGTTGCGCTCCGTGCGGGTTGGTGGCCGGGTCCTGGAAGAGGCCGATGAGCTGCGCGGTGAGCAGCGGGTGGAGACTGGAGTCGATCTCGTCCACGACGAAGGTGCCGCCCCGCCGCAGGACCGACATGAACCGTGGAGCCTGTTCCAGAAGCGCCCGGGTGCCGGCGGACTGCTCGTGCAAGTCCATCCGCACCACGCCGGTACGACCGCGATGCCCAAGCCACGGACGTACGTGTTCTTGCGGGCCCTCTTCTTCCAGTCGGGCGAGCAGACGCGGCAGAACGCGTCTGCCGTACCGCTGTCGCAGTGCGTCCTCGTCCAGGAGCACGCGCTCCGTGCCGCACTCCTCGATGCCCAGGTCAGCCGCGCGCAAGAGGGCCATAAGCTCGGGATGGCGTTCCGGTGTCTCCAGCATCCGGCCCACCTCGGGGCCGACGAAGCGTCCAGGTCCCTGCCGACCGAACCTCAAGTCTGTCAGGAACCAGTCATAGACCGGGCGGAAGTCCATCTGCCTGGAACGTGCCGCCATGGTCAGGAACAGCACATTGGGTTCGGTGATGTTCTCGACCAGTTCCAGTTCGCGCTTGGCCTGCGAGTCACCGGGCTGTACGTCGCCGTCGGGCCGCTCGAAGATCTTGCGCTTCTTCCCGTGTGGGTAGCTGTAGAGCCACTCGTCGAGGACTCTTTCGTCGTCGACGCTGAAACCGTAGGTGTAGCGGACACCACGGAGCAGCAGGTCCACCACGTACCACGAAGGCTCATCGGATGAGGCGATGTCCAGACGGAAGGGGCTGCGAGTGATGCCGTCGCCGGGCTCCGCGTCGCGATGCGAGTTCACCACCATCCGGGCCATGTACTCCAGCGCGCCGATGAGGTTCGACTTGCCGGCCGCATTGGCGCCGAATAAGCCCGCCACGGGCACGGCCTGCCAGTCCGTGCCAGGGGGCCGGTCCGAGTCATAGGCGGGGTGAAGCTGGAGTTCCTGCTCCTCCCGGATCGAGCGATGGTTCGACACCCTGAAGTTCAGCAGCATGTGCACCCTCCCCCCGCCGACTTTATGGATCTGTGTGCAAGTGAATCGCGCGGACTGGTGGATGGCAACCTCTCACGGGGAATACAGCGCGACCGGGGTAATGGTTCCACCCGATGAGAACCCGACGCCCCCCTCCTGTGCGGACCGGCGTGCCCGCCCGGCCTGTCCGCCCTGGGACCGTCAGTTCCCCAGATCCGTGATCTGCTCGAACCCCTCGATCTCCCTGGGATCACGCGGCCCCGGACCGACGTACCTCGCCGAAGGACGCACCAGCCGGCCCGTCCGCTTCTGCTCCAGGACGTGCGCCGACCAGCCCGCCGTACGCGCGCACGTGAACATCGACGTGAACATGTGCGCCGGAACCTCCGCGAAGTCCAGCATGATCGCCGCCCAGAACTCCACGTTCGTCGCCAGCACCCGGTCCGGGCGCCGCGCGTGCAACTCCTCCAGCGCTGCCTTCTCCAGCGCCAGTGCCACCTCGAAGCGCGGCGCGCCCAGCTCCTCGGCCGTACGTCGCAGCACGCGTGCCCGCGGGTCCTCCGCCCGGTAGACCCGGTGCCCGAAGCCCATCAGCCGCTCACCCTTGTCCAGGGCCTTCCGCACGTACGCGGTGGCGTCCCCGGTGCGCTCGATCTCCTCGATCATGCCGAGAACCCGGGACGGCGCACCCCCGTGCAGCGGCCCCGACATCGCGCCCACCGCGCCCGACAGCGCCGCCGCCACATCGGCGCCGGTCGACGCGATGACGCGGGCAGTGAACGTGGAGGCGTTCATGCCGTGCTCGGCGGCCGACGTCCAGTACGCGTCGACAGCCTTGACGTGCTTGGGGTCCGGCTCACCGCGCCAGCGGATCATGAACCGCTCGACCACGGACTGCGCCTTGTCGATCTCGCTCTGCGGAACCATCGGCAGCCCCTGCCCGCGCGCCGACTGGGCGACGTACGACAGGGCCATCACCGCCGCCCGCGCCAGATCGTTGCGCGCCGTCTCCTCGTCGATGTCGAGCAGCGGCCGCAGGCCCCAGACGGGAGCGAGCATCGCCAGCGCGGACTGCACATCGACCCGGATGTCACCCGAGTGCACCGGGATCGGGAACGGCTCGGCGGGCGGCAGACCGGGGTTGAACGCACCGTCGACCAGCAGACCCCAGACATTTCCGAACGACACATGGCCGACCAGATCCTCGATGTCGACGCCGCGGTAACGGAGCGAACCGCCTTCCTTGTCCGGTTCGGCGATCTCCGTCTCGAACGCGACGACTCCCTCTAGTCCCGGTACGAAGTCGGACATGGCGGCTCCCTCGGTCGGCGGCTGTACGGAGGCCACAGTGGCCTGCCCCCAGTATTGGCGGGTTCCCACGACGCGGGGAAGCGTGACATCCGGCACAGCTTGCCCAATCACCGGTGACGGATTGACGCCCCTCCTTGACGGGCGGACTCGGCCGCTGCGGCAGGATGACCCCGTGCCCACCGCAGATTCCTCCTCCGATTCCACCACCGATCCGGCCGCGATGCGCGAGCAGTACCGTTCCGAGGGCTTCACCGAGGACACGCTGGCCGCCGACCCGATCCAGCAGTTCGCCCACTGGTTCCGGCAGGTCGCCGTGGGCGGGATGCTCCACGAGCCCAACGCCATGGTGGTCTCCACCGCCACCCCCGAGGGCCGCCCGTCCTCACGCACGGTGCTGCTGAAGAAGTACGACGAACGCGGCTTCGTCTTCTTCACCAACTACGAATCCCGCAAGGGCCGCGAGCTGGCGGCCAATCCCTACGCGTCGCTGCTCTTCCCCTGGCACCCGATGGCCCGCCAGGTCATCATCACCGGCCAGGCGTCCCGCGTCGGCCGCGAGGAAACGGTCGCCTACTTCCGTACCCGCCCGCACGGCTCCCAGCTCGGCGCCTGGGCGAGCGCCCAGTCGACGGTGATCGGCTCCCGCGACGAGCTGATCCGGCGCTACGAGGAACTGGCCGCCCGCTACCCCGAGGGCGAACACATCCCCGCGCCCCCGCACTGGGGCGGCTTCCGCGTCGTCCCCGACACGATCGAGTTCTGGCAGGGCCACGAGAACCGGCTGCACGACCGCCTGAGGTATGTACGCGAGGGCGAGAACTGGCGCGTCGAGCGCCTGTGCCCGTAGCGAATCGGTGCGGACACGCAGAAACCCGCAGGCTCTGGTCCCTCCTTGCGGAGGAGCCGGCCGGACTTACCGGCGAGCCTGCGGGTCGGTGACTGCTTGGGATTGGCCGATGACCGGCCTGCACTGCAAAGAGCGCGACAACGGGCGTCAGCCCGCAGTCACCTCACGAGTCCGAGAAGAAATCACTTCCGGAACACCTCCTTTCTTCGCTGGCAGCAGCCTAGGAACGGGCGACGGATGCCACAACCCATTTATTCGGTGACTTCTGTCCGGCGGTGACTTCTGTCCGGTGACTTCCCGCCGGTGGCCGCAGGCGTGTCCGCGGCGCCGCCGTGCCGGATGCCGCCCCCTCAGCGCCGGTAGAAGATCCGGTCCCGGTACTCCGTCATGACGCGCCCGTTCCACTCGTGGCCGCCGTCGACGTTCCCCGACCGCAGCATCGGCGGCTCGATCCCGAGCGCCACGAGCCGCTCCGCCGCGGCGGACATCATCGCCTGCATCACCGCGCTGGTGACCACCGTCGACGCGGGTCCGAACGGCGCCTCGATCCCCTCGGTGGTCAGCTCCGCGTCGCCGATGGAGATCTTGCTGTCGAGCACGATGTCGCAGTGGTCCCGCAGGAAGCCGCCCGAGGTGTGCCGGGACCGGGTGCCGTCCGCGTACGCGACCGAGGTGACGCCGATGACTGTCAGGCCGAGCGCTCGCGCGTTCATCGCCATCTCCACCGGCAGCGCGTTGCGCCCGGAGAGCGAGATGATCACGAGGACGTCGCCCGCCGCGGCGGGGCTGGAGTCGAGGACCGCGCCCGCCAGCCCGTCGACCCGCTCCAGCGCCGAGCCGAGGGTCGCGGGCATGACATCGACGCCGACCGTCCCCGGGACGGCCAGCAGGTTCATCAGGGCCAGTCCGCCCGCCCGGTAGACGACGTCCTGTGCGGCGAGCGAGGAGTGCCCGGCGCCGAAGGCGAAGAGCCGGCCGCCCGCGGCGACCGTGTCGGCGATCGCGGCACCGGCGGCCGCGATGTTGCCGGACTCCTCGTCGCGCACGCGCTCCAGCAGGCCGATCGCTGCATCGAAGAACTGACCGGCCAGCTTGCTGTCGCTCATCGAGGAGGCCCTTTCCGGCGGGGTGGGGTGTCCGTGCCGCCGATCACGTTGCGGTCTGGACCAGTGGCCTGTCAATACCGCCCACGCCGCTCCGCTGCACGGTGTTCGGTCGGCGCGGCACGGTTGTCAGCGGTATGCGTCAGAATTGGGGCAGGGCCAGCGCGCAGCGCTTACGACGTTTTCCTGTCACAGCATCGAGGGGCACGAATGTCCGGACTGATCGACACCACGGAGATGTATCTCCGCACCATCCTCGAACTCGAAGAGGAAGGCGTGGTCCCCATGCGCGCCCGGATCGCGGAACGGCTGGACCAGAGCGGTCCGACGGTCAGCCAGACGGTGGCGCGCATGGAGCGCGACGGCCTGGTGCAGGTCGCGGGCGACCGTCACCTGGAGCTGACCGACGAGGGGCGCCGCCTCGCGACCCGCGTCATGCGCAAGCACCGGCTCGCCGAGTGCCTGCTCGTCGACGTTATCGGCCTGGAGTGGGAGCAGGTGCACGCCGAGGCATGCCGCTGGGAGCATGTGATGAGCGAGGCCGTGGAGCGGCGGGTGCTGGAACTGCTGCGCCACCCGACGGAGTCGCCGTACGGGAACCCGATCCCGGGCCTTGAGGAACTGGGCGAGAAGGCCGAGGCCGACCCGTTCCTCGACGAGAGCATGGTGAGCCTGTCGGAGCTCGACCCGGGCGCCGAGGGCAAGACCGTGGTCGTGCGCCGGATCGGTGAGCCGATCCAGACGGACGCCCAGCTGATGTACACGCTGCGGCGGGCGGGAGTGCAGCCCGGTTCCGTGGTCAGCGTGACCCAGTCGCCCGGCGGGGTGCTGGTCGGCAGCAGTGGCGAGGCGGCGGAGCTCGACGCCGAGGTCGCCTCGCACGTGTTCGTGGCCAAGCGCTGACGGATTCGTGGCCAAGCGCGACGGACGCTGAAGCGTGACGTCCGCTTCCCTTTTTTCCGTCCGGAACCGCAGCGCTCGGACGGATCGCGTGCCAGGCTGTGGCTGAGGCATACCTGAGAGTGTCGGCCACCTGACCGTGCGGTCGGGGAGGGAGCAGGCGCATGCGCCCGTGGTACTTGCTCGTTCGGCATGTTCGGTTCGTTCCGTACGTCACGCACGTCCGGGTCACGCACGTCCGGCGCGCGCACCGGAAGGTGGCTGCCACGCTCCCGGCCGCCCGCGAGGGCGCTGCGGCCCCGGCCGCTCCCCGGACGGCAACAGCAGAGGGCCCCGGCGCCTTGCGGCGCCGGGGCCTGTCCTCCCCTGTTCCGACCCGGAGCCCCGAGCTCTCGAGGTCGGTCCCCACGGGCCCTCATCCCCGAGTGGCCCGCCTCCCGGTGAAGATCTCCCCTCCGTGGCCGCGGTCAATCCTCGGCGCCGGTCACTCGAACGAGGGGTGTTGGACGCCGGAACCCGGTTTTCGAATAAAGGTTCGATAGTCTGCCGTGGTGCGACCACGCGATGATCGAGCGGGATCAAGCGGTGATCGAGGACCAGAAGGGGGTGCCAGGCATATGGTGCGGCGCATCGATGTGACCGGGACCGACGGCGTACGCCTCGCGGCCTGGGAGTTCGCCGACCCGCCCAAGGGGCGTACGGAGGGCGAGAGCGCCCCCGGGGTCTTATTGCTCCACGGTTTGATGGGTCGGGCCGCGCACTGGGCCGCGACCACCCGCTGGCTCGCCGAGCGGTACCGCGCCGTCGGCCTCGACCAGCGCGGGCACGGCCGCAGCGAGAAGCCGGCCGAAGGCCCTTACACCCGTGAGGTGTACGTCGCCGACGTCGAGGCGGCGATCGAACAGCTCGGCCTCGCCCCCGTCACTCTCGTCGGGCATGCGATGGGAGCGCTCACCGCCTGGCAGCTCGCCGCGAAGCGCCCCGATCTCGTCCGGGCGCTGGTCATCTGCGACATGCGGGCCTCCGCGCTCGGCGCGGCCTCGCAGCGGGAGTGGGAGGACTGGTTCACGTCCTGGCCGGTGCCGTTCGCGACGCTTTCCGACGTACGGAAGTGGTTCGGCGAGGACGACCCCTGGGTGGAGCGGCCCAACCCGGCCCGCGGCGAGTTCTTCGCCGAGGTGATGGCCGAGCGGGCCGATGGCTGGCGCCCCGTCTTTTCCCGCCGCCAGATGCTCCAGTCCCGCGCGACCTGGGTGTTCGACGCGCACTGGGAGGAGCTGGCGCAGGTCCGGTGTCCGGCCCTGGTGCTCCGCGGCCTCGACGGCGAGCTGGGCCGGGCGGAGGCTCAGGAGATGGTCCGCGTACTGCCGCGCGGGCAGTACGCGGAGGTGACCGACGCCGGTCACCTCGTCCACTACGACCAGCCGGAGGGCTGGCGCGCGGCGGTCGAACCCTTCCTGGAACAGTTCGCCGAGGACCCGCAGGACGACCGCGAGTCCGTATCCCCGTGAGCGACCGCGAGCTCCTCCAAGAGGGGCGCGGGGTCCCACCCGCCCCTCTCTCAGCCCTTGCTGACCGCCGTAAGGATCTCCGGGAGCCGGTTCGCCGTGCGGGGAGCGGCGAGTCGTAGCCCCGTCCAGGCGATCAGCGCCCCGTACCCGGCCCCCGCGGGCAGCAGCAGCCACAACCACTGATCCGGACCGGCGACGCGCAGCCAGATCGTCACCGCGATCACCGGCGCGCTGAGCACCGCCGCCGAGACCATGCCGCCGAAGATCGAGATCCAGGCGAGACCGGCCTGCCCCGGTGCCACGTTCTTGAACGCCCCGTCCTGCGGGATCGAGTACGGGAAGGTCGCGGACGCCACCGCCCCCGTCGCCAGCATCGCGCCCAGCAGGGCGAGCGAAAGGCCCATGACCCCCGGCAGCGCGCCCCAGTCGCCGAGCACCGCGGCGGTCGCCACCGTCACCAGGACCGTGTACGGCAGTGTGATCAGCAGCAACGCCAGTGCCCGCGCGCGCAGTTCGAGGTACGCGTCCCGGGTGGAGGAGATCGTCAGCGTCACCATCCAGAACGCGGAGGTGTCCTGCCCGAACTGGTTGTACATCTGCATGCCGAGCATCCCGGCGGCGAAGCAGGCGAAGTAGAGCGAACCCGTGCCCTGCAACGCGTTGAGCATCGGCACGATCAGCCCGACCGCCAACGCCGTGACCCAGGAGGCCTTGGTCTTCGGGTCGCGTGCGATGTACCTCAGGCTGCGCTCCAGCACCGGCCCCGTACGCCCCGCGGGCAGCAGCGCGGCGAGCCCGGAGCCGCGCCTGCCGGACTTCTCGCGGCCCGGTCCGGCGGCGGTGAGGGTCGAGCCGTCCGGGGCCGTCATCAGCTTCACCAGACTCCGCTGCCACAGCCACAACAGCGCGAACAGCGCCGCCACGGACAGCAACAGCTGTACGGCGGCCTGCCCGTACGAGCCCTGCGACGCCGAGTCCACCGCCCCGATCGCCGAGGCGGGCGGCAGCCAGCGCACCACGTCCGCGACCGGGTCGAGCGCGGAGAGCCCGCCCGCCCGGCCGAGCCGCTGCGCACCGAAGTTGACGACCTGGAAGCCCACCGCGATCACGAGCCCGCTGAGCACCGCGAGATCGCGGCCCTTGCGTGATGTCAGCAGCCGGGTGTTGGCCGTGGCCACGGCCCGCGTCAGCGCGACACACAGCAGAAGTGTGAGCGGTGCGGCCACCACGGCGAACACCGCACCCGCCGCCCCGTGCGCCACCGCGAACACCGAACCGGCCGTCAGGCAGAGCGTGAACAGCGGGCCGATCCCGACGAGCGACGCCGCCAGCAGCGCCGCGATCAGCGGGCGCGGCCGCAACGGCAGCATCACCAGACGGCTCGGGTCGAGGGTCTCGTCACCGCTGGGGAAGAACAGCGGCATCACGGTCCAGCCGACCGCCAGCACCCCGGTCAGCAGGACGACGAGGGAACCGGCGTGGGCGTGCCCGCGCAGCGCGATCAGCCCGATCAGCTGGCCCGCGGCGATCAGCAGGGCGAAGACGACGGAGGTGATGTACGCGGCCCGGCGGCCCGTCGACTGCCGCAGTCCGTTGCGCAGCAGGGTCAGCTTGAGCCGTACGAAGACGGGGACGAGCCCTTCGCCGCCGCCGCGCGTGGTGTCCCGTCCGGGGGCGGCGCCCACGGGGGTGTCGAGCACGCTCATCGGTCGCCGCCCAGCCAGTCCAGGGATTCGCCGGTGGTCCGGGAACCCGCGCCGACGAGTTCGAGGAAGGCGTTCTGCAGCGAGGACGCCTCGCCGCGCACCTGGGCCAGGGTGCCCTGGGCCCGGATCGTGCCGGCCGCCATGACGGCCACCCACTCGCAGAGGGACTCCACCAGCTCCATCACATGGCTGGAGAAGACGACGGTCGCGCCCGAGCGGGTGTACCGCTCCAGAACCTCGCGGATGGTCTGCGCCGACACCGGGTCGACGCCCTCGAACGGCTCGTCCAGGAAGAGCACTTCGGGGTTGTGCAGCAGCGCCGCCGCGAGCCCGATCTTCTTCCGCATGCCGGTCGAGTAGTCGACGACCAGCTTGTGCTGGGCGCCCGCCAGGTCGAGCACATCGAGCAGCTGGGTGGCCCGCTTGTCGACCTCGGCGCCCGGCAGCCCGCGCAACCTGCCGGTGTATGCGAGGAGTTCGCGTCCCGAGAGGCGTTCGAAGAGCCGCAGCCCCTCCGGGAGCACACCGATCCTGGACTTCACCTCGACCGGGTCGCGCCACACATCATGGCCACCGACCTCGATCAGCCCCTGGTCGGGGCGGAGCAGTCCGGTGACCATCGACAGCGTGGTGGTCTTGCCCGCGCCGTTGGGCCCCACCAGACCGATGAACTTGCCCGCGGGCAGCTCCAGATCGATCCCGGCGACCGCGGTCTGCTCCCCGAACCGCTTCCACAGCCCCTGTACGCGAACGGCGGGCGCCGTCCGAGCGTCGCCCGCCTCTTGTGCCGCCCCCGCCCGTACCGCTCTGTCCGTCTCTGTCCCGTCCTGCATGATGTGCGCTGCCTTTCGATGTCCCCGTGTATGGGGACCACCCTACGAAAGGGCACCTCATGAGGGGTACCTCCCGAAACGGCGCTCTACGAAAGGCGCGCTCGGCGAGCGCGGTCACGGCGTGACCGATCGGGCATACGGGGCGCACGGATGCATGGGCGGGGGCGCGCGTGAGGCGGTGCCCGGCCGGGCGGGTAACCCCTTACGGGCACCTCCGGAACGGTCGGCCTCTGTCATATGCCGACACGTATGACGCACGTATGCCGAACGTATGCCGACACGAATGACAAGGAACACGACGGATGTGACGATCACGATGAATGTGCGCATTTTCCGTGCAACTGCCGGGCAGTGATCCGCTCATCGATCACTGCGGCCTCAGGGGGAAACATGGCAGCCAGGCCTCTCGTCGCCCGCCAGCCGAACGAACGGCTCCAGGCGCTCATTCAGGAAGCCGGATGCTCCAACGCCGGCCTCGCCCGCCGCGTCAACATGGTCGGCGCGGAACGCGGGCTCGATCTGCGGTACGACAAGACCTCCGTGGCCCGTTGGCTGCGTGGACAGCAACCACGCGGCAGGGCACCGGGAATCATCGCCGAGGCGCTCGGCCGCAAGCTCGGCCGGACGGTCACGATCGACGAGATCGGCATGGCCAACGGCAAGAATCTGGCGGCCGGTGTCGGCCTGCAGTTCGCCCCGACCGTGATCGGCGCGATCGAGCAGGTCTGTGAGCTCTGGCGCAGCGATGTCGGCCGCCGCGACTTCCTGTCCGGTTCGGCGATCGCCTCGTCGGCGCTGGTCGAACCCAGCCGCGACTGGCTGATCACCGGCGCCGACCCGCAGGTGGCACGGTCCGCCGGGGCCCGGGTCGGGATGTCGGACGTGGCGGCGGTACGGGCGATGACGGCCGCGCTCGTCGACCTCGACCACCGGTTCGGCAGCGGACATGTGCGGCCGGTCCTGGTGCACTACCTGAACAGCGTGGTCTCCGGGCTGCTCTCGGGGGCGTACCGCGAATCGGTCGGACGGCAGTTGTTCGCGGCGGTCGCCCGACTCACCGAACTCGGCGGGTACATGGCGGTCGACACCGGCCAGCCGGGTCTCGCGCAGCGCTACTACATCCAGGCGCTGCGCCTGGCGCAGGCGGCGGGCGACCGGGCGTACGGCGGTTACGTACTGGCCGCGTCGATGAGCCATCTCGCCGCGCAGCTCGGCAATCCGCGCGAGATCGCGCAGCTGGCGCGGGCCGCGCAGGAGGGCGCGCGCGGGCGGGTCACGCCGAGGGCGGAGGCGATGTTCTACGCGGCGGAGGCGCGCGGACACGCCCTGCTCGGCGACGCCCGCACCTGCCAGGCGGTGACGGGCCGGGCGCTGACGGCCATGGAGCACGCCGAACCGGACACCGGGGACGACCCCGACTGGATCGCCCACTTCGACCACGCCTACCTCGCCGACGAGCTGGCGCACTGTCACCGCGACCTCGGCCAGGCGGAGGCGGCCGCACGCCGGGCGAAGGAGTCCCTGGACGGCCACCCGGAGTCCCGGACCCGCCGCCGCGGCATCGGCCTGGTGCTCCTCGCCACGGCCCAGGTCCAGCTGCGCGAGGTGGAGCAGGCCTGCCACACCGGCACCCGGGCGATGGAGCTGCTGGGATCGGTGCGCTCCAGCCGGGGCGCGGAGTATCTGGACGATCTGCAGCAGCGGCTGGTGCCTTACGGGGGCGAGGCGGCGGTGCGGGAGTTCGGGGCGCGGCTGGAGCTCCAGGCGGCCTGACCGCGTGCGCTCCGGCACCTGTCCGTCGTCGAGCCCGGCGGCACCGTCCTCCACGGCGGACCGGACCACTCGCACACGGGGGACGACCCCGGACACGCGGACGGCCCTGGCCTCGGCAAGGGACGCCGGTCATGGCGTGAAAGTGCTGCCGGGTCCAGAGGGAGATTCGGCCGTGGAGCCGGCCGACAGGCCTGTTGCCCCAGGCTCGTCGGCTGCCGAGGGGACGGCTTTAAAGGGCGCCGGGTGCCATGGCTCCTGTGAAGGGGTGGTGAGACACCACACGCGCTTGGCGAACGGCGGTGGTCACCCGATAGCGTGAGCCGACGATTCCGTAGGTATACACGTAGGAGTCCCGGTGACGCAGAGCGGACAGGGTGACGAGCAGCAGCTCCCTGCTGTACGGCCCGCGCACGAAGGTGTCGTGCTGCCCGCGGGTGGCGGCGAGCCCTGGATACCAGGGGGGCCCGCGGATCAGGGCGCCCCGGCGGGCGGCCAGCCGTGGGGACAGCCCTGGGGGCCGCAGGCGGCGCACCAGGACGCCTCGTCGCAGCCGCAGGGGCCGTACGGGCAGGGCGGCGATCAGTACGGGCAGCCGTCGCAGGCCTACGGGCAGCCGTCGCAGGCATACGGGCAGCCGGCTCAGGTGTACGGCCAGCCTCAGACCGCCCAGCCGTTGCCTCCCGCCCAGCCCCAGCAGCACCAGCAGCCTCAGCAGCCGTACGGGCAGCCGTTGCCGCCCGAGGCAGTGCCCGGGATGGGCATGGGCGGGGACGCGGATGCCACGCAGTACATCGCGCCGGTGCCACCCGGACCCGCGCCGGGCGGGCTGCCGCCGGAGAGCCCCGCCGAGGCCACCCAGTTCCTCGGCCACGGAGCCCCGCAGCCGCAGACACAGGCGTACCAGCAACAGCCGCCCGCGCACGGGGGCGACGCCGAAGCGACTCAGTACATCCCGCCCGTCCCCGGCGGCGCCCCGTACGACATCAGGCCCGGAGCCCCCGGCGACCGGCAGCCGCCTGCCGAGTTCGACAACCTGTTCCGCAGCGAGGAGCCCGCGGGCGCCACCCAGCAGATGCCCCGGTTCGACCCCGGACAGCAGCATCAGGGGGCCTATCAGCCCCCGCAGGCACCCCACGCCCAGCAGGCCCCGCAGCCGCAGTACCAGCCCGTGGACGACGGGCCGCAGGGGCGGGCCGGGCAGCGCAAGAGGCCGGCGCACGTCACGCTCATCGCGGCGGTCGTCGCCGGCTGCGCGGTCGTCGGCCTCGGCGCGGGCGCGCTGATGAGCGGCGGCGACGACAAGGGCAAGGACAACAAGCAGCCGGTGGCGGCGGCGAGTTCGCCCGCCGACCAGCCCTCCACGCAGGCCGCGGCCGATCCGGCGAAGCAGCAGGCCGAGGCGCTCGACAAGCTCCTGGCGGACAGCAACAACAGCCGTGCCGCGGTCGTCGGGGCCGTCGAGAAGACCAAGAGCTGCACGGACCTGGACCAGGCCGTGACCGATCTGAAGGGCGCCGCCCAGCAGCGCCGTGATCTGGTGACCCGGCTCCAGGGGCTGAGCGTCGACAAGCTGCCGGACCACGACCGGCTCACCGCCTCCCTCACCAAGGGCTGGCAGGCGTCCGCTTCCGCCGACGACCACTACGCCGCGTGGGCCGAAGAGGCCAAGCACGGCAAGAAGGTGTGCAAGCACGGCAAGGCCCGTACGACCTCCGAGACGCAGCAGGCCACCGTCCAGAGCGGCGAGGCGAGCAAGGCGAAGAAGGAGGCGTCGGGGTTGTGGAACTCGATCGCGTCGAAGTACGGGCTGACCCGACGAGCGGCGACCGAGCTCTGAGGATCAAGCCCCTGGGGCGGCCGATGTGCGGGGTGCCGGGGGCGGGGCCCCCGGCACCTCACCCCTTGGCGCTCGCGTCCGACAGCGTCTTCGTGACGTCCACGAAGCCCTTCTTGTCCGCAACGAGCCGCCCGTCCCGTACCGCCTGAAACGTCACCTTGGTGTTCACGACGCGCGGGTACGCGGACGAGCCGATCATGTCGTCGAAGCGCCAGCGCAGCACCGGCGTGAGGCCGCCGGTGTCGACCGGGGTGCCGTGGTTGAGGGCGGAGACGAGATTCCCGGCGGTGATCCGCGGGGCGTCGATCGCCTTCACGAGCTCGCTCAGCGCGGTGTACGCGATCCACGTGGTCTGGACGCCTGTGTCGGCCGGATCGATCCGGTTGTCGCCGAAGGCGTGCTCACGGATCACCTCCCGCATCCGGTCCCAGCGGGCGTCGCCCGAGTCCGGGTACCAGCCGGTCACGTACGCCCCCTCGAACGGGCTGTTCCGGCCGCCGGTGCTGTCGATCAGCGGCTGGCCGACGCTGCCGAGGACGGACGAGATCCGTACGTTCCCGTACGACGGCTCGAGCCGCCGGAAGGAGTCGAAGAACGTCTCCGTACGGTCCCCGAGCACGGCCGTCACACAGCCGCCGTCCGCCCCCGCGGCTTTGAGTGCCCGCCGGGCGGCCTCGTCGTACGAGGTCGCCGACTCCGCCGCCCGGATGTCGACGGGCTCGGGCCGGCCGGCGTCGGTGAGACCGGTGTTGAGGAGCCAGGCCTGGCCGTCGCCGCCCAGGGTGTCGGGCCGCACCACGGACACCCGTTCGCAACTGCGGGCGAGCTGCCGGGCGTTGCCGGCGAGGAGCGCCGCCTGGCCGCCGTTGACGGGGTAGGAGGTGTAGCTGCTGAACTCCTCCTCGGAGGCCCCGTAACCGCCGATGTAGGGGATTCCGGCGGTCTCCAGCGGTGGCATGAACGACGACCCGTACCGGCTGTACGAGCCGACGACCGCCACCGCCTTCTCCTTGACGGCCAGCCGGGCGCAGTTCCCCGCGCCGGTCGAGGTGTCCGACTCGTCACAGGTGACGACGCGCAGCCGGTGACCGGCGAGCCCGCCGTTGCTGTTGACCCAGCGCGCGTACGTTTGCGCCATGGCGGTCATGCCCGACATGTTCACCGTGTTGACCGTGTCCGGTTTCGCCGCGCCGCCGGGCGCCCACGTCACCACGGTGAGGGGCTCCCTGGAGTCCCCCGAGGCCCCAGGGAGCGCACCGCAGCCGGTGACCAGCAAGGCCCCGACCGCCGCCGCACTCGTGAGGAACGTCGAGGGGCGGTGTGGGGTGGGGCGTCGCCGTCCGGTCATGAGAATGAACATTTCGCCCGCGGGGTAACAGCGCAGTGTGCTCCGTGCAACGCTCGGTGACGTCCAGGTGAATTACGGGGGCCTGTGCGGGGAGCCGGAAAGGGAACGTACGATCGACAACCGTGCAGCAAGGTTCGGAGAACACTTCCCGTCGCGGCCGTCGCTCCTCCACCATGGGCGGCATGCCGCTGAATGACATGCCCTGGTGGCGCTGGCGCAGCAACGTGCGCTCGGCGCTGCACATGCTCTCCGACCCCGTCTTCCACCACGAGTGCTGGCTGGCCGGCCGGGAGGGGTACGGCGACGTCACCGACGCCGTGTACCGCCTGGTCGAGGACACCTGGCTGGACAACTGGTCCGCC
This sequence comes from Streptomyces sp. NPDC111516, assembly GCF_055635345.1. Lineage (NCBI taxonomy): Bacteria > Bacillati > Actinomycetota > Actinomycetes > Kitasatosporales > Streptomycetaceae > Streptomyces > Streptomyces sp. NPDC111516. Next base: position 37,733 of record NZ_JBVKBV010000006.1, on the reverse strand, counting down.
GAGAAGTACATCGGGACGATCTTCCGCGACGCGGGCGAGTCCGCTCTCGTCGACGTCGCCGTGCTCCGGGTGCTGCGCATCATGCACCAGGTCGGCGCGGACGCACCCGTCTCGGCGTATCTGGAGCACCACGGCTGGCCGGAGGCGGTGCGGGCCGCCCGCGAGGCCCATGTGCTGCTCGCCACCAACGACGGCGAGGACCCGGACACCCCGCCGCGCTCCCTGGACGTGCTCCGCATCCTGACCAGCTCGGCCTGATACCGGCCCGATATGGCACGCTACGGGGATGACCGCGCCGCAGCCTGCTGAAACCACACCGGAGCAGTACGTCCTCACCCTCTCCTGCCCAGACAAAAAGGGCATCGTGCACGCCGTGTCGAGCTATCTCTTCATGACCGGCTGCAACATCGAGGACAGCCAGCAGTTCGGCGACCACGACACGGGCCTGTTCTTCATGCGGGTCCACTTCTCGGCGGACAGTCCGGTGACGGTGGAGAAGCTGCGGGCCAGCTTCGCCGCGATCGGCGACTCTTTCCGGATGGACTGGCAGATCCACCGTTCCTCGGAGCGGATGCGGGTCGTGCTGATGGTCAGCAAGTTCGGCCACTGCCTCAACGACCTGCTGTTCCGCTCGCGGATCGGGGCGCTGCCGATCGAGATCGCCGCCGTCGTCTCGAACCACACGGACTTCGCGGAGCTCGTCGCCTCCTACGGCGTCCCCTTCCGGCACATCCCGGTGGCCAAGGAGACCAAGGCCGCCGCGGAGGCGGAGCTGCTGGAGCTGGTCCGCGAGGAGAACGTCGAACTGGTCGTCCTCGCCCGCTACATGCAGGTCCTCTCCGACGATCTGTGCAAGCAGCTGAGCGGCCGGATCATCAACATCCACCACTCCTTCCTGCCGAGCTTCAAGGGCGCGAAGCCGTACCACCAGGCGCACGCCCGCGGGGTGAAGTTGATCGGTGCGACGGCGCACTATGTGACGGCCGACCTCGACGAGGGGCCGATCATCGAGCAGGAGGTCGAGCGGGTGGGCCACGGCGTCACCCCGGACCAGCTGGTCGCCGTCGGCCGCGACGTGGAGTGCCGGGCACTGGCGCGCGCGGTGAAGTGGCACGCGGAACGCCGCATTCTGCTCAACGGCCGCCGTACGGTGATCTTCGCGTAGTGCCGTGACGGGGCAGAGCCGGCCGGGAGCGGCAGCAGGGAAGCCGGAGGTGCGGAGTCAGAGCCTGCTCAGGGACGCCGCCGCGAACAGTACGTCGCGGATCGCCTCGCGGTCGCCCTCCTGACCGGCCGCGGCCTCCACCGGAGGCACGTGCCCCGCCATCAGCTGGCAGAACTCGACGCCGTCCAGCGCGACCTGCGCCACCGCGTGCGCGGCCGAGCCGACCGCGGCGGGGGAGTCCAGCGGGATGTACCAGTCGCCGCCGCCCGTGCCCTCGATCTCCAGATGCAGCGAACGGCCCGGTGAACCTGCCGTCACCGGATGGCGGACCGGGCCGGCCAGCCCCGATCTGCGGCGCTCGGCGAGGGCGGCCGGGATGAGCCGGGCCGCCAGGTCGACCATCCGGTGGAGATGGGCGGCGGACGGCGCCTCGTACGGATAGTCCACCGCGCCCGCGATGTCACCGCCGTGCACCCAGCATTCGAAGGCCCGGTCCAGCAGCGCGTCGCGCATCGGAAGGGCGAAGTCGCCGTACGAGACGGAGAGTTCGGCGACTCTGCGGCCGGCGAAGGACACCGTACGGATGAGGGTGTGGCTCTGCCCGCGCCACGGTTCGTGGATCGCGCGGGTGGGCGGCCGGCGGGCCGTCGACCAGTACTTCTCGGTGCGCGCGGCGGGCGGGAGCGGCCAGTCGTCGCCCCGGCCCGTGGTGCCGTCGCCGAGCGGTACGTCGAGGCCGAGGGCGGCGGCGACCAGCCCGTCGACGGTCATGAGATGGCCGATGACACCCGCGACCGTCGTCTTGCGGCTGACCTCCGTCTCGCCCTCGAACCATCTCAGCCGCAACGGGGCGTGCCACTCCGAGCCACCGATGTCACGCAGCAGCGCGTCGAGCCGCGCGGTCTCCGCGTCGTACGGAGCGGCCCAGTCCGGTACCGGGATCCTGGCCGGACGGCGGCTCAGACACGTGTCGATCACCCGGGAACGCAGCGTCGGATCGAGGTCCAGACTGCGGTCGGTCTGGAGCAGGCCGACCGCGTCGCGCAGCCGGAGGGCCTCGTCGGCACAGGCGGCGCACTCGGTCAGATGCGCCTCGACGGCCTCGGTCTCCTCCGCCGAGCAGGCGGCCAGCGCCCAGGCGCCGAGGAGGGCCTTGAGGACACGGTGGGGGAGCACCAGGGCCGGTGCGGCGGGTGAGCCCGGTGGTGCCACGGCAGATTCCGGTTCCGGTGTCGTCGGCCGCGGGGTCGGCCGCGGGTCCTCGGGCTGAGGCCCGGTCGGGGGAACGGGCGGCGGCAGGGGTACGGCGTCGAGGTCGAAGTCGTCCGCCGCGGCCCGCGGTCCCGGTACGCGCCGCGCGCCCCGCATCTCGTCGCCGCGTCGGCCGTCCTCGCGTCCGTCCGCGTCGTCGTCACCGGTCACAGCGGCCGTCCGTATCCGGGTGGCGAGGACCCCTCCAGCGGGCGGGTGTGCGCGGTGGAGAGCAACTGGAGCCCGAGCCGCAGTCGGCGGCGGGCCTCGTCCTCGGTGACCCCGAGGTCGGTCGCGGTCTGCCGGTAGTCGCGGCGCTGGACGTACGCGAGCTCCAGCGCGGCCCGCAGCGGGGCGGGCATGGACGCGACGATGTAGTCGGCGCGCGCGGCGGCGGTGGCCCTGCGCACCCGCTCCTCCAGCTCGGCAGGGGAGGCGGCCCCGGAATTCTCATCCGTACCTTCCGTACCGTCCTGGAGGCTGTCCGCCTCGCCGCGCAGCCGCCGCACGGACTGGCGATGCGTGAGCCGGGCCACCCAGGACCGCATCGAGCCCTGCTTCGGGTCGTACGAGTCCGGGTTCTCCCACACGTAACCGAAGACCTCGCAGGTCACCAGGTCGGCGGCGGTCTCGTCGTCGAGCATCCGGTGGGCCTGGCTGTGCACGAGCGCGGCGAACCGGTCGTAGAGCTCGCCGAGCGCAGCCGCCTCACCGCGTGCCAGCCGCTGCTGCATCCTGCGGTCCCAGCGGGGTGGTGTGTTTCTCGCCATGCGACCCCCAGCCCTGTTCCCCTCGTCACATCGAATGTAGTCGGCGGCACCGGCCGTGCACGTCCCTTTGCGGCAAGTACGTCCTTTGAAGAGGCCGGAGATGATAGAGAATGCGCCATCCGCGGATGAGGGGATCGGACCGAAACGATCATTTCGGTCCGAACCCGGCTGTGTCCGTCGAGCGGTCCGGTGTTTCATGGGTCTGCGGCGCGGGCAGCCGCGAGGAGGAACGGAAACTTCCGCATCGTCGGAATCCCCGGAACGAGAGGCCCAGTCGCGTGAGGAATCCTTGCCCTCGTGGAAACCACCCACCGGCTGCAACCACCCACGCCCCCCGGCTCACCCAGGAACGTTCCCGGACGTCACTGAGAGTGGCCGAGACCGTGCAGGGCGACTGGACGGTGCTGCGCATACGCGGCGAACTGGATCTCGTGTCGTCGCCCGTCGTGCGCCAGTCCGTCCATGAGGCGGTCGCCACCGGCCGCCACGACGTGGTGCTCGACCTCTCCGAGGTCCTGTTCTGCGATTCCAGCGGCGTCGGCGTGCTGATCGCGTCCCGCCGTCTGATGCGCTCCTGCGGAGGCCGGCTGCGGCTGATCCTCCCGGCCCGCGGCGCGGAGGAGGGCTCCCACGTCAACCGGGTGCTCGCCGCCCTCGGCGTACGCCGGCTCTTCGACGTCTACCCCGACCGGTCCGCGGCCGTCGACGACGAGGCCCAGCCGCTCTCGGCGTGAGGCCGTAAGTGAACGTGGCGCCGGTCGGCGTCGTACGCTCCCCGCATGGACAGCGCAGAGTATGAGCGCAAGATCGCCTTCCGCTTCGCCGCCTTCGACCAGGACGGCAACGGATACATCGATCGCGCGGATTTCAGTGCCGCCGCGGCCCGTCTGCTCACCGAATTCGGTACGACGGCCCGCTGTGACAAGGGCCAGGCGCTCTACACCGGGGCCGAAGCCCTCTGGCAGGGCATGGCGGGCATCGCGGACGTCGACGGGGACCAGCGCGTCACCCGTGAGGAGTTCGTGGGCGGAGCCGTGAAACGGCTGCGCGACAACCCCGAGCGCTTCGCGGAGATCGCCCGCCCGTTCCTGCGCGCCGCGCTCGCCGTGGCGGACCGGGACAACGAGGGCGCGGCCTCCGTACCCGCCGTGGAGCGGGCGCTCCGGGTGCTGGGCGCGAGCGCGGAGACGGCGGGTCTCGCGGCGCGGAGCCTGGATGCGGACCAGGACGGCAGGATCACCGAGGACGGGGTGGTGGCGGCGTTCGCCACGTACTTCACGGTGATCGCACCGGACGCCTGACGTGCTGTTCCCTGGCCCTCGGGCCAGGGACTGCGGCCCGGGTCGTCCGCCCCTTCCGGGGGCTTCCTGCTTCGGCGGGCTGTGCCGGGACTCTCGGGGACAGGCCGGGCACCATTTGCGGTGGCCGGCCGACGTCGTGGTGCACGGCGTAGCCGCGGAGTCGGCCTGCCCATCGGACCGCCAACCAGTGCCATCAGGCTGCGATGTACCGCCCCGGTGATCGACTTGGCGGCACAGCCGGACGGGGCCGTCCTGCGGTCGGCATTCACTGGCCAGACGCACCGTTAAGCTCGGCATCATGCCCAAGAAGCCTTCCGTTTCCATCCCTCCCATGCTTGGCAACGTGATCCTTACGATGGGTGACCGGCCCATTGAGGTGGCTGCTCTTCTGGAGTCGGTGGAGAAGCAGGACGGGGGGCCGGTGCCCACCGTAGTGATCGGCCAGGGCGCCCCCCTGCCGCCGATGCCGGACTGGGTGGACGCCGTCGAGATGAAGGAAAACCTGGGCATCCCAGGGGGCCGTAATGCGGGCGTACAGCGGCTGCGGGACCGGGGCGACATCGATGTGGTGGTCGTCCTGGACGATGACGGCCTGCTACCACGCCGGGACACGATGCAACTCATCCGCGAGGCGTTTGCCACGTCGCCCCGGCTCGGCGTGGTGGGATTCCGTATTGAGGACGAGGAAGGGCTGACACAGCGGCGCCACGTACCACGTCTGCGTGCCTCCGACCCCATGCGCTCGTCGAAGGTGACCACCTTCCTCGGCGGCGGCCACGCCATCCGCATGAGCGTGATCGACGAGGTGGGTGACTTCCCCGCCCCGTTCTTCTACGCACACGAGGAGACAGACTTTGCCTGGCGGGCGCTGGATGCCGGCTGGGACATCGAGTACCGGGCCGACATGGTGCTCCGGCACCCCCGGACATCCCCGGCCCGGCATGCGGCCTACTACCGGAACGTGGCGCGCAACCGGGTGTGGCTGGCGTGCCGACACCTTCCCGCCATCCTGGTCCCGGTCTACCTGGGTGTCTGGGCGCTGCTCACAATGGTGCGTCGCCCCCCCTCTTTCGGGGCTTCGCGCGTGGTGGGGCGGTTTCTTCGAAGGCGTACGGACGCCGTGCCCGCCCCGGCGTCCGATGCGCTGGCGCACGGTCTGGCGGATGACACAGCTGGGCCGCCCACCCGTCATCTGACCGAATGGGCGACCCGGAACCGGTCAGCTCAGGACGGTGTGCAGCGCGCGCACGACCCTCATGACGTCGTCGTCAGTCATCGCCGGGTAGCAGGGCAGCGACAGTTGCTGACCAGCGACACGGTCGGTGACCTGGAGAGGGTGCTTCTTCTGACCGCCACGCAGACAGCTGCGCGGATGGTGAAGGTTGTACGCGGCGAGTGCGTGCACCGGTTTGAAATGAGAACTCGTGCCGATCATGTGCTCGGAAAGTAGCCGTTCGGACACCATGTCGCGGCTCCTACAGCAGACGTCCGGGTCGATCAGCACCGAGTAGAGGAACCAGCCGTGCTCGACCCCGTCGAGGACAGTGGGCAGGACCAGGCCGGGCAGACCCGTGAGCTCACTGGTGTACATCTCGGCGATCTCTCGGCGGCGAGCTGTGAAGACGGGCAATTTCCGGAACTGCTGGAGTCCGACGGCTGCCGTGATATCGGGCATGACGTACTTCAAGCCCGGGACCGTAACTTCGTAGGCGGCGGTGCTCCGGCGTCCGTGGCGCTGCCACACCGATGAGTCGATGCCGTGGCGCCCGAGAAGCCGGGCTCGTTCGACGAGACGGGCGCGGCCCAGGAGCATTCCTCCCTCTCCGCTGGTGATGACCTTGTTTGCGTAGAACGACAGGGTCGTGAGGTCCCCGACGCTGCCGGCCCGGTATCCGTCGCGGCTTGCCTGGAGTGCATGGGCGGCGTCCTCGATGAGGAGCAGCCCGTGATCGTCGGCCAGCTTCCGGAAGGCGACCAGGTCGCAGGGATGGCCTCCGTAGTGCATCACCACGATCGCCTTGGTGTCATTTGTGATCGCGGCCTCCGTGGCGGCCAGGTCGATGTTGCACGTGTCGGGATCGACGTCGACGAACACCGGATCGGCTCCGGTCTGCACGATCGCGTTGGGCGCGGCACAGAACGTCAGACTGGCGGTGATCACCTGGTCCTCGGGGCCGATATTCGCAGCGAGCAGGCCCAAGTGCAGAGCGGCGGTGCAGGACGACACGGCGAAGCTGTCCTCCTGGCCCAGTGCCTGACGCACTTCGTATTCGAACTGGATGGCCTTGGGCCCATGGGTCAGCCAACCCGAGCGGAGGGTGTCGGTGACCTCGGCAATCTCCTCGTCTCCGATGGAAGGCCTGTTCCAGGGAAGGAAGACGCCGGGCCGGGCGTTCATCGTTCATCTCCGAAGGCGTCCGTGTACTCGGCGTGGAGACGCTCACAGTCCTGTGAACCGAGTACGGCTACCCGGTTGCTGGCGATCGCGAGGCGCAGCCCGGCGTGATTGTCGTACTGCGGATCCTGGGGGTCCTTTACGGTGCCCTCGGCGACGGCTGTAGCGATCTCCTGAACGCCCTGCTTCAGCGTGGTGGAGCAGGTGCCGGGCATCGCTTCGCGCAGGCGAGCGAACGACACGCGGTAGTCGCGTGCATCAGTCTCGTCGAGCTCCGGGCCGTAATCGATCAAAGCCAGGGGGACGACGTCCTCGACGATTTTCGCGATGTCGCCAATGGTGTGGTTCTCCTGGTCGCTGCCGACGTTCCAGACGTGGTTGCCGGGCATGGTCAGGGCCTGTGCCAGGACGTGCACGACATCGTTGACGTGCACGAGGGGGCGGCGCTGGCCGCCGCCGTTGAGGGGAATGATTCCGCCAGCGACTGCGCGGGAGGTCATGCGATTGACCACCGAGTCCAGGCGCTGACGCGGGGACAGCCCATGGACGGTGGCCAGCCGCAGGACGGTGGTGGGGACGCAGCCCAAGACCTCGGGGAGGCGCCTCTCCGCCAGGACCTTGGTCCTGGCATAGATGCCCAGCGGGTTCGTCGGTGTCTCCTCGTCGACGGTTCCCTCGTGACGGCCGTAGACGCTGCACGAGGAGAAGAAGACGAACCGCCCAACGCCGGCCTGCACGGCGGCGTCGGCAGCGAGTATCGGGGCCGCGTAGTTGAGTTCGACCGCGAGCCGCTCGTCGGTCGCGCAGGCGGGTTCACCAACGAGCCCGCCGAGGTGCACGACCACGTCCGCACCAGCCGAGACATCGCCGAGAATGACGGGCTCGCGCAGATCGCCTTGAACAAACTTTGCCGCCGCAGGCAGGAGCTGGGCTGGGTCGTCATCGCGGTTGTAGATCAAGCCGTCAACCACGGTGACGTCGAGGCCCTGTCGTACGAGGTGATGAGCAGCGACAGAACCGATGTACCCGGCTCCGCCCAGCAGGACAACGCGCATGGTGTTTTCCTTCGATGAGGTCAGACAATGGGGGCGGAGGTGGGGACCATCCAGGCGGGCACGACGTGAGGGTTGGACTTGAGCCAGGTGACGTAGCGGTCGATGCCCGCTTCGAGCGTGACGGTCGGCTTCCAGCCGAGGAGTTCCCAGGATCTGCGGGTGTCCGCATAGCCGCCGAGCGGATCTCCTTCCGGCAGCGGCGCGTCGGTCAGCTCAGCTTCCGGGTAGTGGCGGGCGATCACCTCGGCGATCTCACGCACGGATGTCGCCCGTCCGCTACCGACATTGATCGTCTGGCCCGCGGCTCCGTCCGCGACGAGCGCCAGCACCGTCGCGCGGGCGATGTCGTCGACGTGCACCATGTCACGGACTTGCCGGCCGCCACCGTTGAGTCGCATGGGCAGGCCGAGCTGGGCCGACATCGAGAGCCACGGCACCATCCACGAATGCGATCCGGGCTTCGGTACCTGCGGGTTACCGTAGACGGAGAAGTACCGCACCACCGAGTACTGCTGGTCTTGTGACCTGCCGAGCATCAGCCGAACCTGATGTTCGCCCCACAGCTTGGTGTTCGCGTAGACGGAGATCGGCACCAGCGGCTGACTCTCCGTGAACTGCTGCACGCCGCCCTCGCCGCCATTGCCGTAGACGGAGGCCGAGGACACGAACACCAATCGCTTCACCGGCGACCGGAGAGTTTCCTGCAGCACGGTCTGCGTGCCCTGAAGGTTCGCTGCGAAAGCGACCTCGGGCTTGCGAGTACAAGCAGCAACATCCGCATACGCGGCAGCGTGGATCACGTAGTCGGCCTGCTGAACCAGCCAACGGACGGTCGCGACCTCGCGCACGTCCCCCAGGATCACTTCGACTGCATTCGAGTCGATGTCGAAGAGCCCGCGGACCGAGTGCGGGTAGGCGTCGAACCGGTCCAGGACACAGGCCTGGGCTCCGTTCGCCTTCAGCAGCGCAACGATGCGGCTGCCGACGAGGCCGCCTCCTCCTGTGACGAGTACCCGGGCGCCATTGAGCTCCCGTAAGCGCGAATCTCTCATGTTCGTGACCCTTCTGGTCTGGGGATGCATACGGACGGGGTTCGTTGATCGGCTTGCTTCTGTGTCAGGCACCAGCACTGACGTACAGGCCGGGGCCAAAGGGGCCGTGGTTGTCGTGATGCAGCAGACCGTCTGCGACGAGGTGGCGGCACGCCCGCCGCACCTGCTCTGCTGTGAAGTCGTGTTCGGCAGCCAAGAGGCCAGTGGGGAGAGCCAGCCCCGGCCAGTAGTAGCCGCTGGACATCCACGCGCGGACGGACCAGTCCAGGTCGACATCCGCGGTGCATCCCACCCGGTTCGAGGACGCGAGAGGCCGACCAGGCCCGGCACCAGACGATCAGCCCGGCAGCGTCGAGTCGGGTGAGCGCACCCCGTATCAGCGGTTGCGAATAGGCCAATTCCTCCTGGAGGTCGCTAATCGTGGGGAGTTGTTCTCCGGGGGCGCAGTAGGAAGCGATGAGTTGCTGTGCCGTTGTCGACCGCGCCGAAGACAGGCCGGTCTCCGTGTCGAGAGGCGGCGTTCATCGGAGTGAAGGCGGCCATCATTGGCTGTCTCCGGAACTCACATCGATCGTGCACCAGGTGGTGCAACCGTCCGTGCTGACACCCCACACATCGGCGAGGGCATCGACAAGGAGCAGTCCTCGGCCCCCCTCTTCGTCGTTTTCGGGCCGGCGACGTTCGGCCTGGCGCCCGGGCGTGCGGTCGTTGACAGCGATATGCGCCTTGCTCAAGAAGCTGTCGTACGCGACGTACAGTCCAACCGTGCCCGAGGCGCCGTACAGCACCGCGTTCGACAGCAGCTCACTGATCGCTACGAGAACCGGGCCGCCTACCAGACCGGCAGCCTGGCCAGCTTCGAAGCCGACACCGGAGCCCCACATGAAGCCTTGCGGCTGGTCAGCGAAGCCCGCCACCACCTTGGCAACGACGTACCTGTCCTTGCTACCGTGTGGCTGTCATCCATCGAGGCCCTCGCCCACGCAAGCAAGGGTGACCGCTCTGCCTGCGAACGCGCTCTGCGGACTTGCGAACGCCACGCGAGCAAGATGCCCACCGGCCCTGTCGTCTGGCCCTGGATCTTCGCGTTCGATGAGCGCAAGATCGCCTGCTGCCGGATCACCTGCGCGGCCCGCCTCGCATCCACACTGCCGATCCGGGTATCGGAGAAGGACATCGCGGTCGCACTCAGCAACGGCAACGACAAGCAAAGGGCGCTGCTGACCATCGACGCCGCCACCTGCCATCTCAGATCCGGTGACGCGGATGCCGCGTTCGCACTGGCCTCACGGGCCCTCGGAGACGGCATCCGGCTCCGCTCGGGAAAGATCGTGGAACGGGCACGTCGTCTTCGCTCCATCAACACGGACTCCGGACGCACGGCTATGGTGCGCGAGTTCGACGCTCAACTACACGCGACATATCTGTAGAGAGACAGTGAGATGCGTATCGGTATCACCGGCCACCGCGGCCTTCCATCGGAAGTGGCCGAACAGGTTCGCGCCAGCCTCGCCGCCCAGATCGAGGCACTGGACGCCACCGAACTCATTGCCGTCAGCTGCATCGCCGATGGGCCTGACGCGTGGTGGGCACAGATTGCCCTCGATGCAGGGGCCAAGCTCGAAGTCGTCATTCCGGCCACCGAATACCGCGCCGGACTGCCCAACTGGTACCACGCCGAATACGATCACCTTTTCGGCAGAGCTACCGACGTTCACCGCACCGGGCTCACCGAGTCGACCTCTGAAGCCCACCAGGCCGGAAGCGAAATCCTCGTCCGACTGTCCGACCAACTCCTGGCCGTATGGGACGGCAAACCCGCACGTGGCTACGGAGGAACAGCAGACGTCGTCAGCTACGCGCACCAAGTCGGCGTGCCCGTCACCATCCTCTGGCCGGACGGGGCCTCACGGTAGAAACGCCACGGCCACCCTAGTCTCCTGACCGTGCCGACCTGCCACCGTTGGTCGTATGTTCACTGGGAAGCACCGACGCCGCTCCGCGTGCGGACGACCTTCGCTGACCCGAGTCGTGCGCAACGGGCGGCAGGGTCATCGGCCGAGGTGTTCGCGCCGAGCCGGTCTGGCGCGGCGCTCACCTCGTGCCATGCCCCGGACGAACCGCCCCTTCCGTCAGGAGAACCGCTCCCGAAGCCGGTACTTCAGTACCTTCCGCAGCGTCTCGTTGCGCGGCAGCGCCGCCACCACCTCCAGTTGTTCCGGCAGCTTGTGCACGGACAGGCCCTCCGCCCGCAGGTGACCGGTGATCTCCGGCAGGGTCAGAGGGGCGGCGCCCGCCGGCTGCTCCACTACCGCGCAGACGCGTTCGCCGCGCTCCGGGTCGGGAAGCCCGATCACCGCCACGTCCCCGACGCCCGGGTGCCGGTGCAGCAGGTCCTCTATCTCCTTGGCCGAGATGTTCTCGCCCTTGCGGATGATGATGTCCTTCAGCCGCCCGGTGAGCACCAGGTGCCCGCTCGCCTCCACATGACCGACATCGCCGGTGATGAGGAACCCGTCCGCGTCGAAGGCCGCGGCCGACGCCTCCGGGTCCAGATAGCCCTTGCAGACGGCCTCGCCGCGCAGCCGTACCTCTCCGTCGGTGCCGTACGGCAGTGGTTTGCCGTCCTCGTCGTTGATCCGTATCTCCATGCCCTCGGGCGGGCGCCCCTCCGTCCCGGCGAGGTGCTCCGCCGTGTCGTCGGGGGCACCCATCGTGATCATCGGGACCTCGGTCATGCCGTACCCGTGGGTGAGCTGGACGCCCATCTCACGTACCACCGCGTGGTAGATCTCCGGCGGTTTCGGCGCCCCGCCGCCCGCGAGCAGCCGCAGGGTGGGGATCAGCTTCCGCTCCGGGGCCTTGCGCTGCTCGGTCAGGAACATCGAGTAGAACGCCGTGGACCCGCCCGCGACCGTCACCCCGTGCCGCCGGTAGCCCGCCAGCGCGTCCGGCATCGCGAAGTGCTCGAAGAGGACCGCCGGGAAGCCGTACAGCAGCAGCATCACCGTGTAGTCGGGCCCGGCGACATGGGCGAACGGGAACGCCATCGAGCCGATGTCGTCGGCCGACAGCCGCAGCGCGTGGGCCAGGCAGGAGCCGCCCGCGATCAGGCTGCGGTCGGTGTGGAGGACCCCCTTCGGGTCGGAGGTGGTGCCCGAGGTCCAGTAGATCCAGCGCACCGCCGTCCCGTCGGCGGGCGGCGGCGGCAGCACGGACGGGTCGCCGTCCGGCAGTGACTCGTACGCCTCGAAGACCAGCGGCGGGTGCTCCGCCTCCGCGGCCAGCCGGTGCGCCATCGCCGTGTGGTCGAAGCCACGCCAGATACCGGGCACGGCGAAGAAGCCGGCCTTCGACTCGCGCAGCGCGAACCCCACCTCGCGGTCCCGGTAGAACGGGATGACGGGTGTCTGTACGGCCCCGATGCGGGTGAGGGCGAAGGAGAGCAGCGCCGTTTCGAGACGGGTCGGCAGCTGCCAGGCGACGACGCTGCCGGGGCGCACGCCCATTCCCCACAGCCCGGCCGCGACCCGCTCGCCGCGACTGCACAGCTCGCCGAAGGTCAGGGTGCGGTCGTCCTGGATCAGGACGGTGTGGGCCGGGGTCAGTGCGGCCCGGCGCTCGATGAGTTCCCAGAAGGTGCCAGATGCGCCCAGGGCGTGTGCGGTCTCGTTCACGGCGAACCCCTCACAGCTGACGGGTAGTCAGATAGTGCGGAGAGCGTAGAGCGCTGCGCCTTGTCGGTCCAGGGGTGCGGGGCTAACCTGTGCGGAAACTGAATCTGACGAACCATCAGATACTTTCAGTGTGCGCCGAAGGGGACACCATGACGTCAGCGGAACTGCCTCGGATCGTCAGCGTCGACGACCATGTGATCGAGCCGCCGCACCTCTTCTCGACCTGGCTGCCCGCCAAGTACCGCGAGCGCGGCCCGCAGCCGCTCACCGCGGGCATCGGGGAGCTGGCGTACACGGGGGGCAAGTACGTCATCACGATGGACCCGGACGGGCCGCCCACCGACTGGTGGATCTACGAGGACCTGAAATTCCCGTACAAGCGGAACATCGCCGCCGTCGGCTTCGACCGCGACGACATGACGCTGGAGGGGATCACCCGGGCCGAGATGCGCCCCGGCTGCTGGGACCCGGCCGAGCGGCTCAAGGACATGGACCTCAACCACGTCGAGGCGAGCCTCTGCTTCCCCACCTTCCCGCGCTTCTGCGGCCAGACCTTCGCCGAGGCCCACGACAAGGAGGTCGCCCTCGCCTGCGTCCGCGCCTACAACGACTGGATGGTGGAGGAGTGGTGCGGCGACAGCGGCGGCCGGCTCATTCCGCTCTGCATCATCCCGCTCTGGGACATCGACCTGGCGGTCGCGGAGATCCGGCGGAACGCGGCGCGCGGGGTGCGCGCGGTGACCTTCTCCGAGATCCCCACGTACCTCGGCCTGCCATCGATCCACACCGGCTACTGGGACCCGTTCTTCGCGGCCTGCCAGGAGACCGGCACGGTCGTCAACATGCACATCGGGTCCAGCTCGCAGATGCCCGCCGCCTCACCGGACGCCCCGCCCGCCGTGCAGGCCAGCCTCTCCTTCAACAACGCCATGGCCTCGATGATGGACTTCCTGTTCAGCGGTGTCCTGGTGAAGTTCCCCCGGCTGAAACTCGCCTACAGCGAGGGTCAGATGGGCTGGATCCCGTACGCCCTGGAGCGCGCCGACGACGTCTGGGAGGAGCACCGTGCCTGGGGCGGGGTGCGCGATCTGATCCCCGAGCCGCCGTCCACGTACTACTACCGTCAGATGTTCTGCTGCTTCTTCCGCGACAAGCACGGGGTCGCCTCGCTCGACGTCGTCGGACGGGACAACGCCACCTTCGAGACCGACTACCCGCACGTCGACTCGACCTTCCCGCACACCAAGGAGGTCGCCCTCGACCACGTCAGGGGACTGGACGACGAGACCGTCTACAAACTGATGCGCGGAAACGCGATCCGGATGCTCGATCTGGACCTCGACAAGTAGGCGCGCGGTGGATCTCGCGTACACGGAGGAAGAAGAGGCGTTCCGGGCGCGACTGCGCGAATGGCTGGCCGGCGTGCTGCCGGCACTGCCCGCGAAGCCCGGACCCGACGACTGGCCGGGGCGCCGCGCATACGACACCGCCTGGCAGCGGATGCTGTACGACGCGGGCTACGCGGGCCTGCACTGGCCCGTCGACGCGGGCGGGCGGGGCGCCACCCCGACCCAGCACCTGATCTTCCTGGAGGAGACGGAGAAGGCCGGCGCCCCGTACGTCGGCGCGAACTTCGTCGGACTGCTGCACGCCGGTCCGACGATCGCGGCCGAGGGCACCGCCGCACAGCGGGCGCGCTGGCTGCCGCCGGTGCTGCGCGGCGACGAGATCTGGTGCCAGGGGTTCAGCGAGCCCGACGCCGGCTCGGACCTCGCCTCGCTGCGGACCCGGGCGGTGCGCGACGGCGACCACTATGTGGTGAGCGGGCAGAAGATCTGGACCTCGCACGCGGAGGTCGCCGACTGGTGCGAACTCCTGGTGCGCACGGACCCGGCGGCGCCCAAGCACCGCGGGATCAGCTGGCTCGCGATGGAGATGGACGCCCCCGGCATCACCGTCCGCCCGCTGCGCACCCTCGCAGGGTCCACCGAATTCGCCGAGATGTTCCTCGACGAGGTGCGGATACCGGTCTCCCACCGCGTCGGCGCGGAGAACGACGGCTGGCGGGTCACCATGGTCACCCTCTCCTTCGAGCGCGGTACGGCCTTCGTCGGCGAGGTCGTCGCCTGCCGCCGCACGCTGACCGCCCTGGCCGCCGAGGCGCGGGCGAACGGCCGCTGGGACGACCCGGTCCTGCGTCGCCGGCTGGGCAGGCTGAACGCCGAATTCCGGGCGCTGTGGCGGCTCACCCAGTGGAACGTCAGCGAGGCGCAGCGCAGCGGTGGCGTGCCCGGCACAGGTGGCTCGGTCTTCAAGCTGCGCTACTCGCAGGCCCGCCAGGAGCTGTACGAGGCGGCCGCCGAGGTGCTTGGCGCGGGCGCCGCCGATCTGGACCGGGAATGGGTCCTGGACCGGCTCTCCTCGCTCTCGTACACCATCGCCGCGGGCACCTCGCAGATCCAGCGGAACATCGTTGCCGAACGGATCCTCGGCCTGCCGAAGGGGCGGTGAGCGGACGGTGGACTTCCAGCTCTCGGACGACCAGCGGGACTTGAAGGCCGGGATACGGGAACTTCTCGCCGGACGCTTCGGCAGGGACCGGATGCGGGCGGCCCTCGACGGCGGTACGGGCATCGACCTGGCCCTGTGGCGGGAGCTCGGCGGGGCCGGGCTCTTCGCGCTGCGGCTGCCGGAGGCGGAGGGCGGTGTCGGGCTCGGCCTGCCCGAGTCGGTCCTGCTCTTCGAGGAGGTGGGACGGTC
This sequence comes from Streptomyces sp. NPDC111516, assembly GCF_055635345.1. Taxonomy (NCBI): domain Bacteria; kingdom Bacillati; phylum Actinomycetota; class Actinomycetes; order Kitasatosporales; family Streptomycetaceae; genus Streptomyces; species Streptomyces sp. NPDC111516. The sequence continues at coordinate 22,307 of NZ_JBVKBV010000006.1, read as the reverse complement.
GCTGCTGCCGGGACCTCTGATCGCCACCCACCTCGCCGCGGGCGCGGTGAAGGGGGCGGCGGAGGGCGAGGCGGTGATCGCCGTGCTGGACGCGGGGCAGCCGGTGGGTCACCTGGGCGACGCGGACGGTCTGCTCGTGCTCGGGGCGGGGGAGGAAGACGCCCCGGGCCCGGCCGGCGGGATCCTGCGGGACGCCGTAAGGCTGCGGGAGGCCGCCGATCCCGTACGGTCGCTCGACCCGTTCACGCCCCTGTGGCGGGTCACGGGCCGAGTCGGCCCCGTCGAGCGGCTGCCCGGTGGGGCGCTGCGCGCCGAGGGTGCCCTGCTTGCCGCCGCCGAACAGCTCGGCAGCGCCGCCCGTACCACCGAGATGGCCGTCCAACACGCCGGTGAACGTGAACAGTTCGGTTCGCCGATCGGGTCCTTCCAGGCGGTCAAACACCTGTGCGCCGGGATGCTGGTCCGCACCGAACTGGCCCGTGGCGCCGTCTACGCGGCGGCCGTGACCGCGGACCGGGTCGAGATCGCGGGCGCCAAACTGCTCGCCGACGACGCGGCGGTCCGCAACGCGCGTGACTGCCTCCAGGTGCACGGCGGGATGGGCTTCACCTGGGAGGCAGACGTCCACCTGCACCTCAAGCGGGCCTGGCTGCGCTCCGGCCAGTGGCTGACGGCGGCGACGGCCGAGGAGGCACTTGCGGCCGACCTGTGCTGATCCCGGACGGTTTCCGTGCAGGTTTCGCCGGTGCGGCCGCGGGCGGCTGCGCGGGGCCGGAGCGTGACAAGCGGGCCGCTGAGCCTCACACAGCGGAGTTACGCAGTGCAGTCGGTCGACTCCGGAGCCGAGTTGTGTCCTTTGCGTGATTCGTCACGGGGTGGAGTCGGCGCCGGGCTCGGGTACTCTCCGTTGGATGCGACAGGATCTGGAACCGGGCGATCCGGGTGTTGCCCGTGCGGCGACTCCGGTCCGGAAGAGATGCCCTGATCGCCTTCCACGCAGAAGCGCCGAGCCTGCCCGGGGGGCGACTCCCACGGCCTCGATGCGCCTCTGTTCGACTTCCCGCAGCGTGCGTCGCACAGTATGCACGACGCGTACTCCTTCGCGCTGGAATATGCCCGAAGCGCTTGTTGCGGTGACTGTACGTCAACCATGCTGGCTCGTAAGGGAATCACGTTCCGTGACCCTGAGGAGGCGCGAGGCGATGTGTCCGCCGGTTCGGATGGTGTGAGCGGTGCAGGTGCTTCAGGTTCAGCTGGAGGTCGGGCCGGATCCCGCGGAGGTGGGGCGGGCCCGCAGATGGGCGCGATCGAGACTGGTCGGGTCCGGGATAAGAGACGACGAGCCGCTGGCCGAGACGCTCATCCTGCTGATCTCGGAGCTGGTCACCAATGCGGTGGTCCACACCGGGTGCCCGGCCGTGCTGCGCATGCTGTTCGGCTCGACGGGCACGGCGGGGGCGGCCGGGACCGTACGGGTCGAGGTGGCCGACGCCAGTTGCCGCCCGCCGCGGCAGCGCCACGCGGAGGGCGAGGACACCGGCGGCCGGGGCCTGGAGCTCGTCGACGGTCTCGCCGACCGCTGGGGCTGGCAGCCGGAGGGCGCGGGCAAGCGCATCTGGTGCGAGGTCGACCGGGACGCTCCGCTGATCCAGGCCGTGCCGGGAGTTCACAGCGCGGGCGATGCGGACCTCGGGGCTTGCAAGACTTCGCATGCTGTGACGAATCCCGCATAAAGGTTTAACCCGCATAAAGATCGAAGCAGTCGGTCCGGTGCGGGTCCGAGCGGTCCGGCGCGGCTCCGAGCCTCTTCAGAGGATCGCGACCGGGGCGACCGGGGTGCCGGTGGCGCCGACGAACGGCTCCGGCATCGCGGAGAGCAGAAAGCTGTAGCGACCCTCTTCCGCACAGGCCGTGGACAACTTTTCCAGGTTCCAGTTCTGGCCCTGCAGCATGCCCATCTCGACCAGGTCCAGCGCGTGCACCCCCAGCCAAAGATCCTCGATCTCGGGCGGGAAGATCTCGAAGGTCAGGGTGTCGTCGGCGACCGCCGCCGCATCGCGCGCCCGGAACCACTCGGGCGTCCGGATCGAGAGGCCGGGCGACGGGTAGCCGTACGCCTGTTTGTCGCCCGCCAGGTAGACCTGCACCTGCCCCGTCCGTACGAGCACGATGTCACCGGCCCGGACCCGGACCCCCGCCAGATCCTCGGCCGCGTCCAGGTCCTCGGGGGTGACGGCGTGGTTGCCGGGCAGCCGGTCGACACCGTGGGCGCGGGCCACGTCGAGCAGCACCCCGCGCGAGACGATGTGCGGCGCCTTGTCGATCCCGCTGAACCGTGCTCCGTCGTGGGCGGTGATCGTGGCGGCCGGGCGGCCGTTGTAGATCTTCCCCGAGTGCGAGGCGTGGGTGAGGGCGTCCCAGTGGGTGGCCGCCTGGAGGCTCAGGACCGCCGTGTCGTCGCTGGTGGCGACGGTGCCGGGGCCGAAGAGTTCCTGGTTGATCTGGACCATGGTGTGCAGCGGATTGATCCTCCCGGGGATCAGCCCGCTCTGGACGCCGTCCTGCTGGAGGGGCAGCGCGAGCGGCACACGCAGCCCGGCGCGGACGGTGGCAGCCGCCTCCCGTACGACGGCGTCGGTGATCAGGTTGAGCGTGCCGATCTCGTCGTCGGCGCCCCAGCGGCCCCAGTTGTTGACCCGCTTGGCGATGTCGTGGAACTCGGCCGGCAGTGACATGGGTACCTCCTGGGGCTTGTGTTCGTGAACCCGATGGCCCATAAAATCTAACGGTCCGTCAGAAACCGTGGGAAGGGGCCGGGCATGGGGAACTTCTTGGCAGGCAAAGTGGTGGCCGTGACCGGAGCCGGACGCGGCATCGGGAGGGCGGTCGCGCTCGCGGCGGCGGCCGAGGGGGCGCGAGTCGTCGTCAACGACTACGGCGTGTCCATCGAGGGCGGCGAGCCGAGCAGCGAGATAGCCGAGTCCGTCGTCAAGGAGATCGAGGCGGCGGGCGGTACGGCGGTGGCCGTCGCCGACGACATCTCCACGATGGCGGGCGGGCAGCGGATCGTGGACACGGCGCTCGCGCGGTACGGGCGGATCGACGGGGTCGTGTGCGTGGCGGGGATCCTGCGGGAACGGATGCTGTTCAACATGTCCGAGGAGGAGTGGGACCCGGTGGTCGCCACCCATCTCAAGGGCACCTTCACCGTTTTCCGGGCCGCCTCGGCGGTGATGCGGAAGCAGGAGGACGGCGGCACGCTGATCGGCTTCACCAGCGGCAACCATCAGGGCAGCGTCGCCCAGGCCAACTACAGCGCCGCGAAGGGCGGGATCATCTCGCTGGTCCGGAGCGCGGCGCTCGGCCTGCACAAGTACGGCGTCACGGCGAACGCCGTCGCACCCGTCGCCCGTACCCGGATGTCCGCCAATGTGCCCATGGAACTCAAGGAGATCGGCGAGCCGGAGGATGTGGCGGCGCTCGTCGTCTACCTGCTCAGCGAGCGGGCCCGCAAGGAGAAGATCACCGGCCAGGTGTACACGATCGCCGGTCCGAAGATCGCGGTCTGGGCCCAGCCGAGGGAGCTGCGAGCCGGGTACGCGGAAGGGGCCTGGACCCCGGAACGGATCGCGGACTTCCTGCCGGGGACGGTGGGTTCGGACCCGATGCCGATGCTGGCACAGCTGGAGGAGATGGCCGCGGCCGCTGCGGCGAAGGCACGGCCGAACAAAGCCGGCTCCTCCGGCCTTTGAGGAGCGGGTTCCGGGGGCGGAGCCCCCGGCCCCGGCGGTTCACCCGGTCCGACACATGCACGGCGGCTCGGACGAGATCCAGCGGAACACCATCGCCGAGCGAGCGCTCGGCCTACCGAGGGAGCCGAGATGAGAGGCGTCGTCTTCGACGGCAAGCGGACCGAGGTCGTCGACGATCTGGAGATACGCGATCCGGGCCCCGGCGAAGTGCTGGTGGCGGTGGCCGCGGCCGGACTGTGCCACAGCGATCTGTCGGTGATCGACGGGACGATTCCGTTCCCGTCGCCGGTGGTGCTCGGGCACGAGGGCGCGGGCGTTGTGGAGGCGGTCGGCGCGGGCGTCGGCCATGTGGTGCCCGGCGACCATGTGTCGCTGTCGACGCTGGCCAGCTGTGGGGCGTGCGCACAGTGCGACCGGGGCCGGCCGACGATGTGCCGCAAGGCGATCGGGATGCCTGGGCGGCCGTTCTCGCGGCGGGGCGAGCCGCTGTACCAGTTCGCCTCCAACTCGGCCTTCGCCGAACGGACGCTGGTCAAGGCCGTGCAGGCGGTGAAGATCCCCGCGGACCTGCCGTTCACGTCGGCGGCCCTGATCGGCTGCGGGGTGGTGACGGGAGTCGGGGCCGTACTCAACCGGGCGAAGGTCGACCGGGGCGACTCCGTGGTGGTGATCGGCACCGGCGGCATCGGTCTCAACGTCATCCAGGGGGCCCGGATCGCGGGCGCCCTGACGATCGTCGCCGTAGACGCCAACCCGGCGAAGGAGGCGGTGGCACGGCAGTTCGGCGCGACACACTTCCTGACGTCGGCCGACGGCGTACGGGAGATCCTGCCGAACGGCGCCGACCACGCCTTCGAGTGCGTGGGCCGTACGGAACTGATCCGAACCGCCATCGACCTGCTGGACCGGCACGGCCAGGCGATACTGCTGGGCGTCCCCGCGGCGACGGCGGAGGCCTCGTTCCTCGTCTCGTCGATGTTCCTGGACAAGTCGATCCTGGGCTGCCGGTACGGCTCCTCGCGCCCCCAGCGGGACATCGCGCTCTACGCGGAGCTGTACCGGGAGGGCAGGCTGCTGCTGGACGAACTCGTCACCGAGATCTACCCGGTGGAGGACTTCGCCAAGGCGGCGGACGACGCGCACCACGGGAGGGTGGCGCGCGGGGTGCTGGTCTTCTAGCTGGACTGGCTAGAGGGCTTCGTCCGGATCGGCGCTTGTACGCCAGACCGTCATGTCCGCCGTCACGAAGCTGAACCCGCCCCTCGGCAGCGCGGTCGACTTCGTCTGGATCACGAGCAGCGCGATGTCTCCGGAGGGGTGCTTCATACAGATCTCGCTGCCCGCCGCAGCCGCGGCCAGCGGGAGGCGGCGGTCGTCGGCGCCGGTGAGGGCGCGGCGGCACGAATCGAAGGTGGCGCCCGGCTTGTCGTACAGCAGCGTGATCACGCTGGTGTCGCTCTCCAGCGCGCAGCTGGTCTCCTTGCAGACGAAGCGGATGTCCCCCTTGCGGTCCTTGCGCTCGACAGGCTTCTCGATGCCCAGTGAGTTCTTCTCGTCCAGCCACTGGAGGGGGTACGCGACGGCTTGCGGCGGCTTGGGCGCCCCCGAGGAGGGGCGCGACGCCTCTGGTGTCCCGCCACCGGCCCCTGAGTCCGGCGCGGATGCCGATGAGGACGCCGACGTCCGTCCGGACGCCGTCGGACCGGGCGTCGAGGATGCGGCCGCACCCCGGTGGCCGAGCCGGTCCGCCGCGTCCATGACCGTCCACGTCAAGCCCGTCAGCAGCAGCGCACCCGCCGCCACGGCTGCCGTGATGAGCGCGGTGCGTCGCCGAAGGGGCCGCCGCGCGTCCTGCCTAGCCGGCTGCGGCGGCGCGAGAAACGGCAGTGTGTGCACCGGGGTGGGATCGGGGACCGGAGACGGAACCGTCACCTCCGGCCCCGTGACCTCCCGCCAGACGGCCGGCCCCGCCCCCGCGTCGGCGTCCCGGCCCAGCCGCTGTCGGCACCACTCGACGATCTCCTCGGGGGTGGCCCGCTCCTGCGGATCGGCGGCGAGGCACCGGGCGATCAGCGGACGGAGCTGCGCGGGCAGAAGAGACAGGTCAGGTTCCGAGTGCACGATCCGGTACAGCACGCTGACCGAGGGGCCGTCCCCGTACAGCGGCTCGCCCAGCGCCGCGAACGCCGCTGTCTGGCCGAGCGCGAAGACGTCGGTCGCCGCCGTGACCTCACCCGCGGACGCCTGCTCGGGAGCCATGAACTGGGGCGTGCCGATGGCAGTGCCCGTGGCTGTGTGCGAGGTGATGCCGGAGGCCAGCGAGATGCCGAAGTCGATCACCCGCGGCCCGTCGGCGGCCAGCAGTACGTTCGACGGTTTCAGGTCCCGGTGCACGATTCCCGCACCATGGACGGCCTGCAGCGCCTCGGCCACCCCCGCCATCAGCCACAGCACCGCCGGCACCGGCAGTGGTCCGCGACGGGCGACGGCCTCTGCCAGGGAGGGCCCGGGCACGTACAGCGTGGCCAGCCAGGGCGGTACGCCGTCCGCGTCGGCGTCGATCAGCTCGGCGGTGTACGCGCCCCGGACCCGCTGGGCCGCCTTTATCTCCCGGCTGAACCGCTGCCGGAAGGCCGGGTCGTCGGCCAGCTCCGGCCGTACCACCTTGATCGCCACCGGTCGACCGCCCTGCGTGTGCGACAGGTAGACCCGGCCCATGCCTCCCGCGCCGAGCCGGGCGGCCAGGCGGTAGCCGGCCACCAGGGGCGGATCGTCCGCCTGCAGTGGCTCGAATGCCTCAGTCGCGTTGTTCATCGGCCCTCGTCCCCCTGATCTCCCCAGATCCCCTGATCCGATGAGCTGATCAGCAGCAGCCTAGAGGTTGTCCCGTGACCGCTGGTCGGTTCCGGGGCGCAGGGTCCGAAACCCCGCCCGCTGTTCCGGACGAAACCTCCCAGGGCGCCGCAACCGCGTCCGCGCCCTCACCGGCCCCCGGCCGTCGCCCGGAACGTCCGCCGGTACGCCGTCGGTGACACCCCCAGCGCCGCCTGGAGATGCTGCCGCAGCGAGGTGGGCGTCCCGAAGCCCGCGTCCCGCGCCACCTGATCGATCGACAGGTCCGTCGACTCCAGCAGTTGCCGGGCCCGTTCGATCCGTTGCCGGGTCAGCCACTGGACGGGGCTGACCCCGACCTCCTCACGGAAGCGGCGGGTGAACGTCCGTACGCTCATCGACTCCTGCTGCGCCATGTCGCGCAGCAGGATCGGTCGCTCCAGCCGCCCGAGCGCCCAGGCGCGCGCCGTGGTGGTGGTCGCGAACTGGGTCTCGGGCACGGGGCGCTGGATGTACTGCGCCTGCCCGCCGTCCCGGTGCGGGGGTACGACCGTGCGGCGGGCGACGTCATTGGCGACGGCGGTGCCGTGGTCGCGGCGCACGATGTGCAGGCAGAGGTCGATTCCGGCGGCGACCCCGGCGGAGGTCAGGACGTCGCCGTCGTCGATGAACAGGACGTCCGGGTCGACACGGACCTTCGGGAAGAGCTGCTGGAAATGGTCGGCGGAGGACCAGTGCGTGGTGGCGGGCCGCCCGTCGAGATATCCGGCCGCGGCCAGTACGTAACTGCCCGTGCAGATGGAGACCATCCGGGTACCCGGCCTGATGTGCGCGAACGCGGCGGCCAGCTCGTTGGTGAGCCTGCCCTCCGCGTAGACGGGGCCGAGTTCGTAACTGGCGGGGATCACGACGGTGTCGGCGGTGGCCAGCGTCTCCGGGCCGCGTTCGACGGTGATCGTGAAGTCCGCGTCGGTGCGGACCGGGCCCGGCGGGCGGATGGAACAGGTCACGACTTCATAGAGTTTGCGGCCCTTGTTGCGCGGCTCGGAACCGAGCGATCGGCCGAAAATCCTTTGTGGGATGCCCAGTTCGAAGGGAAGCAGCCCGTCGAGGGCCAGGACGGCGATTCGGTGCGGCACCGGCGGACTCCCTTCGCCCCTAGCTGGTATAGACCTTCAGCTGATACATGTCACTGCCGTGAAGGAAAAGTCAGCAGAGCACCCGCGCATTCCCGCCGTGGGCGGCGAGAGCCCGCCGCCCCTTTCGCCCCGTTCTTCGGGTGGGGAGCCGCTGGGCAACGACCTTGGTACGGGCCTGAGCAAGGGCCTTGGTGCGGGCCTGGGTGACATCCGGCCCGCCGAGCTCTGGAACCGTAACTTCCGGCTCTTCTTCGTTGCCCGTACCGCCGCGCTCTTCGGTGACGGCATGATCCCGGTGGCGCTCACCGCGGGCCTGCTGGGGGCCGGCCGGCCGCACTCGTCGGTGGGGTTCGCGCTCGCGGCCTGGATGGGACCGCTGGCGCTCTTCGTGCTCTTCGGCGGCGTGCTGGCGGACCGGTTCACCCCCCGCCGGATGATGATCATCGCCGATGCCCTGCGGCTGGTCGGGGCCTCCGTGCTGGCGGTCTCCTTCGCCATCGGCAACCCGCCGCTGTGGGCGGTGTACGCACTCAGCGCGGTGGCCGGTGTGGGCGCCGCGCTCTTCCAGCCGGGCGTCGCGTCGACCGTGCCCCGGGTCGCCCCGGACGTGCAGCGCGCCAACGCGGTGCTCCGGGTCTCCGAGGCGCTCATGACCATGGCGGGCCCGGCCTTCGCGGGCATGCTCGTCGGGTTCGCCAGCGCCGGCGCGGTCTACGCGGCGAACGCGTCGACGTTCCTGGTCTCCGGTCTCTGCCTCTTCCTGCTGCGGCTCGCACCGGCACCGGCGGACGAGGTGCACCGAGGTACATTCGTCGCCGAACTGGCCGACGGATGGCGGGAGTTCCGGGCGCGGAGCTGGCTGTGGGGGGTGATCGCGATCTGGACGGTGTACGGCTTCGCGGTGCTCGGCCCGATGCTGCCGCTCACCGCGGTCGAGGTCACCGAGGCGCACGGCTCGGGGACGTACGGCGTCATGATGGCGGTGAACGGCGCGGGCAGTGTCGCCGGGGGGCTGCTCGCACTGCGTCTGCGACCGCGCCGCCCGCTCGCGGCCGGAGCCGTCGCGCTGACTTCCGTCTGCGTGAACCTGGTGGTGCTCGGCCTGAGGATGCCGGTGGCCGCGCTCGGGGCGGGGCAGTTCGTGGCCGGTGCGGCGTTCGCGTTCTGGCTGGTGATGTGGTCGACGACGGTGCAGACCCATGTGCCGCCCGAGGCGCTGAACCGTCTGCACGCGTACGACGTGGCGGGCTCGCTGCTGATGCTGGCGGCGGGCCGGGCGCTGGCCGGACCCGTCGCTGACCGGGTGGGCGCACCGGAGGTGCTGCTGGCGGGAGCGTTGATCAACATGGTGGTGGTGGCGGTACTGCTGGCGGCCCGGCCGATCAGGCGGCTGGAGCGGATCGGATGACCGGGGGAGGAGGGCCGGAGGCGGTGGTGCCGGGGACGGCGCGGACGGCTCTGCGGGCACGCGCGGTCGCGGCCGGGGCCGCGGCGCTGACCGTCGCCGCCGGGCTCGGGGTCAGGGCGTTCGCGGACGGTGCCGTTGCCGAGCACGCCGGGGACGCGCTCTACACCGTGCTGATCTGCGCCCTGGCCACCGTGATCGCCCCGCGTGCGCGGCCGGCCGTCACGGCCGGGACGGCGCTCGCGTTCAGCTGGGCGGTCGAGCTGCTGCAACTGACGGGGGTGCCCGCGGAACTCTCCCGGCACAGCGCGATGGCGCGGCTGGTGCTCGGCTCGACCTTCGACGCACCCGACCTGTTCTGGTACGCGGTGGGGGCGGGGTGCGCCTGGGCCGTGGCGGCCCTGGCTACTTGCTCCGGGAGCGCTCCTCGGACTTCTGCATCTCGATGACTTCGAAGACATGGGCGCTGGTCTGCCTGCGCACACTGCCCGCGACGAGCAGCGCCGCACCGCACACGGACAAGGGGGCGGAGATCCCCAGAACGGCCAGCTGTTTCGGCCACTCGGTGATCATCTCGCATTCCGTCGTGACCCGGTAGCAGTACGCGTCCTGCTGTTCCACCAACAGGAAGCCCAGCCAGATCCACAGGGCGCAGGCGACGATCAGAAGCACGGCGCCCCAGCCCTGCATCAGCGCGGAGCGGTGGTGGAAATGCTGGCGTGCTGCCCACTGCATGAGATCCCCCGGTTCGTTACGTGGCGAAGGCTTCGGTGTACGACGACGACGGCGTGGCGTACGGCCGCCGGCCGACAGGTGATCGTACGCACAGTCCCGGGACCGTCCCCGGCGTGTGGCCCGATCCCTGCGAAGGGTGGCCCTCCGGCCACTCGTGAACAGACATGTCGCGACCCGATGCTGAGTGACGTGACCCAGACAACCGAAAGCGCCGCCCGGGACGACGACCGGCAGGCCGCCCCCGCAGCCGCCGGCCGGCGCTCCCGCCTGCGCGTTCACCGCGCCTGGCTCGTCGCCGTCGTCACCTTCGTGACGATCATCGGTGGCGCCGCCTTCAACTCCCTGCCCGGCCTCCTCATCGACCCGCTCCACACGGAATTCGGCTGGTCGCGCGGCGAGATCGGACTCGCCGTCTCCATCGACATGGCGCTGTACGGGCTCACGGCACCGTTCGCCGCCGCGCTGATGGACCGTTTCGGCATCCGCCGGGTCGTCGTCGTCGCGCTCGGGGCGGTGGCGGCCGGGGCGCTGGCCAGTGTCTGGATGACGGCCTCCTGGCAGCTGATGATCTATTGGGGGCTGCTCGTCGGCCTCGGCACCGGCTCGATGGCGCTGGCCTTCTCCGCCACGGTCACCAACCGCTGGTTCGTGGCCCGGCGCGGCCTGGTCACCGGCATCCTCACCGCGGCGGGCGCCTCCGGCCAGCTGGTGTTCCTGCCGCTGTGCGCCTGGATCGTCGCGGAGCACGGCTGGCGTCCGGCCTCGGTGACCGTCGCGCTCGCCGCCCTGGTCGTCGTCCCGTTCGTCCGGCTCCTGCTGCACGACCACCCGGCAGCCCGCACCCGCACGCGGTGCGGCGAGGCGGACCGTACGCGTACTGGCCGACGCGGCGCGCACCGGCCCGTTCTGGTTGCTCGCCGGCACGTTCGCGATCTGCGGGGCCTCGACCAACGGCCTGATCCGTACGCACTTCGTGCCATCGGCCCACGACCACGGCATGCCCATCACCGCGGCGGCCTCGCTGCTCGCCGTCATCGGGGTCTTCGACGTCATCGGCACGATCTTTTCCGGCTGGCTCACCGACCGCTTCGACGCCCGTCGGCTCCTCGCCGTCTACTACGCCCTGCGCGGCGTCTCGCTGCTCTTCCTGCCGATGCTGATGGCGCCTACGGTCCATCCGCCGATGGTGTTCTTCATCGTCTTCTACGGCCTGGACTGGGTCGCCACCGTCCCGCCGACGCTGGCCCTGTGCCGCGAGCAGTACGGCGAGGACAGCGCCATCGTCTTCGGCTGGGTCCTCGCCTCCCACCAGGTGGGCGCGGCGCTGGTGGCGTTCCTGGGCGGTGTGGCGCGCGACGTGTTCGGCTCGTACGACGTGGTCTGGTACGCGTCGGGGGCGCTGTGCGCGACGGCGGCACTGATGGCGCTGGTGATCCGGCGACAGCCCCGGGCAGCTGTGGCGGCCGTCCGGTGACGGACCCGGCCCGCCCGCTCACCCGCTGAACCGTCCGAACCTCCCCCGGTGGAACAGCAGCGGATCGCCCCCGTCCGCCGCCCCCAGTGCCTCCACCCGGCCGACCACGATCAGATGGTCGCCCCCGGTGTGGACGGCCTGGACGCGGCAGTCGATCCAGGCCGGTACGGAGTCCAGCAGCGGCGACCCGGTCGCCGGAGTCGGCCCGTACACCACCCCCGCGAACTTGTCGGCCCCGCTCACCGCGAAGCTCCGGCACAGCGCGCCCTGGTCCGCGCCCAGGATGTTGACGCAGAACGCTCCGGCGCGGGCTATGCGCGGCCAGGTCGTCGACGTACGGGCAACCATGAACGTGACCAGCGGCGGGTCCAGGGAGAGCGAGGCGAACGACTGGCAGGCGAAGCCCGCCGGTCCCTCCGCGTCGTCCGGGTCGTGGGCGGTGACGATGGTGACCCCGCTGGCGAAGTGCCCCAGCACGCGGCGGAATTCGGACGCGTCGACGGGGTGTCTCTCGTCGTCCGCGACAGCCCGCAGTTCCGGGCGCGGCAGTGGATCGACCGGTGCCGGCCCTGCGGTGGTGGCGGCGCCGACGGACCTGAGGTACCGGACGGCGGTGGCGGCCATGCCTGCGTGTCCCATCACGCTTCCCATTGAAACTGACGATACGTCAGATAGGAACCCCTGTGAGCTCTGTCGGTGGGTGGACCCGGTCGGACTCGGCTACGCAGCAGTGATCGCCGTCCAGGGCTGCGCTCTTGCCCATCCGGTCGGCATCCGCCTTGACGACGTAGACCTCCCACGGCTCCTTTCCGGGCCCGTGCACCCATACCTTGTCCTGAAGCGCATAGCAGCAGGACGTGTCGTTCTCCTCGAACGTCGCGAGCCCCGCAGGCGACCGACGCTTCAAGGTCGGCGACGTTGAGCGCGAGCTGGACACGGGACATGGAAGTCTCCCTGGGCAGGGTGCATTGATATCTGTCGATGCAACCTTGCGCCTTGAATCGAAAAACATCAACATAGAGGCATGTCGAAACAAGAACTTGTGGTGCTCGGCCAGGACGGTGCTGACGGATGCTGCCCCACGCTGCTGACCGCGCCGCTGGACGAGGACCGGGCGGAGTCGCTGGCGAAGGTGTTCAAGGCCTTGGGCGACCCCGTGCGGCTGCGGTTGCTGTCGATGATCGCCTCCCGCGCGGGCGGGGAGGTCTGCGTCTGTGACCTCACACCTGCCTTCGACCTGTCCCAGCCGACGATCTCCCACCACCTCAAGCTGCTGAAGCAGGCCGGGCTCATCGACTCCGAGCGGCGCGGGACGTGGGTGTACTACCGGTTGCTGCCCGAGATGACCGACCGCCTCGCCGCCGTCCTCACCCGCCCCGCCGGGCAACAGCACCCCGAGACGGTTCCTGCCGGGGCCGCCTCGTGAGCACCGGGACCGCAGGGCCGGTCGCCGGGCGGTTGTCGTTCCTGGACCGGTTCCTGGCCCTGTGGATTCTGGCTGCGATGGCCGCCGGCCTCGGCCTGGGCCACATGGCCCCCGGTCTCGGCGAGACGCTCGCGAAGGTCACCGTCACCGGCGTCTCGCTGCCGATCGCGCTCGGCCTCCTCGTGATGATGTACCCGGTCCTTGCGAAGGTCCGCTACGACCGGCTGGAGACCGTCACCCGCGACCGGCGGCTGCTCATCCCGTCCCTGGTGCTGAACTGGGTCGTCGGCCCGGCGCTGATGTTTGCGCTCGCCTGGATCTTCCTGCCCGACCTTCCCGAGTACCGCACCGGCCTGATCATCGTCGGTCTCGCCCGGTGCATCGCCATGGTCGTCATCTGGAACGACCTGGCCTGCGGCGACCGTGAGGCCGCTGCCGTCCTCGTCGCCCTCAACTCCGTCTTCCAAGTCCTCGCGTTCAGCCTGCTCGGCTGGTTCTACCTCTCGGTCCTGCCCGGCCGGCTCGGTCTGGAGCAGACCGCCCTCGACGTCTCCGTGTGGGAGATCGCCCGCGCCGTGCTCGTCTTCCTCGGCATTCCGCTGCTGGCCGGCTTCCTCACCCGCCGACTGGGAGAAAGGGCCAGGGGCCGCGTCTGGTACGAGACGAAGCTGATTCCCCGGATCGGCCCGTTCGCCCTGTACGGGCTGTTGTTCACCGTCGTCGTGCTCTTCGCCCTTCAGGGCGGCGCCATCACCTCCAAGCCCCTCGACGTCGTCCGCATCGCGTTGCCGTTGCTTGTGTACTTCGCCTTGATGTGGGCCGGGTCCATGGCTCTCGGCCGTGCGGTGGGACTCGACTACCCGAAGGCGACGACGCTTGCATTCACCGCCGCGGGCAACAACTTCGAACTCGCCATCGCGGTCGCCATCGCCACCTTCGGCGCCACCTCCGGCCAGGCCCTCGCGGGAGTCGTCGGCCCCCTCATCGAGGTTCCTGTTCTGATCGGCCTGGTTCATGTCGCCCTGGCCACCCGCCGATTCTTCACCCAGGCCGCCCCGGCGACCGGTCGGGCCGCTGCCCCGAAAGGTTCCGCCCGTGTCTGAGAAGCCATCCGAGTCCAAGCCGTCCGTGCTGTTCGTATGTGTCCACAACGCAGGCCGCTCGCAGATGGCCGCCGCCTTCCTCACCCACCTCGGAGGCGACCGCGTGGAGGTCCGCTCGGCCGGGTCCGCTCCGGCCGACGCCGTGAACCCGGCCGCGGTACAGGCAATGGCGGAGGTCGGCATCGACATGTCCGCCGAGACGCCGAAGGTGCTGACCGTGGAAGCCGTGCAGGCGTCCGACGTGGTGATCACCATGGGCTGCGGCGACACCTGCCCCGTCTTCCCCGGCAAGAAGTACCTCGACTGGACGCTCGACGACCCGGCCGGCCAGGGCGTCGAGGCCGTCCGCCCGATCCGCGACGAGATCGAACGGCGCACCCGCACTTTGCTCGCCGAACTCCGCTGCGGCTGGCCGCCGACGGCACGGCGCGCGCCGATGCGCTGACGGACCACGACTCCGCCGTCGAGCACGGTGCGGTGCCGGAAGCCGGGAAGTACCGTTGCTCGGAGCGGGGTACGTGGTCCTACGAGCCCGAGGACGCGAGCACATGGGAGCAGAGCGTGCGGCTCGAGATCGAGGGCTGCTCCTTCGGCGGCGACGCCGACGGCTGGCGGATCAGCGGCACGGCGGAACGGCCGGAACTCAATCGCGAGTACGGCGATCTCGACTTACCGGACTGGTACACGCTCAGGCGGTGAGGGGCTCGGGCCACCCGGCGGGCGGAGAGAGCTTGTTGAGGGTCAGTTCCCGGCGGCGTACGTCACGAAGTCTGCCCAGGCGTCAGGGGTGACGGCGAGCCGGGGGCCCTGGGCGTTCTTGGAGTCACGGACGTGGACCGTGTTGGGGGTGGTGGCGATCTCGACGCAGTCGTTGCCGTCGCTGCTGTCGCTGTAGCTGCTCTTGAACCACTTCAGTTCGGGAGCATCCTCGGCAGAGGTCTTGCGGATCATGTCTCTCCCAGCGCTTGCTCGATGAAGGCCAGCGACTCCCTTGGAGTGAGAGCCTCGGCCCGGATGATGCCATACCGCAGTTCAAGGACTCGGAGCTGTCGCGGATCAGAGACCGGACGCCCGCCATGCACGCCATCGGTACGCCCCACTCCAGAACCGTCGCTGAACTTCAGCACCTGGATCTTTCCGCCTGTTCCCGGGTGGTCCCAGCGGTCGGTCGGCATCACCTGAATCTCGACGTTCCGCATCTGCCCAACCTCCAACAGGTGCTCAAGCTGCTGGCGTCGCACCATTGTCCCTCCGATCGGGCGGCGCAGCGTCACTTCTTCCAGGACAAAGCTGAGATCCGGTGCTGGTGACCGGTCGAAGATGGAACGCCGAGCCGTACGAGCAGCGACCATGCGTTCCAGCTCATCCTGGGAGTACGCAGGTCGGCGCGTCCCGAGTAGCGCTCGGGCATGTTCATCCGTCTGCAAAAGACCGTGCAGGTTGTGGTCGCCGTACGACAGCAGCTCGACCGCCCGCGCCTCCATCCGCGCCAGATCCCGAATCTTCTTCGGGTACCGGACCTCCGCCACGTCCTTCTTCATCGCGGTGAGCAGCCCACCCGCGCCCAGCACCTCGTCCGCTCTGTCCAGATACTCCGGGCGCGGAATCCGCTTGCCGGCCTCGACCTTGTAGACCTGGTCCTCCCCGTACCCGATCGCCACACCGAACTCGGCCGCTCGCATTCCGGCCGCCTCCCGGCGCAGCCTCAACTGCCGCCCCACCGTGGCGACGACGGCCGCGCCCGACTCGTCGTCGGGGTCGACCTCCCAACCGGGCTCGTCCGTCTCGCCCCCGGATCGCTCCGTACCGTTCGCATCCACCCGCATCCGCGCCACCTCCGATGTGCCGTCACCATCGCGGCACCATCTACCCGCACGCCTGCTCCGGACAGCCCGGACAGCTCCGGACAAGCGCCGGACAGTCACCGTACGCATCCGCTTGATCACTGGTCAGCGTAAGTGTGCCCGGCCACGCTGAGTGACGTGAAACAAGAAATCAACCTCTCCCAACCCCCCGCTCCCAGCAGCAGGTTCACCATGTTGCTCTCGCCCACCCGACGGGGAGCCAGGCTGGCCCGGCTGCTCACCACCGCACATCTGGGCGAGTTGGGACTCCCGTCGGAGTCGGCCGCGCAGATCGTCGCCGAACTGGCGGCCAATGCCATGGCCCATGGCCGCGTGCCGGGGCGGGACTTCCGCCTGGGCCTCACGGTTCACGACGGCGGCGCACTCCTGCGGATCGAGGTGAGCGACGCCCGCGGCGAGTGCCTTCCGCCCGGCCCGGGGAACACGGCCTTGCCGGACGGTGACTGCGAATCCGGGCGCGGCCTGCTGATCGTCGAGGCGCTTGCGGACCGTTGGGGCGTCAGTCCCGGGCCCTTCCCTCATAAGACCGTCTGGGCCGAACTCGACCTCGTACCGTGACCGCCGCCACCGGGTCGCGGATTTCCACGATCCGGTGGTCCGCGACGCGGCTCCCCGCGACATCAAAAGCCTTGAAGAACTTGGGAAATGAACCTTCCCAACCCCACCCTGCCTCCCGTCACCCACATGGGTGAGATTGGCCAACTTGGCTGCGATTCGGGCTGGTTGGCCGGCATATGCTCGCCGCGACGAACAACCCCCAGACATGCGACGGCCCCCGGCCGGGACTGGCATCCCGATCGAGGGCCTGACCAACGAGGAAGAGAACCCTTCCCGATGGATACCCAGCAGATTAGCGCGCCCTCGCGCGCCCCGTCCCGCACACGCGGAGACGCCGCGTCGTACTCCGGCGTCGTGCACGACAACTCCCGGCACACCAGCCGTTTCACGGTCGTGGGCAACCACCTCACCCAGCACCGCGAGCTCTCCCTCATCGCGATCGGGCTCGCCGCGCACATCCAGTCGCTGCCCGCCGGAGCCGGGATCGGCATCAAGGACCTCACCGGCCGCATTCCGGAGAGCGAGGCCCGGATTGCCGCAGCGTTACGCGAACTCGAAGCCCACGGCTACCTGCGGCGCACCCGCACGCGCCTGGCCGACGGCCGGATCGTCACCCGTACCGTCTCCTGCAACCAGCCCCCCGACCGGCGGCCCGCAGGAACCGCACCGGGCCGCGAGCGTCCACCGCGCCCGCAACGTACGGCCCGGCCGCCTGCGTCGATCCGACCCTGCCGGGAGCCCGAAGCCGACGACACGCGCCCGCTCAGGTCCCCGGCCCGGACCGTGCCCACACCAGGCCGTGAGCCCGTCCCCGCAGTACGCCGCGAGCGCGTCCCGCGCAGCCGGTCCACGCCCCTGCCCGTACCGCAGCCGGCCTTTCCCGCAGCGTCCCTCCTCCGGACCGCCGCCGACCTGCTCGCCGGGCTGCATCGCCAGGATCCGCGCCTCCTGCTCTCCGCACAGGATGTGGACTTCCTGACCCCGGGGGTGGCCGCATGGCTGGAGCGCGAGGTCGGCCCCGCCGCCGTGGAACACGCCCTGACCAGCGAACTCCCACCCGAACGGCTGCTCCGCCCTGCCGGGCTCCTCGCGCACCGGCTCACGGCCCGGCTTCCGCCACTGCCTCCGTTCCGATCCCCGGCCGATGTCCCGCCCCGGCCCTTCCCGCTGCAGAACTGCGAGAGCTGCGACCGGGCATTCCGCGCGGCGGAGTCAGGAGAGTGCCCCGACTGCCGGACCGACAACTTCCATCCGACCGTTCGACAACTCTAGGAAACCCACATGGTCAGCTCGTCCCACGAGGCGATGCACCGCATCTTTCAGGAGTACCCGGGGCTTTTCTCCCGCGTCTCCGAGGTACTGGGGGTCACGATCGGCCCACCCGCCTCGGCCACCGTCATGCCCACGGACCTCACCGAGAACAGGCCCCTCGAACGCCGTGTCGATACCCTGCTGCGCATCGACATGGAGGACGACCAGGCGTACCTCCTCGCGATCGAGGCCCAGGGCAAGAAGGACCCGGACAAGCCCGCGAGCTGGATGTACTACCTGTCGTACCTTCAGGCGAAGTACAGGCTGCCTCCCATGCTGCTGGTCGTCTGCCAGGACAGAGCGACCGCCGAATGGGCAGCACGCCCGTTCCACGTAGGCCACCCGCAATCACCCGCGCTCACCCTGCAAGCCCTCGTCGCGGGCCCGCACAACATGCCGGTGATCAGGGATGTGGCGGAGGCCCGCAAGGACCTGGCGCTGACCACGCTGGCGGCGATCACACACGCAGGCGATCCGGACATCGGTGCCATACTGAAAACGCTGTCTACCGCTCTGCGGGACGTACCGGAAACCATCGCCAATCCCATCGTCGAACTCACCGCACAAGACTTGGGCAACCGCCCGGCCGCACAACAGTGGAGGAACCTGGTGGCCGTGGACCTTTCCTTTTACAAGTCCTTCATGTCGGAGGAAATCCGGGACGAGGGCCGTGCAGAGGGCATTGCGCGGGGCATCTTGCTCTTCCTTGAGCAGTCGGGTGTGGATGTGCCTGACGAGGCGCGTGAGCGCATCTTGGGCTGTACCGATCTCGACGTTCTGAGTTGTTGGCTTCTGCGTGCTCCTGCCGCCGCGTCGGTCGAGGATGTGTTCGCCGAGGTGTAGGCAGGTTGTGGCCGGGATTCGCCGGTGGCCCACGCCAACCGGCGGGTTCCGGCCGCACAGCACGGCAGGAGCCCCGTGGCCACGGACCACGGGCAGTGGCACCCCGCGGCAGGGGAGGACGGTGCAAGCGGCATCGGGGTCACAGCCCCCGGTACTTCGGCGTGCGCCGCTCCACGAAGCTCGCCACCCCCTCGTTGGCGTCCTGCGTGGTCATATTGATCTCCTGGGCATTCGCCTCCGCTGCGAAGGCCGTCGCCCGGTCGGAGTCCAGCGATGCGTTGACGAGCTGCTTGGTTGCGGCGATCGCACGCGTCGGCCCCTCGGCCAGCCGCTGCGCCCACGCGCGGGCGGTCGCCGCCAACTCCTCGTCCGGGACGACCCGGTTGACCAGCCCCAGCCGTTCCGCCTCCGCGGCCCGGAGCGAGTCGCCGAAGAACATCAGCTCCTTGGCGCGCTGCGGGCCGATCAGGCGCGGCAGGAGGTACGCGCCGCCGCCGTCGGGTACGAGGCCACGGCGTACGAACACCTCGATGAACTTCGCCGACTCGGCGGCCAGCACCAGATCGCAGGCGAATGCGAGGTGCGCGCCGATGCCCGCCGCCGTGCCGTTGACGGCCGCGATCACCGGCTTCTCGCAGTCCAGGACCGCGGCGATCAGGCGCTGGGCGCCGAGCCGGATGGTGCGGGCCACGTCGCCGGGTACCCGGTCGCCCGTCGAAGGGGCGCCGCGCAGGTCGGCGCCCGCGCAGAAGCCGCGGCCGGTGGCGGTGAGGACGACGGCCCGGACCGCCGGGTCGGCGGAGGCCTCGGCGAGGAGGGCGATGACGCGTTCCCGCTGGTCCCAGGTGACCGCGTTCATCGCCTCGGGGCGGTTCAGGGTGATCCACGAGACGCCGTTGTCAGTGGCGTGGAGTATCAATGAGTCCGGTGACCCGGACGGGTCGGTGGTGTCTTCGGGGGAGGACGGCATGAGGCAGCTCCTGGGTGAGTGGTGTGGCCGGTGGCGGCGCGGCGGTAGGGGTGACCGGCGAGTCGGCCGGTGCTGCGGTTGCCGGGACGACCGGTGGTGCCGTCGCCGGGACGACCGGCGCTGTGTTCGGTCAGCGGCAGACGGCGAGCGCGTCCAGTGCCACCGCGCCCTGTCCCCGCCCGAGCACCATCAGCGGGTTGATGTCGAGTTCGGCGAGGTCGTCGCCCAGTTCCAGCGCCATCCGCTGCACCCGCAGCACGACCTCGACGAGCGCGTCCACATCCACCGGCGGACCGCCGCGTACGCCCTCCAGCAGGGCCCGGCCGCGCAGTTCGCCCAGCATCGCCCGCGCCTGGTCCTCGCCGAACGGCGGCACCCGTACCGCCGCATCGTGCAGCACCTCGACCAGTACGCCGCCGAGCCCCACCGTCACCGTCGGCCCGAACAACGGGTCCTGCGTGACGCCGACCATCATCTCGACGCCGCGCTCGACCATCTGGCAGACCAGGATCCCGTCCAGCTCGACACCCTCGTAACGCGCGATGTCGGTCAGTTCGCGATAGGCGTCCCGCACCTGGCTGGCGGAGGTGAGCCCGACCTTGACCAGGCCCAGCTCGGTCTTGTGGGCGAGCCGGGCGCCCGACGCCTTCATGACGACCGGGTAGCCGACCAGCCCCGCCGCCCGGACGGACGCCGCGGCGCTCGTCACCAGCTGCTCGCGCGGTACGCGGATTCCGTACGCGCGCAGCAGCTGCTTCGCCGCGTGCTCGCTCAGCTGGTGGCCCGGGCGCATCAGTGCCTGCGCCTTGCGGAACGAGGGCGACGGCGTGCGCGGAGCCTCGTCGAAGGGAGAGCGGTAGGAAGCGGCGAACCGGTGGTGGTCCAGGTAGGCCTTCACGGCGGTGATGCAGTTGCCGAAGGTGCGGAAGGTGGCGACGCGGGACGAGCCGAGCAGCGTCGTGCGGTACGCGTCCTCCGTACCGACGGGCGAGCCCCACACCACGCACACCAGCTTGTCCGTGGTCTCCGCCGCGTCCACCAGGTCCTGCGCGAGTTTGTCGCTCATCGGGGGGAAGGGGCCGGTGATCGGGCAGATCAGCACCCCGACGGCGGGGTCGGCGAGGATCGCGTCGATGATCTTCCGACCGCGCCAGTCGCCGACCGGATGGCCGCCGTTGTCGACCGGATTCGCCACGTTCAGATAGTCGGGGATCCACTCGTGCAGTTCGCGCTGCTTCGCCTCGGACAGGGTGGGGAGCTTCAGTCCGGCTCCCGTCGCCAGGTCCGAGAAGTGCGCCCCCGTGCCGCCCGAGATCGAATACACGACGACGCCGTCGGCCTGCGGCCTCCGTGCCCGCGCCAGCAGGGCCGCGGTGTCCTGGAGCTCATCGAGTCCGTCCACCCGGATCACGCCGAACTGCCGCATCGCCGCGTCCACCACCTGGTCGGCGCCGGTCAGCTTGCCGGTGTGTGACGCGGCCATCCTGGCCCCTGCCTCCGTACGTCCCACCTTGACCGCCACCACCGGAACCCCGGCCCGCGCCGCCCGGTCCGCGGCGAGGAGAAAGGAGCGCCCGTCCTTGAGTCCCTCCACGTAACAGGCGATGGCCCCGACCTCGGGGCGCTGCGAGAAGTACGAGATGAAGTCGGCGGTCTCCAGATCCGCCTCGTTGCCCGTGGGCGCCCAGTGCGAGAGCCGCACGCCCAGCTCCTGAAGGGTGTAGACGGGGCGTCCCTGGTGACCGGACTGGGTGATCAGCGCGATCGCCGGCCCGTCCAGATCGTCCCGGAACTCCTCGAAGGCGTTGAGGTTGGTGTTCGGCCCGAGCAGCCGCAGCCCGGACCGCTCCACCGCCGCGGCCAGCCGTGCCTGGGCGGCGGCGCCCTCCTCCCCGGTCTCGGCGAACCCGGAGGCGAAGGCGACGGCGAACTTCACCTTGGCCTGCGCGAGTTCCTCGATCACCGGAAGTGGATCGCCGACCAGTAACACGGCCAGATCGACCTGCTCCGGCAGGTCCGCGACGGAAGGAGAACAGGGCCGTGCGAAGACGGACTTCCTGGTGGGATGCACGGGGTGCAGCCGGGCTCCGACCCGATCGGCCCAGGCGATGAGCTGCCGGGTGATTCCCGTGTTGGGCCGCCCTTCGGTGTCGGACGCGCCGATGACGGCCACGGACTCGGGCCGGAAGAACCGGTCCAGGTCCGGCACGGGCGCGTGCAGCGGGCGGCCGCTGACGTCGAGATCGCCCTCCGCGGCGGCGGCCGCCATGCTGTGGACGATGGCGTGCGGTTCTTCGCCGCAGGCCACCACCCTGGCGCGGAAGTCGGTGGTGAGGGTGCCGTGAGTCGATCCAAGCATCGTTCCGCCCACTCCTGCTCGAAGTCCGTCGGGTGTTCGTGACCGGCCAGCCCAAAGCTGACACTTAGTCAGGTTACTGAACTGACGGCCCGTCAGGAATGGGTGTGCAGGGAAAGGCTGAGACGGACGGATGCCCGGTGCTGTGCGGGTTGCGGCCGGACTGCGCCTTCCGGCCACATGCGGCGCCACCGGGTCCGCTTCCACGTCCGACGCACGGGCGGCGGCGCGGACCGGCCGGACCTCACTGCCGTGGAGCGGCGGCTACTACCCGCAGCGGACGGGCGCGCCGCGAAGCCGGGGCACGGAAAGGGCTGTCCCCCGCACCCTGGGCACAGGTGCGGGGGACAGCGTGTGTGCGAAGACGCCTCAGGCGGGCTAGTGCCCCTCCCGGCAAGCTTTGCCCCGTCGCGCCGCCCAGCACGCACTCCCCCAAGGCCTTGAGGGCCAGGGGGGACCCCCTTCCGCGTTGGCCAAAAGCCCTGGTAGCTCCTTCCCCAAGCTCTCAACTTCGTTCGAGCAGGGGAGACCCCATCCA